>NZ_JBGQOQ010000001.1:0-304515 GCF_052119765.1 Pseudorhodobacter sp. W20_MBD10_FR17 | reverse complement strand
ACCATCGCTGACAGCGAAGCGCGGCCCATAATCCACAGCGATCGCGGAGGCCACTATCGCTGGCCTGGCTGGCTGGAACGTATCGACGCAGCAAAGCTCGTTCGTTCGATGTCACGAAAGGCGAGCTCGCAAGACAATGCCGCATGCGAAGGCTTCTTCGGGCGCCTGAAGACTGAGTTCTTCTATCCTCGTGATTGGCGGGCCCTCACCGCAGCCCAGTTTATTGACGAGGTTGACGCCTACATCCGCTGGTATAACGAAACACGTATCAAGATGTCTCTTGGCGGTCGAAGCCCAATCGAATACCGTAAAAGCCTAGGACTTATGACGTAAAAACAGTCCAAGTTTTTGTCCGCATCCCCGCCGGGTCAGTTCTCAGTGACAATTAACACTTGGAGGATTACGCGCGTCACTTCTTACCGCCTTTCTTCTTGATGGGAACGACCCGGAGGTCACCGGCCCAGACCACGTTGGGGCCGGTGATCAGCATGGTGCCGAAGACAACCGGGATGGGCCGGCCCGCCTCGGCGGTGGGTAGGCTGAAATCGTCGAGACCCGCGGCCTGGGGCTTCTCGACTTTGGGTTTTGGGCTCAACGCATAGGAAATTGCAGACAGCACGAGCCCGAGAACGAGCCGCGCGATAAAGGTCCAGACCATATGGGAGTGCCGTTTGCTGTTTGGGGACGCGGGAGTGCGTCAGACGATGGAACTGCCGCCAAAGGGATTGCGGCCCGGGATCTCGGGGAAGCCCCCGAAGTTCAGGACATTGCCGAATTTTGTGGCACAGGTGGCAGCACGCAGATCACATCCTGGGGCGATGTCGGCGAGCAGGGGCAGCGGCGCGCCTGTGACGGGATCAATCTCGGGGGCGGCGAGGGCTGCGGCCAGATCTGGCATTGGCCGTGATAGGGTCAGAGCCGCCCCGGCATGCCCCGTGATAAACCCAAGCTGGGTGCCAAACCGCAGCACACCACCGCGAAACCAGCCATCGGGCTGGCTCGCAGCCTCTGGGATTGTCACCGCAGTACCGGAGGCCGCAGTCACTGTTCCGGTTTGCCAGTGCAGTGCAATATCGAGCCCGCAGCCGCGGCCGTAAAGTGCATGGCGGCAGAGGCGCTGATACTTTGCCCGCACGCCTGCGCGGCGCAGGGTGCTGAAGACGGACTCGCAGTTGAGGAGGATCCGCACCCCCTCGACCTCGGCCCCGACCACACGGCCTTTCCAATGCGCGACGGTCTCGCCCAAGACCTGTTCGTGGCCGCGAAAAATGGTCAGTGTCACTGGCGTGTTCCCGAGCGGCGCCAAAAACCGCCGCGCAAAGGGCTGCGAGAGCGGCCATGTGAGCTCCAGCCGCCCTCGCTCGATCTCACTTGTTTGCACCACATCACCGTGGGCCACGGCAGCGGCTTGCCAGGTGATGATGTCGCCCCCCCTGCCTGCGCTGAGCCAATCCTCGGGCCTGCTGGTGAAGCGCCAGACCTGTTCCCCCTCGACGAACTGGTAGAGGAAATACGGGCGGCCCTCGGCGGCTGAGGCCTCGATGGTGGCGTAGCTCATGATGGGGGTGTTTCCCTCATTGGGGCAGGCGAACCGGTTGCACCCTCGACCAGATTGGCGGTGCATGACAGGGCAACATGGCCGGTGCAGGCGCGGGTTGCCGGTCGCTGCGGTGGCTTTGGGGGTGTTTGGGTGGAAGGGCGGGAGCGAGCCTTCGCTGCGGTGATGACCTAGGCAACCTGCGCCGGACGAAGTGAGCCGGGCTCAGCCGATACGCCGTTCATTCGCGCGGAAGCGCCAGAAACCTTCATTGCAGGCCCATCAATCTCGACGGGAAGGAAAATGCCCTCAAGCTCAATACTCTCCTCCGGAGAGAGTGCGCGCTCTGGCGGCGCAAATCGGGGATCCTTCAGCCATTTGAAAATCAGGTTCGCGTTCATCGAATAGCGCCGTGCAACCTGTGCAACTGAAACGCCCGGTGCCAGCGTCTGCTCGCAAATCGTGCGCTTCTCGACGTCAGACCAGACCCGCTTCTTCAACCCCTTCTTCCCCGCCATCACCAACCTCAAGATGTCCACTATCCATGGTGGACACTATCACCCACTCCATCACGCAGGCAGGGCAGTCAGACCGGACGGATACTTTGCAAATACGCTGACAGGCAACGCAACATCGCGCGGCTCAGGGCAAACCGATGGTACGCCCAAACGGCATAGGGGATGATGGACCGAGGCAACCGGAAGCCTTTCAGGCGAGGCTGTGAAACTTTGCTGATGATGAGAGATGGCTATGCGTGCAGCCTGGGCGCGTCAATAACCTGATAAAGCCTCCAGATGCCACTTGTCGTTTGGGGGCGGCCGATCTCGGCGGATGCAGGTTGCAAAATGCGTCCAAGCCGATTGGGCAATGCACAAAGTTCTGTTTCTCTAATTGGGAGATTCACATCCTTGCGCGTGAGAACCAGCCAAGCGTCTCATCTGTCGGCCCATTGGGTTTATATTCTGCCCCGATTGGGGCGCCCCAACCTGTCTTTACAATTTCCGCAAAGACATGGGCGTAATTTATTTCTCCATGATCCGGTGCGCCGCGATCTGGAACCGAGGCAATCTGAATATGCCCGATGAGGGGTCGCAGATCATGAAGACGGTACGTGAGATCACCTTCCATCAATTGCACATGATAGCAATCGAACATCAGGCGCAGGTTGGTGGCGTCCACAGCGTCGATGATGGTTTTCGCCTGCGTGGTGGTTGTCAGGAAATAGCCCGGCGCATCATAGTGATTTAGCGGTTCTATCAAGATTGTGATATTGTGATTTGCGGCCTGTGCGCATGCATAGCGCAGGTTGGCCAGAAAAGTATTGTGCGCTACAGAACCCGAGGCGAAACCGGCCATCACATGAACGTTTTCAGCCTTGATTGCAACGGCATAGGTCAGAGCTTCGTCGATCGCGGCGCGTGCGTCGGCTTCACGCCCAGGCAAGGCTGCTAGCCCGTTTTCACCCCCGTTCACGTCACCACGGCGCGTATTAAGGCCGAGCATGGACAGGCCCGTTTCTGCCAAGGCATCGGCGACCTCATTTGGCGGTGTGTCATAAGGCCAATGGCATTCAACCGCGTCGAAGCCCGCCGCTTTAGCTGCCACAATGGCCTTTGGTAACGAAAGCTCCGACCATAGAAACCCAAGGTTCGCTGAAAACTTCATACATCCCACTCCACATCGAATTTGGTAATCAGGGACTGCACTTGGGTTCCTGTCAGACCGCGAGGGTTCAGCCCCCAGGTCAACAGGGCCAGCCGCGCAGTATCCTCAAAGATGGGTGTCGGGGCGAGGACGAGGGCGCGCATGAAAGTGCTGTTGTGTTCTATATTTGCAGACGATGCGTTGGGACCGTGAATCATCATAGACTCGCTGCTGTATCGACCTTGTTTAACGATACGTCTTCATCCCCGAAGTCTCTGATAAAGCTTTGGATGAATTCGTCTAGGTGAATATTCACAGATTATATCATGACACTGCAACCGTAATGACTGGGCGGGTCAGGGCTCAGCGACAATGAACAAGCACTGATCCACACTCCACACCGCAGCCCATAAAATCAATAAATTGACAAATTTTGTACGATAAGTATTAAGAGTTGGACGTTGCACCATTATTCGTCCATTATAATCATCATATATGTTTTTCATGAAAACGCAGTTCAGGAGAAACACATGTCGTACCTCACAGTCAACCGCCGCAAAGCTTTGCTTGGTGGTGCCCTTCTTGCAGCAGCTCCGGCTTTGCTGGCGGGAACAACCGCCGCCCGCGCTGGCGGCACCGACCTACCAATGCGGGCCGTCGCACGATTTTCGCTGGGCGATATGCGCCTGACGGTCATTGATGATCTGTTGTTCACAGTTCCAACGGCCATTTTCGGCGCAAACCAGCCCGCGGGCAGCGTAGACAAACTGTTCGCCAAATACGGCCTGCCACAGGAATTTGCCAACATGCAGGCGCAGGTTTTGCTTGTGGAAACGGGCGATGCCAAAGTTCTTATTGATACGGGCATGGGCGACATCACCTTGCCTGATTCGACCCCTGACAATGGCCGTCTGTTCGCGGGGCTCAAGGCCGTTGGTGTTGCGCCAGAAGACATCACGCATGTTTTCCTGACGCATGGCCACTATGACCACCTTGGTGGCGTGTCGCAAAATGGCAAGCCGTGTTTCCCCAATGCCGCACACTTCATGCCCGAAAGCGAGCTGGCCTATTGGACAGCAGCCCCCGGCACCGAAGCGAACTTTGAAAACCTGATGATCGGTTATGCCAATGACAAATTGGCGCCCGTCAAAGACATGATTAAAACCGTTAAGGACGGCGATGAAATTGTACCCGGCATCACGGCAATCGCGGCACCCGGCCACACACTTGGCCACATGGCGGTTATGCTGACCAGCGGAGACGAGTCTCTGCTGCACATGATCGACACCTCGGTCCACTACATCGTTGGCACGAATGAACCAACTTGGGCCTTGGGCATCGAACATGACCCCGAAGCCGCTGTCGCCACGCGCCGCAAGCTGTTTGGTCGCGCGGTTGAGGAAAATCTTTTGGTGGCGGGCTACCACTTTCCATTCCCGGGGATCGGGCGCATGTCGCAGAAAGAGGACGGCACCTACCTCTACACCCCCGTATCGGTAGCATAAAAATCTGCGGCCCCTGTTGAAGTTTGCAACACGGGGCCGCATTCTATGCCCAAAGGATATGCCCGATGGACCCGCTTAGCGACATTCTGGAATTGGTGGGGGTGCAAAGCTCTATCTATTTCCAAAAGGATTTTTGTGGGCCGTGGAAAATGTCGGTCGACAACACAGGCTTTGCGCAGTTTCACTTTGTGATCAGGGGCGGCGCCATAGTTGACTCGGACGGAGCGCAATCGCTGTTATCGGCAGGCGATATTGTGCTGTTCCCCAAGGGCGCGACCCATACGATTGGCGACCATCCGGCCAGCATCGCCACGCCCGGCACCGAGGTGATTGCAGGCCTGCAAAACGGGGCCGAGCCTTTCATTCAGGGGCCATTAGCCACGACGATGGTCTGTGGCCACTTTGAATATGATCTTTCGCACCCGCACCCGATGATCCGGCATTTGCCGAACCAGATCATTTTGCGCACGAATGATCTGCCGATGGGGAACTTGCTGCTTGGATTGCTGCCCCTCATCGTGCGCGAAACGAAAAACAGCGCACAAGGCAGCCGCGTTGTTATCCAGCACCTGTCATATGCGCTTTTCACGTCGATTTTGCGCGCTTATTTTGAAACCACGGATGCAGATGTCGGGCCCTATGCCGGTTTGCGGGATGCACGCATTTTAACGGCGCTCTCGGCCATCCACGAACCACAAGGATGGTCCTATAGCCTTGTCGATCTTGCGCAAAAGGTTGGCATGTCCCGCTCTTCGTTTGCTGCAACATTTAAATCACTGATGGGCCAATCGCCTGGTGACTATGCGGTAAACTGGAAATTGCTAAAGGCAAAACAAACGCTTGAGACAACGCAAAAAACGATTGAACAAGTCGCATATGACTATGGCTATTCAACAGCAAGCGCGTTTACCCGCGCATTCCGCGAACATATTGGGGTGAATCCAAGCTTCGTGCGAACACCTGTTTTCAAGCGTGGCCCTTAAGCGTTTGTATCTTTGATGTAACCTTTTTGAGGCTTGGGATCGCCGCCCAACGGTGGATCATTTCTACTGTTACCTAAGGACCATGCAAAACTCTGCCCTAGGGGCAATTGGTCCAACCTCACGATTGGTGATCACGGGTTTTTTGGTTTTCCGATATGAGCGCCGTCAACCGATAGAAACCATGGACCATTTTGCTAAAAGGCAGCAGCAAAAAGAATGCCAGCACGCAACCAAGGTGAACAGCCAAAAGCAAAGGCACGGCTGCAGTGCCAGTTGCGCCATAAAGCGCAAGACCGGTGGCGCCAGTTGCCCCCAAAAGGGCGATGAAGGCCATTTCGCCGCCCCAGACCCGCACGGCACCTAGCTTTGGGTCTGCCTTGGTCTTTAGCCAACCCAGGCCAATGGTGCCGATGGTCAGCAACACGCCGCCTGGAATACCCAGCAACTTGGGCAGGCTGAACAATCCATAAGGGGCCTGCATGTCAAACATATAGTGCAGGATTGTACCGCTGGAGGTGGAGGCAAAGCACAATAGAAAGCCGTACATGACCGCCTGATGCAACCAACGCCGCGTGTCGGTATATCTGTCTTCATCCTCAAAGTTACAGCCTTGGCCTTGACCGCCGTTCAGGTTTTTCAGGTTGGCCGCAGCGCGAAAGCCGCCGATAACATCACGCCACGGCAAAGGCCCACCGTTGGTTTCGTGCCAATAGCGGCGCAAACTGAACCCGACAGACAGCAGCGGCAGCAAAAAGGCAGGCGCGAAAATCGCGACCAGCGCGCCATGGGCAAGGTAAGCATAGAACCCATCACCCGAAGCAGGGCGCAGCATTTGCGTCAACCCAAAGGCCACGGCAAAGGCAATTGCGACCACCACCGCTATCAAGACCCCGCTTTGATGGAAGCAGCGGGCAAGAGGCTGTGGCCATGCCAACCGTTCCCAGCTTTCTTGCCGCACTTCGGCCAAGGCGGCCGGAAAGTTCAGCGCAAATTCATGCGGCTCGGTGTATTGGCAGGAATAATAGCAGCCCCGACAGTTATGGCACAGGTTTGCCAGATGGCTGATATCACCATCGGCAAAGGCTTTTTGGCGAGTCAGCGCGGGAAAGACCGAGCAGAAACCTTCGCAATAGCGGCAGGCGTTGCAAATCTCGGTCTGGCGGCGGGCCTCTTGAATGGCATCAGTTGACATGTTTTGCGGCCTCCGCGCCTGCGATACGTCCAAATACGGTTCCGATTGTCATGCCAAAGCCTGCCAGATACCCTTGGCCAAGGATTGATCCGGCCATGATTTCGCCAGCGGCAAAGACGTTTCTAAGGGGGCCTTGCGGGGTGTGAACCTGCGCGCGGTCCGACACCTTCAGCCCAAGATAGGTAAAGGTCACGCCGGGGCGCAGCTGATAACCGTAATAGGGTGGTTTATTGATGGGCCGCGCCCAGTTAGTCTTGGCCGGTGTTAGCCCTTGGGTCGCCACACCATCGAGTTCGGTGGGGTGGAAATCGCCAGTCTGACAGGCCGCGTTAAATGCCTCCACAGTCTGTGACAGCTTTGCGCCGTCCAGCCCCATCTGCCGACTCAAATCTTCAATGCTGTCGGCCTTGATCGGTGGAAAGACCGAGGGCATGAACAGATCAATCGACTTGGAATCAATCACCGCATAGCCGACCTGATCGGGCTGCGCCGCAACCAAACGGCCCCAGATCGCATAGCGCTTTGGCCAGACATCTTCGCCTTCATCATAAAACCGCTCTGCATCTTTGTTCACGACGATGGAAAAGGGGACGCAATCCAACCGCGTCACGATCCCGCCGTCAAACTTTGGCGCGCGCCCGTCAATGGCAACCGCGTGGCATTGTGTCGGGTCGCCGACGCTATCGGCCCCTTGGTCCAGCATGTCGCGCAGCACGACGCCGCGATTATAGGGCGTTCCACGGATCAAGAAATTTGCCGCCGCTGGCCCCCAAGCCCGGGTCAGCCATTCCAAATCTGATTGAAACCCACCCGAGGCCAGCACAATCGCCCGCCCCTCTATCTTTTTCATCTGCCCGCCAATCCGCAGGTCAACATGGGTAAAACGGTCGCCGTCCAGATGCACATGCGTCACCTCGGCATCATAGGCGACAGACACGCCCAGATCTTCGGCAGTGTTATAATAGGCATTCACCAAGGCCTTGCCGCCACCAAGGAAAAACGCATTCGTGCGGCTTAACGACAATGTGCCCGACAGCGAGGGTTGAAAGCGAACACCATGCGCCTCCATCCACGGCAGGCATTCTTCAGAGTGACGTATCGCCATACGGGCCATAGGTTCATCGGTTTTGCCTTTGGTGACACGCATGAGGTCATCAAAATATTCATCCTCGCCGTAGCTATCGGTCAGCACAGAAAGCGGCCCTTGGTGCATACAGCGAAAGTTGCGGGTATGGCGGCTGTTGCCTCCGCGATAGGTTTTGGGGGCGGATTCAACGATCAGCGCCTTGGCACCAGCTTCGGCCGCTGTGATGGCCGCGCAAAGCGCCGCATTGCCGCCGCCGACCACAATGATATCCCAGATTTGTTCCAGCTCTAGCGGCTTTGCCCGTTTCATTCCTACAATTCCTCAATAGGGCGCTCTCGGCCACGCAAGGCACGCAGGCGTACCCTGTGGGCGGCTTCAATATGGCTGCGCATCGCGGCCTCGGCCCGCAAACCATCACGGTCCCGCAAAGCCGCCAAAATGCCTTCGTGCTCTGTCACCGCATCTTTGGCGCGAACCGGCTCGATCAATGTGGTTGGCCCAAGGATAAGCAGCGTTTTCTGCAAGGCGCTTACCGATTTGACGAGGTAGCGATTTTTGGCCGCATCCAGCAGCGTCATGTGAAATTGCCGGTTCAATTCATAGGCGGTGCGCGTGTCTGTTGTCGCCCCAAGATCTGCGTTTAGGGCGGCCAGCTCATCAAGCTCCAAGTCGGATGCCGCCCGCGCGGCAAGCCGGGCTGCAGTGCCTTCCAGCACTGTCCGCATCTCATACAGCTCCATGACTTCGGAGTAATCCAACACACGGATGGTCGCCCCTTGCCGCGGAATATGGGCAACAAGGCCGTCAGCCTCCAGCTGGCGAATGGCTTCGCGCACAGGGGTTCTGCTGATGCCAAAGCGATCGGCCAATTCGGTTTCGCGCAGACGCGCACCCGGAATAAGCGTGCCTGCGCGAATATCCTCTAAAAGCCGGCGATAAGCCCCATTTCCCTGTGGGCCGTCTTCTTCGGTGGTTGGTTCTGACGGGGGCATGAAAACTCCGGCTTGATATCTGTATTCAGATGTATACAGTTGGATGCAATATCAGTCAAGACTCTCTTGCAACTGGCACAAGGATCCTATGATGAAACCTTTTCGCTCACATCTGTTAACGGCAGGAATTGCTGCGCTGGGTGTTTTGGTGTTCTACCTGCTTGGCCTTCCGTTGCCGTTTTTGTTTGGGCCGATGGCCGCCTGCCTGATTGCGGCACTCGTCGGTGCCCCACTAAAGGGGTTGGGCCAAATTTCGGTTGCCGCCAGAACGATCCTTGGTGTTGCGGTGGGGGCCTCGATCACGCCAGACCTGCTGCACCAATTGCCGCTGATGGCGGCGTCGCTGGCACTGGTTCCGATTTATATCACTCTGATTGCGCTGGTCGGCGTTCCGTTCTTTACGCGGGTCTGCAAGTTTGATCCGGTAACTGCCTTTTACGCGGCGATGCCCGGTGGGTTGCAGGATATGGTCATCTTTGGGGCCGAGGCCGGCGGCAATGTGCGCATTCTGTCACTTGTCCATGCAACCCGCGTGCTTATCATCGTGACGATTGCCCCCATCTTGCTGACCCAGCTTTACGGTGTCGCCCTTAGCAACCCAATTGGCGCGCCTCTTACCTCTATTCCGTTGCAAGAGTTGGCCTTGATGGCGGCGGCGGCCCTGATCGGCTGGAAAGGGGGCGAGCGCGTTGGCCTGTTTGGTGCGTCAATCCTTGGGCCAATGATTGTTGCCGCAGTGTTCTCGCTTGCGGGCTTGATCCATATGCGGCCCCCGAAAGAAGCGATCCTCGCGGCGCAGTATTTCATCGGAATGGGGATCGGCGTTTACTATGTCGGCGTCACAATACGAGAGCTGCGCCAAGTGGTCTTGTCTGGCACGGCTTTTGTTATCTTGCTGGCCCTTTTGGCCGCAGGCTTCGCCGAGATTGTCATTCTGGCTGGTTTCGCCCCAAAAGTAGAGGCGTTTTTGGCCTATGCCCCCGGTGGGCAGGCCGAAATGACGGTGCTGGCAATTGTTGCCGGGGCGGATCTGGGGTTTGTGATTACCCATCACCTGACGCGGATCATTCTGGTTATTACCGGCGCGCCGCTTGCCGCAAAGTTCTTTGGTGCGGGCAAAACATAGGCGGCGACAGGGAGGAGAGGCCCCCTGCGCCGCCAAAGTTTCAGCGCCCTTGCCAAATCGTATTCGGTACAAACACCTCGCCCCTTGCCAACAGGCGTGCGGTGCGTAACAGACCTGCCGAGCGTAAGACAAACCCATCCGTGCCGTTTTCATAGTCAACCGTTACGTCGATGGTGCCAGAGGGGTGTTCAATCACCACAACCGCCGGTAGCCCTGCTGGTGGGTCAAACAGCCCCTCGGCCACGGTGCCGGGGGTCAACACGCAAGACGCAAGGCATTGCGACCCTGTCACCGCCATTGTGGGGTGGCAGTTTTTCGGCATAAAATACCGCGCAGTCACGGTGCCGCCTTGGCGCGGCGCGGCCAAAAGGCCGAATTTCGGTGTGACCGAACCTGAAACATCGCCCATCCCCATGCGTTTACCAGCCTCAATGCGGATCGGTTCCATCCGGTCATAAAAGGCGCGGTTTGCGTCCAGCTCTTCTGCGGATTCATAGCCGGTCAGCCCAAAATCACTGGCGCGTGCAATAACCATCGGCATGGCAACATCCATGCAGGTGACCTCGATGCCATCGATGGTATCACGCAGGTTGCCCGTGGGCAGCAGCGCGCCGCAGGTTGATCCGACCACATCCATAAAGTTCAAATAGATCGGTGCTGCCGTGCCGGGAACGCCGTCAATCGCGGCGGGCCCATCGTATTTAACTGTGCCGCCTGGGGTTTGCACCACCGCCTCAATCCGTGCACCGGTATTGGTTGATAAAACCCGTATCCGTGTTTCATCGCCAGAGGGGGCAACCAGCCCCATCTCTATTGCCGCAGGTCCGACCGCCGACAGGATGTTGCCGCAGGTCGGCTTGAAATCGACCGTCCGGTCCAAAACCGAGACTTGGGCAAAGAAATAATCCACGTCTGCCTCGGGGTCATCCGACACCGACAGCATAGCGACCTTGGTGGTTACAGCGGCCCCGCCCCCAAGGCCGTCAATGTTGAGGCCGTGACCAGACCCCAAGACCGCTAGTAAAACCTCGGCCAAGGTTGCGCGATCTTTGGGCAGATCGGCACGGTTGAAATATGGCCCACGCGATGTGCCGCCGCGAAAGAAGAGAAGCGGGATTGCGGTTTGTGTCATAGCGCAGCCCCCCTCAACGAATTGGCCACGGCAGGTCAAAGGCGTTTTGCAGCCAACCCGACGGGAAATTAAGGCTAAGCATGTAGGCAAGCCCAAGGATGAAAGCTGCCGCCGACGCTGTCATGATCAGGGTGCGCAGCCATGTCGCCTTGGCCCGAACGCGCAGGAAGGCAATGAAAAAGCCGATCATCGCGATGTAGAAGCCCACCAACGCCGTCGCCGCAACCAATCCGCCGATCCAGGCAGGCCCAGTCCAGAACCAGCCGTTGCCTTCACTGCCAACATGGTCGCCAACGATTTCATAATCGTAAAAGGCCGGATGGTCCGAATGCCCGCGCCACAGGTGAACCAGCAAGATCACCCCGAATACCGCGCCAACCACGCCGACCCCAAGCGGGAACACGCCGCCCAGCAGGCTTTGTCCAGCCGCATCCCACAAAGCCAAGCCAAAAAATACCATTGCCGCCAAAGCAAAGACGATCTGGATATTGCGGCTGCTGTGTGAGGTTACAACAGTCTCACCTTCGGCCCCCACATCATCAATGCGGTTCTTCAACCCGAAATACACCGACAGCAAGGTCATCGCGCCGATGATCAGCACGCCGGGGCGAAGCAGGAAGCCCCAGCCATTGAATTGCAGCGCTTGGTAAAAGAACGTCTCGGCTTGCGGTGCCAGAACAAAGCCGATCAGTAGGGCAGGGCGTGGCCAGCCGAAACGTTTCATCAAGATGCCGACCAGCCCGATGCCCAGCAGCGCCACCAAATCCGCCAAGTCCCGCGTTGCTTGGAAGGCCGCAAAGCAGATCAGCGCGATCATGCAGGGCGCAAGGTAGTGAAACGGAATGCGTGTCAGGTTGGAAATCGGTTGCGCCAGCATCATGCAGATGCCCGCACCCATGATATTGGCAAGCGCCAGTGACCAGATGATCGAATAGGTGATGTTCAGGTCAGCCCCCACCATCGACGGCCCCGGTTCAATCCCGATCAGGACCATACCGCCAAGGAACACAGCCATAGAGCCAGACCCCGGAATTCCGAACAACATTGTGGGCAACAGCGCACCGCCTTGCATCGCGTTATTGGCGCTTTCGGGCGCGATCACGCCGCGAATGTCACCCTTGCCGAAATGCGGATTGTCTTTGGTGGTTTGCACAGCGTGACCGTAGGCGATCCAATCCACGACCGAGCCGCCTAGCCCCGGAATAGCCCCGATAAGGCAGCCAAAGCCGGAACAACGGATGGACAGGAACAGGTTGGCCCACCAATCGCGCAAGCCTTGCATCCAACCGCTTCCAAGGGCGTTGCCTTCGGCGATAGAGCTGTTCTTGCGCAGCAGGTCCGAAATTTCAGGGATGGCGAACAGGCCAAGGCCGATAATCACCAGCGGGATACCGTCATAAAGATATTCCGTGCCAAAAATCATCCGGAACTCGCCTGTTGCAGGCGCGGCCCCGATAGAGCCGATCAACAAGCCGATTGCAGCAGCGGCAAGCCCTTTGGGCAGGCTGCGCCCCGCCAGAACCGCAACCATCGACAGGCCGAACAGCGCCAGCATGAACAGTTCGGCCGAGCCAAACATCAAAATCAACGGCCGTGCGATCAACACAAAGCCTGTTAGGATAACGGCACCAACAATCCCGCCAAACAATGACGAAATAAAAGCCGCCGATAATGCCCGCGCAGCTTGGCCCTGTTTGGCAAGCGGAAAGCCATCCAGAACCGTAGCTTGGCTGGCGCTTGACCCCGGAATCCCCATCAAAACCGAGGCAAACGTGTCAGAGGTTGGAATAACCGCGACAAGCCCGATCAACATGCCTAGGGCCGAAATCGGGTCCATCCCGTATAGAAATGGCACCAAAAGAGACAGGCCCGCGATCCCGCCAAGGCCGGGAATAACGCCAATAACCAGCCCGACAGAAACGCCAAGCAACATATAGGCCAAATGCTGAAACGTCATCAGCGCGGCCAACGCAGAGAGAAGGGTGTCGATCATGGCATAACTCCTCCGCCCTCTAAAAAAGAGGTGCGATTTGGGGATAATTCAGGTTGGGGAACGGGCGCGGTGCGCCAAAATGGCAAAAGGCGCAGGCCGTCAGCGGGCCTGCGCCTTAAAGCGCGATGTTACTCTTCGCCCAGCTTTACGCCGTAATCGGCAGCCAGCATATCAACGACCTGCTTGCGCAACTCGGGTGTTATGACGGTGCCTTTTTTGAACAACGCATCAGCGGCCTTGCCTGTCACCTGCTCATAAGTTCCCAGAACGGCTTCTTTATTGGCATGATAATCGGGGTCTTCTTTCATCGCGATGATCGCCGCCTGATAGGCATCGACAATCTCTTGCGCGGTGTCTTTGGGAAGGAATACCATTTTTTGCGCCGGGAACCCTGCGGTGAAGAAGGCGAAATAGGCGTCATACTCTGGCCCAGACGGCGCGTTGCCCGTCATGGTTTTGTAGGCCTCGCCAAAATCGGGCAGATCCGGGAACGTCGGGTCGCGCATCAGATTGCCGTCTTCGTCCAGCACACCCCAGCTAAACAACGGAACAGCGGTTCCTGCATCAACCAAGGGCTGGACGTTTTTGATGTAGGCAGACGAGGTTTGGTAATCGATATTCGTCTCGCCACGCTCAAACGCCAAACGACCATCGCCGCGGCCTTTGAACCCAAACACGTGCTGCACATCTAGGCCCATCTGTTTGAAGCCAAGCAACGGAACAAGATCAAGGGACGTGGCGCCTTGGCTGGCATAGATCAGCTTTTGGCCAACCAGTTTGCCAATTTCTTCTGGCTTGGTCACGCCGGTTGAGGGCGACGTATACACTACACCGCCGGTGGGCGAGGCCATAACGATCTTCCAGTCGGCGTATTCATAGCGCACACGCGGATCGCCAAGAAGGTATGGGAACTGCGTCGACCCCGATGTGCCCAGAATGGTCAAACCATCTGGCTTGGCACGCGCCGCAAACAGGTTGGAGCCTTTGGTCGAGCCGCCACCCGGCTCGTTCACCACAACAACCGTCGGGTTGCCGGGTAGGTATTTGCCAAGCAAAGGTGCGTTAAAGCGCGCCCAAGTGTCAGAACCGCCGCCAGCCGAAAACGGGATAATCCATTCGATTGTTTTGCCTTTAAACGAGACTTCTGCTGCGGCTGGGCCTGCAAGGCTAACGGCTGCTGCGGCACCAAGCGCCAAACCAAGCGCGCCACGGCGCGTGGTGGTGAAAATTCCTGACATATATGGTCCTCCCTGACCGAATTCTTCCGAGCAGGCCAAATGCAAAACGCATCCGTCCCCCTCAGTTTCAGTTTATCTGCCGCAATTTGACCCTCCCGGTCTTACGGCTTGATAACATGCCTTATAAAGGTGCATCCTGTCTAAAACCTGTCAGGCCCATCTTATGCGCATTGTCCTTGTCGAAGATCATCAAAGCCTCGCACGGGGGATACGGAATGCGCTGCAAGATCAAGGGCATGCCGTCGACTGGCTTGCCGATGGGGAAGACGCGGTAGCGTTTTTGTCAGCCGAGGGAGCCGATTTGGCGATCATCGATGTAAACTTGCCGGGGATGTCGGGATTCGAAATCGTCCGCCGCATCCGTAGCGTTGGCAAGGTGATTCCCGTGATCATGTTGACCGCGCGGGGCGAGCTTTCCGACCGCATAGAGGGGCTGGATGCGGGTGCCGATGACTATTTGGTCAAGCCTTTTGAAATGATGGAACTGACGGCCCGTATCCGTGCCCTCGCCCGCCGCAGGCCGGACTTTCAAAAAGGAACCGTTCGCATCGGCGCGCTTGAATTTGATCGCGCAGCGCGCCAAGTGTCTGGCCCCAGTGGCGTGATTGACCTGCCCCGCCGCGAATTGGCACTTTTTGAGTGCCTGTTGGATCATACAGGGCGCATTGTTTCAAAAGACCGGATCGCAGACACTCTTTATGGGGTGGGTTCAGATGTTGAGCCCAATGCCGTTGAATTGCTGATCTCACGTTTGCGCCGCAAGTTGGCGGGCGCCGGCGTGACGATACGGACAGCAAGAGGCCTTGGCTATCTGATGGATGACGAGGCTACATGAAGCATTGGTCCTTACGCAGTCGCCTGTTTGTTTTGATTATCCTGCCGCTTATCTTTGTGGCCTGCGGTGCGGCAGCGGTGCGCTATATCATGGCAGAGCGCATGTCGCAGCGGCTATACGACAATACGCTGCTGACCGTCGCTCTGACAATCTCACGCGATGTGGTGCTTAGCGAAGGCGATGTTTTAACCGAAAAGCTGCTCGACTCTCTGACCAGCGCCTTGGGCGATCCGGTTTATTACCGGATTGAGGGCCCCGAGGGGCGATTTATCACCGGCTATTCCGATGCACCGCCCTTGCCTGAGGATACCGAAGTGTTATCGGGCGTACCGTATTTTTATGACTCGGTAAATTTTGGCAGCCGCGTCAGGGTGGTCACACTGCGCGAATTCATTGCCGAGCCGCAATTTGGCGGCTGGGTCACTGTTGACGTGTGGCAAACGGTCAATCAGCGTGACGCATTCAGCCTGCAACTCTTGATCCAATCTATCACAATCATGGCCGTCGTGATTATGGCGGCGGCGCTGTTGGTCTGGTTCAGCATCAACCTTGGGCTGCGTCCGCTATTGCAACTGCGAGAGGCGGTGGCCCTGCGTTCACCCGATGATTTGCGCCCGATCCGACGTAAAGTGCCCAAGGAGGTTCGCAATCTGGTTGGTACAATGAACGCCTTGTTTGAACGGCTTGCCGAGGCTTTTGCGCTGCGCAACGCTTTTATTTCGGACGCGGCCCATCAATTGCGCAACCCGATCGCCGCCATTCAGGCCCAAGCCGAAGCGGCGACGACAGCCCCTGATGAGCCCACTTTGCGCCGCAGGGTGGCAGAGCTTGCCGAAACAGCCCGCAATACCGGCCGCCTGACACAACAGCTTTTGTCGATGGAAAAGGCGCAGGGTCGCAAAAGCCAGGCCGCGCGGTCAGAGGTCGATCTTGTTGGCCTGTTGAAAGGCCTGTGCCAGTCCTTTGCCGAAATGCATTTGCGCAAAGGCTGTGATATTTCCTTTGAACGTGTTGGCACCCCTACGCCGGTCTGGATTGACCAGATTATGGTGGGTGAAGCGATCGAGAACCTTTTGGACAATGCTGTCCGCTATGGCTGCATTGATGGCGGAGAGATCGTGGTGCGACTGACCTTTGCGCAAGATCGTGCCATAATACGGGTTCAGGATAACGGCCCCGGCGTGCCAGTCGAGGCGCGAGGCCGGCTTTTTGATAGGTTCTTCCGTGGCCAAGATGACGCCTCGGGCGGCTGCGGGCTTGGGCTTGCAATCATAAAGGATGTGGCGCTGGCCCATGCAGGCCAAGTGCGGCTTGCGGAAAGTGAAACTGGCGCAGCCTTTGAATTCCAGATTCCGGTGATGGCAAGTCAATAGCCCTGCGTTAAACGCTTGCCCCGCGCCATGCTGGCCTTGTGAAATGGGTTCAATCGGGTCTGCTGCCGCACATTTGGCTGGGCGAAATTCGACGCATGCGAGGGGCGGGACCGACCAATCCAAGTGCCCGCTGAAAGTTTGTGACGCCAAAAGCCGATGATTTTGGTCTTCGTTTGTCGGGTCAAGGGGCGTCTGGTGAATGTCAGTGTTGAAAAATGTACAATAAAACAAACCTTTGGGTTCGTTCTGTTGGCATTTCGGCGCGCGGCTCCATACAAAATCTAGGCTGCGCCCGAGATTTCGGCACACATATTTTATCGACCAAATTGCTTGACGTACGTTTTTACCGATCATATGGTGCCTTTAACGGCGCTCATAATGAAAGGCTGCCAAGTCTATCCGTGGTGTTAACGCTGCGGGGGACGGCAAAGAGATAAATGAAATTTGTATCATTCCTAACCAATTCCAAAGAGTGCCTCGGCTGGGTGCAAGAAGACGGACAGACCGTGCGTGTTGTCGGTTCGACGCAGGCCGATCTGCCGCAAACGATGTCGGATGTCATCGCGGGCGGCGATGCGGCGTTAGAGAAAATCAGACAGGCCAAAGGCGATCTGCCGGTTCGGGTGCTGGATGAGTTGCGGCTTTTGCCGCCATTGACGCGGCCTCGCGGGATTTTCTGCGTTGGGCTGAACTACGCGGAACACGAACGCGAAGCCCCCGTTGCGGGAACGGATTTCCCGACAATCTTTCTTCGGATGGCGCGCAATCAAATTGCGGACGGTGCCCCGATGATCCGCCCCACGCAAAGCGATACGCTGGATTGGGAGGGCGAGTTGGTTGCCGTGATCGGTAAGGCCGGACGTCATATCGCGCCAGAAAATGCCTTCGATCATATCTTCGGCTACTCGATCTATAACGAGGCGTCGGTGCGCGGGTTCCAACACCATTCAACGCAATTCGGGATGGGCAAGAATTTTGAAGGCACGGGCGCGTTTGGTCCCTGTATCATCACAGCGGAGGCCTTTGGCGACCCCTATGCGCAGCGGATCGAGACGCGGCTTGATGGCGAGATCGTGCAGTCGGCACAGATTGGGACGATGACGCACCGGATCGAGGATGTGATCGCCTATATCTCTTCGGCCACCACGCTTTTGCCCGGCGATATTATTTGCACTGGCACGCCAAGCGGCGTTGGTGCGGCGCGCAAACCGCAGCGGTTTATGCAGCCGGGCGAGACAGTTGAAGTCTCGATCTCGGGCATCGGCACATTGCGCAATACGGTTCAAGCCGAAGACCTCGGCCACAAAAAATCAACTTGAAATCGAGGACGTAAAATGAGTGACCATGATGATCTGATCGCGCTTGAGCAAAAGCGCTGTGCGGCGATTGCCGAAGGCGACCTGGCCCTGCTGTCGACGATGCTGCGCGATGACTATCTCCATGTGTACGGCGGTGGGTTGAGCAGCGGCAAGGACGCCTGGATCGACCATATTTCCGAAGTTCCGCGTATCCCCGAGCGGGTTGATTTGGCGGTGCGTGTCTATGGTGATACGGCGGTTCTGACCGGAAAGCTGATCAACCGGATCCGCCCGAACGCAAATGCGCAGCCTGCCGAGGCCATTGGAAAACGCGTGCCAATCAAGGAAGATGTTCAGGCTTTTGCCACGCAGGTTGCGGTGCGCGAAGATGGGCAATGGCGGTTTTGTTCATTCCAGATGACCCGCTGCGTCGACTAGCCCTGACAAAGCTATGATATCTTTGGGAGGGGATGGAATTGAACGAGCTTACGAACACCTTACACGATGAGCTGCCAGAGCATTGGCTCCGCAAGCTTTTCCCGCGCGATCCGTTTCTTGTCGCGGTGCAGGTGGTTGTCATCATCGCGTTGATGCTACTTGCTATCCCCGTCGTCACCTTGGTTTGGACCAGTTTGACGAACGGCGAGGGCGGAATGTTTGCGGATTTTGCCGCCGTGATGTCGCATCCGCAATTTTGGCCCGCGATGGGCAACACATTGATCGTGGGGGGCGGCACGGTTGTTGTGATGATCGTGTTCACGGTGCCTTTGGCGTGGATCTACACCCGCACCGACCTGCCGTGCAAAAGCGTGATGCTTGCGCTGATTACAATCAACGTTGCGATCCCCAGCTTTCTTGTCGCCCTTGGCTATATCTTTATCTTTAACCCGAGCAACGGGGTCGGGAACGAGATTTGGCGGATGATCGTCGGGCATCGCGAAACGCCGTTCAATGTGTATTCACTACAATGGGTTATCCTGTTGCAAGGGGTCGCGTTAAGCGCGCCTGCGTTCTTTATGATGGTGCCGACGTTCCAAGGGATCGATTCCTCGCTGGAAGAGGCGGCAGCCGCGAATGGGGTGAAACGCTGGACTGCCGCGCTTTATATCGTGTTGCCGTTGGCGGCGCCTGCGATCCTTGCTGTGGCCGCGTACTACTTCATCATCGCGATTGAGATGTTCGACTACGCAGGGATGTTGGCCACGCCAGCGCGGACCTATGTTGCCGCCACCTTGCTCTATGCCTTCATCCATGATGCGACAGGCTTGCCGCGTTATGGCGAGGGCGCGTCACTGGGCCTGATTATGGCGGGCATGGCGATGATTTTGGCGATTGCCTACCTGTATTGTGTGCGCAACGCCGATCGCTACGTCGTGTTGACGGGCAAGCGCAAAGCGCAAACGCCGATTGCCCTAACTGCGGGCGGGCGTCGGTGGTGCTGGGGCTTTGTGTCGGCCTATTTCCTTATCGGGACGGGGTTGCCGCTGTTGATGCTGGTCTGGGCGTCGGGGATGCCATTTTTGCAAATTCCGTCTTGGGAGGGGCTGCAACAGTGGAATTTCCAAGCCTATCGCAACGTGTTGGCGATGGTGCCGGGGTTGCTGAAAAACAACCTGATCTTGATGCTGGTTATGCCAACCTTGGGCGTGCTGATGGCCGCGTGCATGGCGTGGGTTGGCACAAGGTTCAAAAGCCGGATGCGCAAAGGGATCGATGTGGCGGTGATGATCGCCGTGGCGGTGCCGTCGATCGTGGGCGCTTTGGGGTTCATGTTCTTTGGCCTTGGCATCAACAGCCATATCGCGATTTACGGCACGATTTGGTTGATCGCTTTGGCGATGACGGCGCGCTACATCACGTGGGCGAACCGCACCATCTCGGGCGCGATGATGCAATTGCACCCCGAAATTGAGGAAGCCAGCGTTGTGTCTGGCGTGCGCCGTGGGCAGGGGTTTGTCTCGATCGTGCTGCCGAATGTTGCGCGCTCTTTGGTGATTTCATGGTTCTGGCTCGCGTTGCTGTCGCTGCGGGAACTGACGATCCCTGTCATGCTGTCACGCCGTGGCACAGATGTTTTTGCGACGGCTATTTGGGGGCTCAATACATCCGGTGTCACGGATGAGGCCGCCGCATTAAGCATGATACTCGCCGTGATGATTATGGTGCTTGTCACCCTTTTCCACATTGTTTCAACCAGATGGGAAATTCGCAAATGATCATCGGGACGTCACTTAAAAAGCAGTTTACGATGGATACGGGCCAAAAGGTTGACGCGCTGCGCGATGTATCTTTTGAGGTTAACCAGGGCGAGTTTTTCGTGCTGCTCGGGCCTTCGGGGTCGGGAAAAACCACGACGCTGCGGGCGGTTGCGGGGATAGAGACGGCGGATAGCGGTGTTATTCGTATCGGCGCTACTTCGGTTTTTGACTCTGCAAAAGGCATCAATATGCCCGCCGAAGAACGCCCCGTTGGGATGGTGTTTCAATCTTACGCACTTTGGCCGCATATGAATGTGCTGGAAAACATCACCTTTCCGTTGCGCAAAGGGGTGCGCCGCGTCGCTGCGCCGGAAATCAAACGCCGGGTTGATGCGGTGGCGGAAACCTTGCAATTGACGCCGTATCTAAGCCGCCCCATCGCCCAGCTTTCGGGCGGGCAGCAACAGCGCGTTGCCTTGGCGCGGGCGCTTGCGTTAGAGCCGCAGGTTTTGCTGATGGATGAACCTTTGTCCAACCTTGATGCGAAACTGCGCGCGCAATTGCGCGTCGAGATCAAGAACCTGACGCAGAGCCTTGGGATTACCACGCTTTATGTCACACATGATCAGGTCGAAGCGATGGTCATGGGCGATCAGATCGCGGTGATGAATAACGGCGCGATTGCGGAACAAGGCGTGCCCGATCAGCTGTACAAACGGCCTGCAAGCGAGTTTGTGGCCAAGTTTTTGGGCGAAATGAATTTCGTGCGCGGCAATTTACGCCGCAGCGGATCGCGGTTTGCCGTAGACACGCCGATGGGCACAATCGAGGTTGATACCCCACCTGCAACGATCACCGGCGACGCGGTGAAATTGGGCTTCCGGTTGGAAGATGTCCACCTCGGCCCGCAGCCGGGGGCGGTGGTTTTCCCCGCGACGGTCACCCACAGATACTACATCGGCGATGCGATCCTGTGCGATTTTGTCGTCTCTGGCGGTACTTTCAGCGCACGTCTGCCCAACACCGCGGCTGTTATCCCAGGAGAGACGGTCGATGTGAGCATACTGTCCAGCAGTTTTACACTTTTTCCCGACAACGCCTGAAACAGACTTAGAGGAGGACGAATAATGAAACGTTTTATCGGAATTTTGGGGGTCATCGCCTCGACGACCGCGATCGCCGCACCCGTTGCTGCGCAATCCACGCTGCAAGACGTGATTGCGAAAGCCGGCGCCGAAGGGGCCGTCGCAATTAACGTCAGCACCACGCGCTTTCCGTTGGAAGCCGGTCCGAATCTTAGCGCGGCGCTGTCTAAGGAATTCGGCGTCGATATCAAGGTCGAGCTCATCAACAACTCGCCGGTTCCGGTGATGGCGGGGCAGATCGTTGAAGAAACGCGCGCCGGTGTGACACCGAGCTTTGACCTTTTCCCGCTGCCTTTGGCGTTCACCAAGGCGATTGATGCGGGCGGCGCGATTGAGCGTATCGATTGGAAGGGCATCGGCGTTGATCCCGAATTCATTGACCCTGCGGGAAATGCGGTTTGGATCGATACGGTTCCGCGCGCGGTATTTTACAATACCAACCTGTTAAAGGGCGAGGACATCCCGACAAAGCTGGAAGATCTGCTTGACCCGAAATACAAAGGAAAAATCGCGGGCCCCGGTTTTGGTGATGCTTATGCGATGGTCAGCGTGCCTGTTCTGGGCGAAGAGAAAGCCGCAGAATGGATGAAATCGCTGTATAATGACCAAGGTTTGACAGTGATCCGCGCGATTTCGGATATCCCCAACCGCGTGGCGAATGGTGAGTTCGAAATCGGCATCGGGATTCCCGCAAACCGGACCGGATTGGTGGATAAAGGCGCGCCGATTGCGAATGCGCCGCTCGAAAGCGTTGGCGGGCAGCCGTATTACATCTTCGTCGTCAAGAACGCGCCACACCCGAATGCGGGCGCATTGTTGAGCTATTTCTTCTGCTGCACTGCGGCCGGTAAAAAAGCGCTGTTTGATGATATGGCTTGGGCAAAGTTCGACTATGAAGGATCAGAGCAAAACGCGGTTGGCGGCAATGGTCGCGGCAAAGTGCCAACGCCGGAATGGCAGTTGGCCGAACAAGATCGTGTTGGCGCCGCGTTTGATGCCATCATCGGGCGCTAAACGCCTCTGAGATCTTGGCCTGAGCGATGCTCCCCGCTCAGGCCCCCCATTTTTCACCGTAATGAAGTGGCACAAAGATGAAATATCCTAATCCAACGGGCTGGCCCGAAGGTAAAACCATGGCTGTCTGCGTCAACGTGATTTGCGAGCAGTGGGGCGATAATGCGGCCCCCGGCGCTGGCCCCTTCGCAAACCCGATCAAGCCCGGCTTCAATGATCTGGCAAGCAAATCTTGGGCGGAATATGCCAAGACGACGGGGCTGTTCCGGCTGCTCGATATTTGCGAAAAGCTGGATGTGACGGCGACGGTGGCGTTGTCCGGCATTCTGGGCGCGCGTAACCCCGAATTGTTTGAGCGGGCGGCACAGGGTGGGCACAGCTTTCTTGCCCATAGCTGGAGCCAAGATCGCTATCACGTTTATATGGAACGTGATGAGGAAGATGCAGAAATCAAGCGTTGCATTGCGGCGTTCGAACAGGCGGCTGGCCGTCGTCCGTTCGGCTATGGTTGCCCGCGCGGTGCCTTAAGCGCGGATACCGCCGAGTTGCTGGTTCAAAACGGCTTTACATGGATGCAGGATTTCCTCGACAGCGATGTGCCTTACGATGTTGATACGCCGTCTGGCCCGATCGTCAATATCCCGTATAATATGGCGGTGAACGATCTGCCGATCTATGTGCGCCACGGCAATCCGCCAAACACCCTTGTTGACAGCCTGAGGACGGTTTTGAACGGCTGGGACAATATTGGTGCGCCGCATTATATTCTTGATATCAGCGCCCATTCCCATGTTTTGGGCCGCCCGACTGCGGCGGTAGAGTTTTATGATGCGTTGGCCTTGGCGAAATCGCATGATGCGGTCTGGCTGACAACGCGGGACGAAATCGCAGCGCGCTGGCAAGCGGCACGTTGATAAAAGGGTGGTAAGGAGAATAGCCATGAGTGACACGGAATTTCAGCCGATCTCCTTACCGCCAACGGTGTTTTACCCGCCGTTCAATATCACGCGTGCCAGCCATTACATCCAAACGGTGCGCGATCTGGACGTCAGCAAGGCGTTCTATTGTGGGGTGCTGGGCCTGTTGGTCAGCGATGAAGATGCGCAAACCGTCTATCTCCGCGGCGCCGAAGAGGCGTGCCACCACAGCCTGATCTTGCGCCAAACGACGGGTGCGCCGGAATGCGAAGCCATCGGATTTCGGGTTCTGACCGAGGCGGAATTGGATCTCGCCTATGATTGGGCGGTGGGCCAAGGGCTTGATCCGCATTGGATTGAGGCACCTTATCAGGGGCGCACCTTGCGGCTACGCGATCCGGCGGGCACACCGGTCGAGCTTTGCGCCCATATGCCGGTTTTGGCGCGTCGTATGGATAATGGTGGCGGGCGCTTGCACCTCGCTAAACGGCTGGATCATTTTCAGGTTTTGAACCCGAAAATTGATGCCTGCACTGCGTTTTATGCGGCGATCGGATTTCGGATTTCCGATGTGATTGTTGTAGAGGGGGCATTGGAGGCATGTTTCTTGTGGCGCAAAGGCAGTGTCTCTGATCTGGTTTTGATGGAGGGCGACGGTCCGCGCCTGCATCATGCCGCGTTTTTTGTGCGCAATGTTGGCGATATTTTGCGCGTTTGCGATAATGTCGGCGAAAAGGGCTTTGCCCCGATGACGGTCGAGGAAGGCCCCGGACGGCACGGCATGGATGGCGCATATTACGTTTACTTGCGCGATCCTGACGGCCACCGCGTAGAGCTGTTCGATGGTCACTATCAAACCATTGATGCCGAGTTGCCACCGTTGCAATACCGGCCCGAACAGGCCGCTCCGCCTTGGGGCCGCCCGACATTATCAAGTTGGTTTGAGGAGGGCACAGCCTTTTCCGACACGCAGAAAATCACAGCACCCCGCCCACGCAACGCGCCGACGATGGAAGGCTATGTGCGCGGCAAGTCGCGTTAACGGATTAGCGCTTTTCCGTCAAACGCACGCATCAAAACCCGCATCGGTTTGGTCAATTTGGCCAACGTCCGATGCGGTTATCTACGCTTAGCGGTTTGGAATACGTGCCAAACGGGCGTTTAACCGCGCCAGTTTGGGTCCGGCTGGGGGGGATTGCTGTCAAAGCCTGCGCTTTGAATGGCGAGGGTCGCGCAATATTCGTCCTTTTCCGAGGTGTCGCCGCTGACGCCTACCGCCCCAATCGCCATGCCTTCCGCATCAACGATCAGCACGCCGCCCGGCACAGGTAAGAACCGGCCACCGGATGCCGCAGCCATGCCACTTGCAAAATTGGTACGGTCGGCCAAGCGGTCACGCAGATCGCGGCTCGACGTGCCCATGCCAAGCGCGGCATAGGCTTTGCCCAAGGCGACGTTGAACCGCAACAGCCCGCAACCGTCGTCGCTTTTCATGGCGACGGGGATGCCGCCGCCGTCCAACACCACGATGCACAGCGGGTCCATGCCCTCATCCTTTGAGAGCTCCAAAGCCTTGTCCACAATTGCGGCGGCAGTGGCGAGTGTTAGTGTGCGTTTGATTTTCATTTCCGAGGGGCCTTTTTGTTCTGGGTAATCAGCACTTTTTCGACCTGATCGAGTGTGTGCTGGAAATGTTCGTTCAGTAGGGTAACTGCAGTCGCGCTATCACGGGCAACGGCGGCATCGGCGATGGCTTTGTGCTCATCGCTGGCATTTAACCGCGTGGCCCCCGCATTCAAACCAATGCGGCGGTAGCGTTCGATCTCGTCGAAAAGCTGCTCGCAATACAAGACCAGCCGTTGCGAACGGCCGCCGTTAATCAAGCTGCTGTGAAACAGCCGATGCTGAAGGTTCCAATGCTCCATCGCTTCGATATCGGCGATATCGGTCGGGCGTTTGGTTTTCGAGAGCCGGAAATAGGCCAGCATTACGCCTTCTTCCCACGCACTATCCCCAAAGGCGATAGACTCGCGCAGACAGGCCTCGTTCAAAACACATCGCGCATGATGGAGGTTGCGCAGCTCTTCGACCGTTGCTGGCACCACCGAAAACCCGCGCCGGTCGCTTTGCACAACCCATCCTTCCGAGGATAAACGGCTAAGTGCCTCGCGGATCGGGCTTAGACCCACCTCAAACCGCTGGGCAAGGCTGCGCGTTTTCAGTTTTGTCTCGGCGGCGAGAACGCCTTGCATGATGTCGCGGCGGATTTGATCGTAAATCGCCGAGGTTTGCGTGCGTTCTGGCATGGGGGCCGTTCGGCTTTCCTCTTGGTTTTGATAGGTCATAGATCAACTTTGTACAAAATGCGGCGGGAAATCGCAGGCGGGCAAACGGTGGTTCGGGCGGTAAGGGTCTGTCTTAGAATATTCGTCGGATTATAATATGAGAACAAGGCGCTTTTACCGATTAAAGAATAAAATGTAATATTTTACCATTTATAGTGCGGGGGAGGTGTTGTTTGGCACGAGATAGCAGGTGGCCCCACAGTATCAGAGCAGCACTACAGCGTTGCAAACCAAGGTTTGGTTTCAATTGAATCCCCTGCCTGAATATGATCAGGCAGGGGTTTATTCAGTTGGCCGTTAGCGACCGATCAGCTTGTCCATAGCCTTGCCGACGCGCGCCTGCTCGTTCAGCTGCCAGTCTTCGCTTGGGGTCACACCGCGACCGTTGCTGCCCAATGCGTATTGCTCGGAGCCTTCGGTATCAAACATGGACCAGCCCATGTTATCCAGCAGGGCCTTTCTGCCTTCAGCCGTGCAGCACATGAAATAAGCCAAAAGGGCTGCGGCATTTGGATGAGGGGCCTTATGCACAACAAAGCTAAAGTAGGGTTGGCCGCTGATCTTTTCCAAAGGCGCATTGGCGATGGGTGCGCCTTTATCAACGAGGCCGGAATAGTTGGCGGACACGCCCATCCCGATCATGAACTCGCCATTCGCAACGCGATTGGGAACGTCGGTCATCGAACTGATAACGGCAAGACCCTGATCGTCATACAATGCCTTGAGCCATTCTGCGGCCTTCTCTTCGCCAAGAACGGGAACGGAAATCATGCCGTAAGCATCACCAAAGCCGGGACCGGCGATCTTGCCCTTCCATTTTGGGTCTAGCAAATCCGCCAGCTTGGTGGGGATATCATCCCCTTTCACCAAGTTTACGTTGTAAACGACCGCACGCGCGACTGTATTCACCCAGACAGAGTTGCCGGCCTTGGAAATCAAGCTTGGGTCAACGCCCAAACTGGCCCAATCAATATTCTCGATCGCGCCGTTTTCATTCAATGCCTTGGTAAAGGCGAGAGGCACAGACACCAGATCGACAGCCGGTGCAATGCCCGCCTTGGCCTCTTCGATGATTTGACCGGTCATTACCGGTGCGGGCGCGCTGTTGGTCAGCTCGACTTTGATATCAACACCGAATTTTTCGGACATCGCCTTTGACAGATTTGGCCCAGACTCGGCGGGAAAGCGCGTTGTCGCCGTATCGACAATGACGACGCCTTCCGATTTGGCGGCGGTGATAAGGTTATCCAGCGCGGTTTGCGCCACCGCTGGCAAGGCGAGGCTGGTCGTTAGGGTCGCGCATATGGCGACCGCGGTCATCGTCCTCATGGAATATAGCATAGGTTCTCCTCCTCTATTGGTTTAGTTTGTCGTGCCTGAAAACACCGAGAAATCGCTTGGATTTATGCTGAAGACTGTATCTTCGCCCTCGGTGATTTTTGATGTGTTGGGCAGTCTTGCCGCAATTTTTTGTCCGCCCACGGATAGATCGCAGGAGAATGCCTCACCCAAATAGTAGGAGTGCAAGATGCGCGCTGTGAAGTGAACAGAGTGGTCGATCTGCCCAAGATGAATGTCTTCGGGTCGAAACCCGATCCGCGCCGCTCCGCTGTTCGGCCGATCCGGTTGCGCGGTGACTGCGAACGTTCCCAATACCGTGTCGACGTTCGTCATCCCGTTAGGGGCCTGGGTAAGGACGCAAGGCAAAAAGTTCATATCGCCCAAGAAGTTTGCGACAAACTCGCTGCGCGGATGTTTGTACAGCTGGCTTGGGGTGCCTTCCTCGACGATGGCGCCACCGCTCATGACGGCGATACGATCCCCCATCACCATCGCTTCAACTTGGTCATGCGTGACGTAAAGTGTTGTAATGCCCAAGGACTTCGTCAAGTTTTTGATTTCAATCCGCAACTGGGCCCGCAGCTTGGCATCAAGGTTCGACAATGGCTCATCCATCAGCAGCACCGCTGGTTCCAACGCCATGGCGCGCCCAAGGGCGACACGTTGTTGTTGCCCGCCAGACAGTTGACTGATCGGGCGTTTAAGATAGGGCGTAAGCTCTAACGTCTTGGCCACCGATGCCACGCGCCGTGCTATTTCGGCGGCATCAACGCGGCGCACCCCGTGGCGCAGCGGGAACTCGATATTTTGCTGCACGTTCATATGCGGCCAAAGCGCATAGGATTGGAAAACCATAGAAACGGGGCGTTCCTCGGGCGCAATGTTCAGCGATTGATCCGATGCGTAAACCGTCTGATCGTCGATCTGCAGAAAGCCGGTATCCGGTGTCTCAAGGCCTGCAACTGCGCGCAAGGTTGTTGTTTTGCCAGAGCCGGACGGCCCGAGCAGCACATAGAATTCGCCTTCGGCCACCTCAAAAGAGACGTCATTAAGGGCATCAACGATCTGACCTTTGTCAGTGATGAACCGTTTTTTTAGTGATTTTGCAGTGATCATTTTTGAACGACCCATTTTGTTGAGATGAGGTGATAGCACCCGACAAAGATCAGGATGAGCACCGCCAGAATGACGCTAAGCGCCGCGGCCTCATCTGTAATGCCAGAGGAATTCAGTCCCCAAATCGCAGTTGAAAAAACATCCGTGCCGCGGCGCGACAACATGATCGGAATGGTCAGGTCACGCAGCGATAACAGCGCGAGCCAGAACCATGAGATGAGCAAAGAACGCGCAACATTCGGCAGGACAATCGACAGGAAGGTTCGGCCTTTGCGCACCCCCGAAACAAGGGCGGCTTCTTCGATCTCGGGGTGAATTTGCATCATTGAAGTGGCAATGGTGCGGTTGGCCCAAGTCAAATAACGCGCGGCCATAGTGATCGCGATCAGCCAGATCGTGCCGTAAATCGCGATATAGCTGTTGGCCATAAGGCCAAAGGCCAGAAACCCCAGTGCCCCCACAATAGACGGAACGGCCACAGCCAACATGACCGTGATATCGATGCCCTTGCGCAGCTTGCTCTTTAGCCGCGTTCCGGCCCATGCAAGGCAAGCGGCCAAAATGACGCCGATGGTGGGCACAACAAGGATAAGCAACAGGTTGTTTTTAAGCAGCAGCGGCACCATCGGCAGAACATTCGCATAGGCGTTCAGGTTCCACAGCTTCATCGCGGCAAAGGATGGTACTTGCAAAAATGGCAGGCCCGATGCCCACAGCAGCATCAGCAATGGCATGCCCGTACCTATCGTAAAGTAGAGTGCGACAAAGCCCCATGCCCAGCGTTTGCCCGACCGGCTCAATTGAATGGAGATCTGCTCTTTGCGCTTGCCTGTCAGAACGACAAAACGATCGGCATTCCGGACCGCCCAGAGATAGGCAAAGGCAAGAAACATAGCCATGACGGCCATAATCAAGCCCAGCGAGGCCGCCTCCGAATAACGCGGCAGGGCTTCATCATGGATGAACGCATACAGCAGGCTGGCGGCAACATAGGTGCGCGCTGGCGTGCCAAGCATCCCCGCATAGTCAAACATTTCGACCGCGATGATGAAGTAATAGGCGGCGACCGCAAAAATGGCCGGGGACGCCAGCGGCAGGACAATAAACAACGCGGCCTTCCAGCGCCGTACCCCATTCGCCGCTGCAGCTTCTTCCAGCGATGTATCAATGCCTTGCAGGGTGGGAACCGTCATAAAGAACGCGGGCGCACTAAGGGCGACACCTTGCAAAAAGACAATCCAGCCCAAGCTATAGACGTTTACGGGCGACGCACCGGCGTTGAAAAGCCCGCGCCAGATTTCGTTGAACACGCCATTGGACGGGTTGAAAACAAAGATATACCCCAATGCGACAAGAAAGCTTGGGATGGCCACATTGATCGTGATCAAGGCGATCATCAGGTTCTTTCGCGGTAGGTTGGTGCGGGTATAAATCCACGCAAGCGGAACCGTGATGAACGTCATGACGATAACAGTGCCGACCCCGGAAATGGCAGTATTGCGCATTGCAGGCCAAAACTGTGGGTGCTCCGTAACCGAGATAAAGTTCTGGATCGTTGGGCCGTCATCGCCTTTTAGGGCTGAAAATATCAGTGACAGTATGGGGATGGCTAACAAGGCCATTGCCACCGCGATGATCACGCTGACGATTGCCAACAGAGGATCACGCGGTAAAAACCTTCGCGCAGAGTTTGGTTGCAACACAGTTCGTTTCCTCCCGAATTGGTCATCATGCGACGCATTCCGCGCCGCGCTTTTGTGCTCATTTTCGGTTACATTCCTCTGCGCTTGCTGGCCTCACCCCCTCCCGAGCAAAGCCAACACGCACCATTTCCCCGCCTCAGGCTATTGGTGACACTGGAAAAGCACCAATAGCCCGCGTTCCGCATCGTGGAATTCGAGGGCAGCAAGCACGCATGCTTCAACCCTTAGGCGATCTTAGAAATGTTCCGTCGTGTTTTCGTGGCTTTAAAACACGATCTTGCGCGGGCGCTTTTGCGGGCGATCAGAGGGGAAGGCCAATCCGCTGGCGGTGACGCCGTAATTGACCTGCATCTTGGCAAGCTCTATTGCCGCGCCATAGCCTTCAATGACCGGCACGTCCCAGCCTTCTTCGTGCAGCCGTTTTTCCACAAACGGCTTCATCCAAAACCCACCCGAGCAGCCGAACATGATGACATCGGCACCGTCTTCTTCCATCGCACTGATCGATTCCGCGACCGCGCGTTCCACAGCCTCACAGCGTTCACCCGCCATTGCTTTGCGGCGCTCGGCGCTAAAGGATTCCACATCGTTGTAATAGGGCTTGGAATGGTAATAGCCGATATTGCGGATCGAGGCGCAGCGGTCTGTCATCCGGTGTTGCACAACGAGGTTGTGATAAAACATCGTGTGAACTTCGGAAAAGTCGATGATCGCGAACTTATTGCCCAACATCGAGGCCATGTGCATTTGCGAATGGCCGCAAGAGGTTACCGGAATGCCATAGCGCCGCGTCAATTCGCGTGCCTCAAGGAATCCGGGTTCACCGCCGCCCTCAAGGATGATTGCGTTGTATTTCCCACTTTCGCAGGCCTCTTTCACAATAGGCAGCCGTCCGGCCGCCACTTGCAGAAACTCTTGCCGGTTTTCGACCGTCCAGTTGCCGTAATTCGTCAGCGGGCCGGGGTGCATCTCCCAGTCTACATCGTCCAGCAAATGTTTCAGATTGCCGTAATTCTGCAAACGCTCTTCCTTGGGGATGCCGTCACCGCGCTTTGGCCCTGAGAACGGGCTATCCTCTGGCAGGCAAAAGGCCGAAATGAACAAGAACCGATATTTTTTCTCTGACATGCGTCTCTCTCGATTATATGAAAGGGTTGATTTTTTATGGTGTTGGTCGTGGCGCATCACGCGCTAGGACTGCACGCGCTCGATCGTGCCAGAGCGCGATGATTGTACAATCGCCTCCAGCACCGCTGCATTGTGGATCATATCTGCGGCGGGCACCGGATAGGGCGCTACCCCCTCAATCGCATCTGCAAAGGCGACAAAATTTGCGGCAACAGAGTCGATAAGCGGGAAGTGTTCGGTCTCGGGATCGGTACCGTTCAACCGACGTTTGACCATGGACAGGCTTGATTTCGTGTAGGACCCAATGTCGTCTGGGCCAACCGCCTCGGCCCAACCTTCGGACCCTGAAATCAGCAGTCGAGAGTTCAAAGGCGAGGCGAGCGAGCTGTTGATCGTGCCGATCTTGCCGCTGGTGAACCCCAAGGTGACAAGCATCGTGTCGGGGAAAGGAGTTTCAATCGTGCGGGCAGGGGTGCTTGCCAAAACCCACTCGATTTCGCCGAAAAGATGGATGAACAGATCAAGGTGATGGATGCCAAGATGCACCATCGGTCCCACTGGGGCCTCGGCAAGGTTCAGGCGCCACCAAGATCCTGTATCACCATTCTCGCCGCGCTCGGCGGCTTCGCGGTTCAACTTCTCTAGTGCTTTCTTGGTGAAATCATGCGACAGCACCGATTGCACGGTTGTAACCTGACCAAAGGCGTCCTTTGCGATCAACGCTCGAAGGGCCGCAACCGCCGGATAAAAACGGTGATCGTGCCCAAGTGCGAGAACGACGTTTTGCGCACGTGTGATCGCCACATTCGCCAGCGCCTCGGCATGCGACATCGCAAAGGGTTTTTCGGTCAGAATGTGTTTGCCAGCCAAAGCGGCTTGCCTGATTTGATCGGCATGAAGTGTGTGCGGCGTTGCGATCGAAACCGCGTGAATGTCCGGATCGTCGAGGACCTCTTGCAAAGAGTCCGTGACAGGAAAGTCGACCTTCACCTGCGCCTTATCAACGCCCTTGACCACTTTAAAACGTCCGCTGGCCGATGCCGATTGGACATGACGTAGCCCCCAGGCGCCAAGCCCGACGACAGCAATATTAAGCATTGCCGCTCCTCCCATTTTCTTCGAAATTATTGGTGATTACACAACACTTGTCGCTGCTTCACCGCTCCTCTGACATGAGGGTCGCATAGGGGCTTAAGCTTAGTCCAATGCCATTTTACACAGTATCCATATCGTTTTTGTTATGGCATTGATTGTCAAAACTGTTATCCCCACATTGATAATACTTTGACATGGACTTGATGAGATTGATCGTCTCGCTCACCGCTGCCGAAGGGTGGTGACGGTTCACGGTTGTCAGCTGAACGGGCCAGCTGAACGGATTCGATGCCAGTTTCAGTTCGGTCAATCCCGCCGATTCTGAGGTCAGCGCGCAGAGTTGCGGATGCACAAGGCCAACCAGATTACGTTGACGCAACATCGCGATCATCAACACCGAAGGTGAGATTTCCATCGGGCCCGACGGTGGGGTTAGCCCTTCTTTTATGAACACCTCATCAAAGGTGCGGCGTGGCAAGGTATTCGCGACCGGCACCATCCACGCCTGTTGCGATAGCATCTTCAACGTCACCGTCGGCTCTTTGGCCAGTGGATGATCGGACCGTACAAGGATGGATGGTTTGGATTGCGCAACGATGAAAGTCTTAACCCCCTGCGGCAGCGGACCAGAGTGAACCGGACCGAAAATCAAGTCGAGTTTGCCTTGCAGCAAAGGGTTTATCAGGTCTTGGAACCGGCCGCTCATACAGTTGAACTGAACGTCTGGCCGACGGTTCAGCACGCGCTCCATGATATTGGGCAAAAACGTATAGCCCTCATAGGCCCCCATCCCGACGCGAACCGTGCCGCCTGTCGCCCCTTCGTCCTGTACCAAATCGGCGCTGAACGTCTCAAAGTTAGACAGGACAAGCTGTGCGAATGCCATGAATTTTTTGCCGTTGCGGGTTAGCGTAACCCCCGTACGTGCCCGATCAAACAAGCGGATGTCGCCAAGCGCTTCCTCCATTTCGGTAATGCTGCGTGACAGCGCGGGCTGTGAGGTGAATAGCGCCTCCGCCCCCTCGCTGATGCTGCCCGCTTTGGCGACGGCCACGAACTGTCTTAGGTGTTTTAGCTTGAAACGATCAAATTGAATCATCCGGCCGGCCTCCTCTGCCCACGCGCCGCAGTGCCCTATCGCTGACCAGTATGTCCGAGATGCCGAAGATCTGGCTATGTAATATTTGACATAGCGAAGGGCTACTTGCTGGCCCCCAGATGGCTGTCAGATTACCTGGTTCTGCTTTGGCCAGAACCCGGTTTTTGGGGCTGATCAGCGCAGCCCCAAAATTTCCCTTGCCTCATCGGGGGTTGCAACGCGGTCCCCTATGCTTTCGATGATATCCACCGCGCGGGCCACCAATGGCGCATTTCCTTCGGCGAGTTTGCCGCGTTCCAGAAAGATATTGTCCTCCAGCCCGACCCGAACGTGCCCGCCCAGCAAGACCGCCGCCGCCGCCATCGGAAACTCCATCGCGGCCACGCCAAAACCGGCCCAAACCGCATCATCTGGTAGGTGCGACCGCAGGTAGCTCATCGATTCAACGGTTGCCGGTGCGCCCCACGGAATACCAAGGCAGAATTGGAACAGCCCCGGCCCGTTAATCACCCCGCGTTTGATTAGGTCTTTTGCGTGCAAGACATTGCCCAGATCGAAAGCCTCAAGCTCGGGTTTGGTGCCCACCGATTTAATCAACTCGGCCATCTGTTCCAGATGCGCTGCGGTGTTCATAAACACGCGCCCGCCGTGGTTGAAGGTGACCACGTCTACGCTGCAAATTTCCGGCTTTAACTCAAGGATATGCGCCACGCGCGCCTCGGGCGAGGCAAGGTCGCTGCCGGGCCCTGCGACTTGCGGGTTATCATCCGAGGGGATGTAGAAAGCCCCCGGACCGCAGGTCAGGTTGATGATAATATCGGTGTTGCTGGCGCGCAGGCGGGTCACGACCTCGCGGTACAGCGCCAGATCCATCGTTGCCGCCTTGGTTTCAATATCGCGCACATGGATATGCGCCACTGCGGCGCCGGCCTTGGCGGCCGCAATACATTCGTTTGCAATCTCTTCGGGGGTCACGGGAACATGCGGGTTTCGCAGTGCGATACTGTGCTCGCCGCCCGTGACCGCACAGGTGATAATAACCGGTCTGGTCATCACGCAGCTCCTTTTGACGGGGCAGCGCCCATTCCATCAGATGTGCCGGTCGAGGCGCGAACTTTTGGCATAACCTCGGTCGCCAGCAGCTCCATCGAGCGTTTGGCTAGGCCTTCGTCAACCCAGTCCATCCCAGCATAAACCAATTCGCCAAACCCGCCGACCATCTCGTTCAGTTCCAGAATCTGCTCGGTCACTTGGTCGGGGGTGCCGTGGATGACCAAGTTTTTCATCACATACTCCAGCGTGATTTCGTCATCCGATTGCTCGCGGCTTTCCTTAAAACCGCCGTGGATGCCCGCGCGTTTGAATTTGGTCAAAATTTGCCGGTAATAAAAGGAATAGGGACCATTCGGGTCTTCCATCGCGTAGCGCCGCGCCGTGGCTTCATCGTCAGCAACAAAGATCGTCCGCGCAATGCGCCAATCAGAACGGTCGGCTTGCACGCCAACCTCGGCCTTGCCGATGGCGTAATTATCCCAATGGCTTTTCAGCCACTTCGACAACAGGAAGTTTGCAGACATCGGGTGGAAATCGCGTTTGCCCATCTGAATGACGCCCTTAGAGAAGGGGGCAACCACGGTTCCCACAATCTCCGGCCGCGGCTGTTGATATGGCTTTGCAAGATATCCAAGGCCAAGTGACAATTCACCCGTCTTCATCGTCGAGACTTTGTAGCGGTTATCCGGCAGGTCAATGTCATAGGGGGGATCGCGTTTCCAGATTTCCAGAATGACGTCGATGGATTCCTCAAACATCTTTTGGCGGTTTTCGTCCAGCGTTCCCAATACTTCCGCATCGGTCGGAAGCGAGCCGGGGCTGATGCCCAGAATGAACCGACCCTTTGACAAATGGTCCATCATTGCCGCATGTGACGCGACTAATACGGGGTGTGTCTGTGACAGGTTGGTGGTGCCAGTGGCCAGCTTTATTGTCTTGGTGTCCGATATCAATGACGACAAAAAGAGCATGCTGTTCGTAATCGTTTCCACTTTATCGGCCAGATGCTCGCCGACAAAGCAATCATAAAACCCCAGTTTATCGGCGAGGATGATCCCTTCACGGTCTTCTTGCAGCGTTTCTGTCCAGTTGCGGTGCATCGGGTGCATCGGCATGGTAAAATAGCCCAGTCGCATGGCTTACTCCTATTCGAGCGTTTTAAGGGGGGGCGCGAGGCCGTTATGTAAGAATGCTGTTCAGCGCAGTGGCGAAAGCTTCTGGATCATCCGCCATCGGGAAATGCCCGCAATCGGCAAGTGTGATCGAGGGCGCATCCGGCAGCAGCCGTTCAAAATGCGCGGCACCTGCAATCGTCGGCCCAACATCGCCGTAGATGACAGCCGGTTTGCCCTTGATCGCTGCCAGATTTGCCAAGACATCATAGTCGCGCAGCGCCCACATCACGCCGACCATCGTTTTGGAACCGGCTTTGTTGCGATCACAATTCCAACGGGTCAGTTTCGCGGGGGTAAGTTTACGGAAACGCTGCGCAATCTGCTCGAACGTTTGGCTTGGTACGCCAAAGTTGATGTCAATGCCCGGCCAGCCATCCAGCCAGTCTTGCAAAGACCGGATCGGCGTTTCAACAAGGAAAAGCCAGTCGAAACGCGCGGCATAGCGCACGCCCAGATCTACACAAATCGTGCCGCCGACCGAAGAGCCGGCAACACTGGCGCGATCGATACCCAGCGCATCCATCAGGTCAACCACAGCATCCGCATAGTCCGGAATGCTCCAATGTTTCATCAGCGGCTCGGAATCGCCGTGTCCGGGCATATCCCAAGCAATCACGCGACGGGTTTTTGCCAAATGTGCGATGACGTCTTCATATTCATGGGCCGAACAGCCGTTGCTATGCAACAATATCAGTGGCGCGCCTGTCCCCGCTTCGCGGTAGTGAATTCGCCCCGATTTCGTTGCCGCGAAACCATCTGTAATTACGCAATTTTCCAGCGCCAAGTGCTGTCCTCCCTTGATTTAACAATCCGCAGCAAAGCACTTGCCGTGCTTGCTTTTGAATTGAGTTTAGGGGCGGAGGCACATCGAACAAGTTCGCGCGTTCCACTCTGCGGAATTTGCCAGATGATTTAGCAATCGGGGTTCAGGCGGGGTGTTTTCTCGTCTACCGCCTGACGCCAGCTTTCTGCGGTTTCCTCTTTATCCTTGTCGCGCCCAACTTTGCGCGCAATCGTTTCGGCTTCGCGCGTCAGAACCGCAAGGCACCGATGACGCGCTTCACCGCGCATTCGGCGCTCGGCGGCGATGATGCAAAGTGAGGCAATCGGATTTCGTTTTGAATCAAAGATCGGCACCGCAATCCCCGCCTTCGGCTCGGAATGCAGCAGAGCGGGGAATGTCAGAAAGACATAACCTTCGGCCCTGATCTTGCCGAGTGTCTGCGACAGATGTTCAGCCGAGAAATGCGCATAGGGTTGCAGGCGCCGTTCATTATAGGTCAGGATTTCCTGAATCTCATCATTCGGCAGGTATGCCAGCAGGGCGAGGCTGAAGACGCCAATCCCAAGCGGCCAGCGGTCCATCAGCTTGATCAGCACGTCTTTGGGCGTGTTGGCCCCTTCGTGCCGGTCCAAGCATAGCGCGTCATAGCCGCTTCGGATGCCAAGCAGTGCAATCTCACCGGTCTCGTTTGAAATGCGGGTAAGTGAGCTGGACGCCAATTCCCGAAAATCGAACAGTGATGAGACGCTGGTGCCAAAGGCAAACATCTCGGGTCCAAGCCGGTAAAGCCTTGTTCCGGAAGGGCGATCTACCAAACGTTCCGCAACAAGTGCGGCCAATATCCGGTGGGCCGTTGCTTTCGGAATACCGGTCGCATCGCAGGCCTCTGCTAAGGATATTCCGCGCGGGCTGAATGTTGCCAAAGTCCGCAGCATAAGCGCGGCTTTTCTAACGCTGTGTAAACCGGCGCTCATATTGGTTTTGCAAACATGTCTGGTCCTCCGCCCTGAACCCAAACACAAAAAGTACATTCAAGATAGGGAAGAAAACCCTCGCCATGGGTTTTGCGGTTGCGCCGCAAAAGCAGGTGTCAGAGAGGGTGCGACTGGCAATAGCCGGCTTCGGCGTACAGCAGCGGGGTTGTCGTATCATTCACGGCTGCGCTGACCACCTCGCCGATAAACATGGTGTGTGTGCCAAATGGAATGGCGGCCTTGCGGCGACAAACGACGTTGGTATGCGCCGATTTCAACACAAGCATCCCTTTCTCATCCCGCGCCCATGTGTCCCTTGCGAACCGCTCTTCGGCCAGAACGGCACCGCTGAAGGCATCCGATAAAGAGGATTGCGTGATATCCAGAACATTCACCGCGAAATGGGATTGTTCCAGCAGCATCTCATGCAAAAGCGTGCGGTTGTTCAGGCACACCATCAAGGACGGAGGCGCCATGGAAACCGAGGACAGTGCGGTCACTGTCATGCCATGATCGCGCGTGCCATCATTGGCGGTTATGATGCTTACCGTTGCCGGAAAACGACGCATTGCACCGCGGAAATTCTCCGAGGCTTGTTGTTCAATCTGTCCCAGTTGAGTCATTTAAATCTCTCCAAAAATGCGGGCCAAAATGCGGGTTAGCAACTCACAAAGACCGAGTCATTTGCATTCATAATGACTAGCTTGGCCGCTGCGCGTGGAACAAGGCTGCGCGTTCCGCATCATGGAATTGGCGTCTTTCGTCTTGTCACGCTGTCCGAATGTGCCGGACTACTTTCAGCATTTTCTAGGCTGGCTGCCCTGTTGTTCCCCGAACAACGAGCTGTGCAGGAACTGTAACCGTAACCGTTGGCATGTTAGGTTCCTGTATCCGGTCCAGCAGCACGCGCGCCAGTTTTCGCCCCAGCAGCGTGGGCGAAACTGCAAGGGTGGTTAGGGGCGGTGTGGCCACGGCTGCACCTGAAATGTCGTCAAAACCGATAACCGACATCTCTTTGCCGGGCGTTTGCCCAAGGCGTTGAAGGGCAAGACACGCACCAAGCGCGACCATGTCGCCGTTGCAGACCAATGCGGTGACCTGTGGGTGCTGTTTGCGCAAGGCCAAGACGGCATCTAGCCCCGAAAGCTTATTGTCTGCCGAAGGCCAAATAATCGGTTCACCAAGGTTACGCTCTGCGAGGACGGCGCGATAGCCCGCAATCCGTTCCGTGCGCACTTGGCCTGTATCGGTGCCGCCAAAAAATGTGATTTGCGTGTGACCTAAATCGGCCAGATAGTTTGTTGCGGATTTGGTTGCAGCGGTGTTTTCGATGCCAACATGATCAAAGTTCAACCCGTGAAGCCGCCGCAAAAACGTTACCGTTGGAATGCGGTGGGTCGCCAGCAAATCAATTGTCCTAGGTTCAATGTCCGCCGTCGGTACCCAAAGCAACCCGCCCCTGGCCGATCGAATAAAGGCCTCTAGGTTGCGGGCCTCTTTTGCGGGGTCATCGCGGGAATCAAGGACCGAGACCAAATACCCTTCGGATTCCAGCAAATCGCTGACCCCGCTGATGACCTCGGCGTTGAACGGGTTGGCAATGCCGTGAATGACCAGCCCGATTTCGCGGTTCTCGCCCGAGCGCATTGAGGCGGCACGACCGTCGGGCACATAGTTCAGGTCTTTGGCGGCCTGTAGCACCTTCTTGCGCGTCTCCTCAGATATCCGCCCTGCGCCGCGCATAACTTGGCTGACCGTCGCCAAAGAGACGCCAGCGTGTTGCGCCACAGTTTGGAGCTTAGGTTTTGTGGACACGGAAGACAGGCCTTTGCTAAAACGTTATTCCGGATTGTTACCCGAAAAATGTGTTTGACGAAACATAAAAGCAGTCTTTTGATCATTTACTGTTGGAAACGTTCATAATTAATTTCTTGACGACTGGTATAACGTTATACCATAATGATACCCAAGACGCGATTCCGGCGGGAGGTTGGGGCGCGTGCGGGTTAGGGCAAGGCTTAGGATTTGCCCGGATTCCAGACCAACGACGACGTACCCCTTCATGAAATTGGGGGGACAATAACAGGGAGAGAGACATGACAATTAAGAAAACCCTACTGGGTGCGACAGCCGCACTGGCTTTTGCATCTGCCGCGCAGGCCGATGTGCTGTTTTGGTCGACGCAGGCCAACCCCGTTGAGGAATCGCAGGCCATGCGTGAGCAGGTTTTGGCAGGCGCTGGCCAAGCGGTGGATTATCAATCCAACGAAGGTGGCCCATGGTTGACCCGTTTGCAGGCTGAAATTCAGGCCAACAAAGGTACGATCGGTCTGCTTGGCGCGTTGCACGGCGATTTCGCGGCGCTTCCTGCCGATGATATGGCTGATTTGTCCTCGGTTGATCTGGGCGATGTAAAAGTCAACGCCGCCTTTCAAAAGCTGGCGACACTTGGCACCGATGGCCAGCCTTATTTGCCATGGATGCAGGCCAGCTATATCATGGCGGCCAACAAAAAGGCGCTTGAGTATCTGCCTGCTGGTGCCGACATTGACGCGCTGACCTATGACCAGTTGATCGAGTGGACGGCAAATGTTGAAACAGCAACGGGCGAGAAAAAGTTCGGCTTTCCAGCCGGTCCCAAAGGCCTGAAGCACCGGTTCTTCCAAGGGTATCTGTACCCGTCCTACACCAACGGTGTTGTCCGCACGTTCAAATCTGATGCGGCAGTGGTGGCATGGGAAAAGTTCAAAGAACTTTGGAGCCACACCAACCCCGGCTCAACCAACTACGGTTTCTTGCAAGAGCAACTGCTGAGCGACGAAGTCTGGATCGCGTTTGACCACTCATCCCGTTTGGCGAATGCCTTTAACGAACGCCCAGATGATTTCGTTGCCTTCCCCGCGCCTGCTGGCCCAACGGGCCGTGGTTTTATGCCGGTTATCGCTGGTATCGCCATTCCAAAAACTGCGCCCGATATGGAAGCATCAAAGGCCCTTATCGCCTATATGATGAAGCCAGAAACCCAGATTGCAACGCTGCGTGCGACCAACTTCTTCCCTGTGGTTGATGTGGCGCTACCCGATGATCTGCCGCCTTCGGTCAAAGCGGCTGGCGATGCGATTGCCAAGATGAGCGGCTCTGCCGATGCCAACCCAGGCCTGTTGCCAGCGGGCCTTGGAGACAAAAGCGGTGCGTTCAGCCAAGTGTTCACCGACACGTTTGAGCGTATCGTGCTGGGTGGCCAAGACATCCGCATGGTGCTGGACGAGCAGGGCGCTGTGCTGAATGGCATTATGCAGGAAACCGGCGCCAAGTGCTGGGCCCCTGATGCGCCGTCCGAGGGTGCTTGCCCCGTCGAATAACGACAGGCTTTAACCAACCCGATCCTTAATCTGGGCCACATTTGGCCCAGATTGCCCCCTCATACCCTTTCGGTCAGGAGCGATCCGATGAACGCCAGACTGTTGCCTTATTTCCTGATTTTGCCAGTCACGTTGTTTCTGTGCGTGTTTTTCATTTACCCCTTCGTGCTGGTGGCGCAGCAAGCGTTTTCAAGCGACGCCGGGTTTTCACTGGATCATTTCCGCGACGTTGTCGGCTATTGGAAATTTCCGGTCACGCTGAAAAATACACTTTTGTTGGCGGCGCTGGTTTTGCCCGTGCAGCTTGCCCTGTCTTTGTTGATGGCGACCATGGTCACCAAAATGAAAAAGGGCCGCGATCTGGTACTTTATGTCTGGACCATTCCTTTGGGGATTTCTGACCTTGCGGCAGGCCTGATCTGGCTTGCGATCTTTGATCAAACAGGGTTTCTGAACTCGATGATGTCTGCGCTGGGCATAATTGAGCGGCCTATCGGTTTGCTGACCTATCAACACCCCGGCATTTTGTTGGTTGCGATTGCACTGGCTGAAATTTGGCGGGCGACGGCGATTATGCTGGTGATCTTGGTGGCAGGCATTGGCCTGATCCCGAAAGAATATTATGAGGCCGCCGAAGTCTTTGGTGCCTCGCCTTGGCAGCGGTTTTTGAAAGTGACCTTGCCGTTGCTGCGTCCATCCTTGCAAACCGCGTTGGTGCTGCGGGTGATCCTTGCGTTTGAGGTGTTTGCCGTGGTCGCGGCCCTTGGTGGCACGCTGTTCCCGGTATTGATGGGTCAGACCTATGACTACCAATTCTCTCTTAACAACTCGGGCGCTGCGGCGGCGATGGCGTTGATTATCCTCGTCATATCTATCGCCTTCACCCTCTTGATCCTTCGCATCCTGCGCGTCCCGAAAGGAGCACGGATATGACAACGACCACCCCTAATACCGTCCAAGTGCGTAAATCTGGCCGTTTCTTGTTTCGGGCCTCGGTCGTATTGCTCTGCGCTTGGGTCTTGGTGCCGATCTATTTTCTCATGATCAATACGCTGTCGTCGCCCGAAACCGTCAGCAGCTTTCCAAAACCGTTTTTTCCCGAATTTGATCTGGGCAGCCTGACGTTTTTCGCCAACTTTGCGGGGATGCTGAACGCACTGAAAAACTCGGTCATTGTGGCCACGTTCACCATGATTATGGCGATCGCATTTGGGGCGCCGGCGGGCTATGCGTTGTCGCGGTTTGAATTTCGCGGCAAGGAAACCTTTCGGGTTCTGATCTTGCTAACCCGTGCCTTTCCGTTGCCGTTGCTGGCGCTGCCCTTGGCGGTGCTGTTCATCCGCACCGGGCTGGATGACACGCTGTTCGGCCTTGCCTTGGTGCATACCACGCTGGCCATTCCTTTTGCCGTGCTCATCACATTCTCGCTGTTTTCGGGCATCCCGATAGAGCTGGAAGAGGCGGCATGGACCCTTGGCTGTACCCGTTTCACCGCCTTTACCAAGGTCGTGTTGCCACTCATTGCGCCGGGCATCGCGGCCAGTGCGATCTTTGCTTTCGTCATCTCATGGAATGAGGTGTTCGCAGCGGCTGTTCTGACGATTGAGAACCGCACCCTGACCGCGTTTTTGCTGCAATCGCTGGACACCTCTCCGCTGCATCTGAAATTCGCCGGTGGCTTCATCCTCGTCGTTCCCGCTCTCGTCTTCATCTTTGCCGTTCGCAAATACTTGTTTGCGATGTGGGGCATCGCCAACCGTTAAGGACCAAACCCATGGCACAAATTCAAATCAAGAACGTCGCCAAAACCTTTGGCGCATACCAAGCCTTGCACTCGATTGACCTGACAATTGCGGATCAAGAGTTCATGGTTCTGCTGGGCGCATCGGGCTGTGGCAAAACCACATTGTTGCGCATCATTGCAGGGCTGGAAACCGCCACGACGGGCGAGGTCTGGATCGGCGACCGTCGCGTAGACCATCTGCCGCCGCGTGAACGGGGCATCGCAATGGTGTTTCAAAACTATGCCGTGTTTCCGCATCTGACCGTGTTTGAAAACATCGCCTTTGGTTTGCGGATGCAAAAGATGCCGCAGGCCGAGGTCACACGTCGTGTGGAACGCACGGCGACCCTGATGCATATCGAGCAGCTCTTGAAACGCTATTCCGGCGAGCTTTCGGGCGGTCAGCGCCAACGTGTTGCCGTGGCCCGCGCGCTTGCGATGGAACCCGACGTGATTTTGATGGATGAGCCGCTGTCAAACCTTGACGCGCTGTTGCGTCTGGAAATGCGCGCCGAACTTAAGGGCGTGCTGGCCGACAGCAAAACCACCGCGATCTATGTGACCCATGATCAGGTCGAGGCGATGAGCCTCGCCGACCGAATCTCGGTGATGCACCAAGGTCGCATCGTGCAATCGGCCAGCCCGATTGAGGTGTATCGCAACCCTGCCGCGCGGTTTGTTGCGGGCTTTATCGGCAACCCGCCGATGAACTTTTTGCCCGCCACTTCCGCAGGCAATGGGCAATGGACGGTCGCAGGCCAAACCGTAACGGGCCCCAATACCGATGCCGCAGCCTTGGAATATGCCATCCGCCCCGAAGATCTGACCCCGTCGGAAACCGGCCTTCCCGCAACCGTGCGGTTGGTAGAGCCGTTGGGCGCGCACCTGTTGGTGACGTTCGATGTGGGCGGTCATCCGCTGCGTGCCGTGCTTGACAGCGAGCTGGTGTTGAAACCCGGCGACCGCCTGAACCTTGCACCGCAAGCGGGGCGGACGCGTTGGTTCGACCCTAAAACCACTTTGGCCGTTGCCTGAATTTGCGAGAGACCCAATGACACAAGCCCTTATTGACCATGCCGCTGCCATTCTCGCCGAGAATGACAAGGGCGCCTACACCGTCCCGACACACGGCCTTTATCCGTTTCAATGGAACTGGGATTCCTGCCTGACCGCCCTTGGCCAAGCCCATTTCAATGAAGACCGCGCGTGGACCGAGATTGAAACCTTGTTCGCCCATCAGTGGGATGATGGCATGGTACCGCATATCATTTTCCACCAGTTGGATGACGGGTATTTCCCCGGCCCTGATGTTTGGCAAACCGCTCGGCCTGTGCCCACTTCGGGTATCACTCAGCCCGCCGTTGCAGGCTTTGCCGTGGCGCGGCTTTTTGCGCGGGCCAAGGACAAAGACATGGCGCGCCGCCGTGCCACAGCCTTGCTGCCCAAAATCGCCAAATGGCATGATTGGTTTTTCCGCTGCCGTGACCCGCAAGGCACGGGGTTGGTTGCGATCATTCACCCTTGGGAATCGGGCCGTGACAATTCGGTCGATTGGGATGCCGCGTTTGAACGGGTGCCAACCGATGGCGTCATGCCCTTTACCCGCCGTGATACCCAACACGCCAACCCTGCGCACCGCCCGACACAGGCCCAATACGAACGTTATATCTATCTGGTGCAACTGTTTCGCGGCCTTGGCTGGGATAATGCCAAATTGCACGACGCCTCGCCGTTCCAAGTGGTCGACCCCGGCTTTAACGCGATTCTGTTGCGGGCTTGCGGGGATGTGGCGGCACTTGCAACCCAGTTGGGCCTGACCGACATCGCCAGCCACGCACAGGCACAGGCCGACAAAGGCCTGACGGCGATGGAAAGCCTATGGAGCGATAAGCACGGCCAATATCTTTGCTTTGACCGCAAGTTGGGCGCCTTGATTCAAAGCCCGTCTATCGGCGGTATCCTTGCAGCCTTTGCCCCCATTCCTGCGGCGCGGTCGCAGGTGATTGCCAACACCCTGACCAAGCTGGGCGCCCAAGTGCGCTATTTGGTGCCAAGCCACGACCCTGCCGCGCCGGAATTTGATGCGCTGCGTTATTGGCGCGGGCCGGTTTGGTTGATCGTGAACTATATGATCGCCGACGGTCTTGCGCGGGCAGGGCAAACCGCTGTGGTGGACCGCATTGTTGCCGACAGCTTGGCGCTGATCGCAGAAAGCGGGTTTGCCGAATACTATAGCCCTGTCGATGGTACGCCTTGCGGCGGTGGGCGGTTCACATGGACCGCTGCGATGGTCATCGAATTTTTGACGGACGGATTGGCACAATGAAACGCAGCCGCATTAACGACATTATGGCCGAAGCGGACGCGATGATCCGGCACTACGGTTTTGTTTTGCCACCCTTTGCCTATTGGACGCCCGATCAGTTCAAGGCCAATGCGGGCATCGCCCAAAACGTGATCTCGGCGCGTTGCGGCTGGGATATCACTGATTATGGCGCAGGCCGTTATGATGAAATGGGCCTGTTCCTGTTCACCCTGCGCAATGGTCGGCTGGCCGATCTGCAACGCGGAGGCGGCATGTGCTATGCCGAAAAGCTGTTGATTTCGAAGCAAGATCAGCTGTCGCCGATGCACACTCATGTGCTAAAGGCCGAGGACATCATCAACCGCGGTGGCGCGACTTTGGTGGTCGAGCTGTTTGGTTCGGATGATCAGGGGCAATTTGATGGGAATAAGGGCGGCACGGTGTTTTGCGATGGCATCCGCCGCGATTTTGCCCCCGGCGACAAGCTGAAACTTGCCCCCGGCGAAAGCGTCACCCTGATGCCCGGTGATTGGCACGCGTTTTGGGGCGAGGGCGGCGATGTGCTGATTGGCGAGGTTTCAACCGTGAATGACGACGAAACCGACAATATTTTCCGCGAACCCATCGGGCGGTTTGCGAAGATTGAGGAAGATGCCGCCCCGACCCATCTTTTGGTTAGCGACTATCGCGCAGTCTTGGGATAAGTTTTGCAAATGACCACGCCCGAAACCCTGCTTCGCCACCTGTTTGATCGCGCCGTTGAAGTGGCCGATCCTATGCGCACGCTCGCAGGGCACCTGCCGCCCAAACCCGACGGGCGCGTAGTGGTGATTGGTGCGGGCAAGGCCAGCGCGCGGATGGCCGAGGCGGTAGAGGCCGTTTGGGGCCCGTGTGACGGGCTGGTCATCACCCGCTATGGTTACGCGCGCCCCTGCCAAGGCATTGAGATTGTCGAGGCAGCCCATCCGGTGCCCGACCAAGCGGGCGAGGATGCAACCCGCCGGATGCTGGATCTTGTGGCGGGGCTGGGTGCGGATGATTTTGTGCTGGCGCTGATCTCGGGCGGGGCTTCGGCCTTGCTGTGCGCGCCGTGCGATGGGGTTAGCCTTGTGGAAAAGCAAACGGTGAACGCAGCGCTTTTGGCCTCGGGGGCGCCGATTACCCAGATGAATATGGTGCGCAAACACCTCAGCCGCGTTAAAGGCGGGCAGTTGGCGGCGGCGGCCTATCCGGCAAAAATGCTGTGCTTGATGATTTCCGATGTGCCGGGCGATGATATGGCGTTTATCGGCTCTGGTCCTACGGTGGGCGACGCATCAACGCCAAGGGATGCGCGCCAGATTTTGGAAGCTTGGGATGTTGTGGTTCCGCCCCGCGTGACAGCGGCTTTGGCGGGGGCAAGCGGCGTGGTGCGGCCTGATGACCCGCGTTTAGGCGCGGTGACCAATGTGATCTATGCCGCACCTGCGCAGTCGCTTGTGGCAGCGGCGGAACTGGCGACTAGCATGGGGTTTGATACCCGTATTCTGGGCGATGCCTTGGAAGGTGAGGCGCGGGTTGTGGCAAAGGCCCAAGCATACATGGCGCTAGGCCTGCAGGCGAGTTTGAAGCTGGGCGATGCACCGATCTTGCTGTTGTCGGGTGGCGAGTTAACCGTGACGCGGCTTGGTGACGGTATAGGTGGACCGAACGCAGAGTTTTGCCTAGCCCTTGCCTTGGCGCTGCAAGGCGCAGACGGAATTTACGCCATTGCCTGCGATACTGACGGCGTCGATGGCGCGGCCGAAGTGGCGGGGGCGGTGATCGGCCCCAAAACGCTTGGCTTGGCCCAAACCGCAAGCGTTGATGCCGCAGCCATGCTGGCCCGCAACGACGCCCACAGTTTTTTTGCCCAGATCAATGCCCAAGTTATCACGGGCCCCACGCTGACCAACGTCAACGACTTCCGCGCGATTCTTATCCAGCCACGCTAGCGGCCCGCACTCGGCGGCGTTGCAAATTGTAGGCCAAGCGATAAAGTTCAAGCGCTATAAGCGGGCCAAAATTGACCAGCGCAGGCACGATGCTGCCCCAGTTATGCAATGCCGCCCAGTGCAGCAGCGTTAAAACCGCAGCTCCATAGACACCGCGCTGCAAGGTTTTCCACTTTGGCCCCATCGCGCGCACCCAACCATCGGTTGAGGTCACAGCCAATGGCACGAAAATCAGAAAGGCCAGCCAGCCGGTCCAGATATAGACCTTGGAAATCTCGGCTCCGGTAAAGGCAATGGACCCTTCATCAACCAAATAAAGCATCGTGTGCAAAAGGGCATAGGCAAAGGCCGCAACCCCCAAATACCGCCGCCGTTTCATCAACCAACGCGGCCAGCTTGCGCCTTTGAACAGCATCATCAAGGGCGTGATCATCATCGAGACAATCATAAACCGTGCCGCAAATTCGCCTGACGGATGCAGGATTTGATGAGCGGCCCTAGGGTCGCCCGACGCAAGGCCAAAGATCATCGGAATGGCGGGCAGGCACAGGATTGCCCAAAAGGTATAAGGATGGTTCCAAAAGGATTTTAGGGACGTCATATGTCGATCTCCGTAGGGTCTGAGGTCTAAACGCAAGCCGCGGCCTGTTCCGTCGCACGGGGCTGGTCTCTTTGCCGCTATGCTTGGTGATGCCGCTTATGGTGTCTTGGGTGCTGCGGCCCCAAGGCGGGCTTGGGGCCGCGTTGCGATTAGAATTTGCCAGCTTTATTGTGCGGTGCATCGGTGGCGGGCATCGGCGCAATCACGTCCCAATGCTCAACGATCAAACCGTCTTCGACGCGGAACAGGTCATAGAACGCCTGCGCTTGATCGCCAATCGCGCCATCCGATAGGGTTAAAACAAAATTGCCTTCGCCGATCACTTGGTGCACCTCGTTATAGGTCATCGTGATGCCCTTGGCCGCCATTTCGCCCATGAACGCGCCAAACCCTTGCAGCCCGTCAGCAACCATCGGGTTGTGCTGCACATAGTTGGTGGGGTTGATGTAATCGGTGAATTCAATGTGCTCGTGGGTGATGAGGGCTTTGGTCACAAACTCTTCGACCAGCGCTTTGTTCGCGGCGGTCTTGTCCAGATCGGTCAACTCGGTCGCGCCGTCCGTCTGTGTATGGCCCGATGGGTTTGGCGCAGCCTCGGGGATCAGGTTGTCCCAATGTTCAGCGATTTTGCCATCTTCGATGCGAAACACATCAAAGGCGATCATCGGGGTAGGGCCAAAGCCCTCATAGCGGCTGTGGAACGCAACCAGATCACCATCCGCGATCACACGGAAAACGTCTGCCTTGAATGCACCGCTGGCGGCCAGATGCCCGATCATGCCTTTCAACGGCTCGGCACCATCGGCGATGTCGGGGTTGTGCTGAACATAGTCGGGGGCAAAATATTGGTCCACGGCAGCGGGGTTGCCCGCCCCAAGGGTCGCGCCCAAGGCCTCAATCGCCAAGGTTTTATTGGTGTTGGTATCGGCTGCAGCCGCAAGGGCAACAAATGTTACGGCGGCGGCAGAGGCGGCAAGGGTATTCAGTTTCATGGTGTTTCCTTTGGGTTTGGGCTTTAAGCCCATGTGATCTGGGGGTTTTCGCGAAAGGCAAAACGTTCAAGGTGGCTTGCCATCACGCGGGCGGTTTTGGTTAGGTCTGCTTGGGTTTCAGCTGTCACAGTCAGGCCAAGGTCGGCGCCACTGGCGGTCAGGTCACACTGACCGAAGGCAAAATCGATGTGGCCCAGCTGGGGGGTAAACTGCACCTGAACCTTGTGGCTGAAGTGCTTGCACAACTGTTGCATATAGATGCTGGCGCGCTCGGTGGTGATCTTGGCGGTGCTTGTGAACATTGCTGTCTCCTGTCTGCTGTGGCCAGTGATAGACAGAAGGCAGCTTTTTGATTATCTCAATTGTGGCGAAATCACTTTTACAGGAATTAGAAAGATGATTGAGGATTACCGCAGTCTTGCTGTCTTTGTGGCTATCGCCAATACGGGCAGCCTAAGTGCGGCCGGTCGCAGGCTTCGGCTGTCTACCTCGGTCGTCAGCCACCATTTGTCGCGATTGGAGGAGCGGCAGGGGGTGACGCTGTTTTTCCGCTCGACCCGGTCCATGTCGCTGACACCCGAGGGGCGCAGTGCCCTTGACCCCGCGCGCCGCATGGTTGCAGCAGGCGAAGAGGCGCTGGATGCGATCAACGCAGGGAATGAGGAGCCGGTGGGTGCGCTGCACATAACAATGCCAGCCTTTGGCGAACAACGCGGCCTGCATCAGGCCCTGTGGGCCTTTGCCAAGCGCTATCCGATGGTCGCGGTGTCATTGCACAGCAGTGATACGCCGACAGATTTGGTCAAAGACGGCTTTGACTTGGCGATCCGTCTTGGCACCCTGCGCAGCAGCAGCCTAAAAAGCCGCCGCATCGCAGATTTCAAGCGGCTGTTGGTTGCCGCGCCCGACTATCTGGCAAGCCGTGCGCCCATTGTGTCGCCGCAAGATCTTGTTGAGTGTGATGTCATCGCAGTGACCCAAATCCCCTCGGTAATGACGCTGGAACGCGCAGGGCAGGTGGTCAGCATCGAGCCTGCGAATATTCGTGTTGAAGTAAACACCGTCAACGCCGCCAAATCAGCCGTGCTGGCAGGAATGGGCATTTGGCACGTCCCGCAGGGCGAGATTGAGTCCGAGGTTGCAGATGGTCGCCTTATCCAGGTGCTACCAGATTGGTCTTTGCCGATCTTGGGGATCTATGCTGTTTGGCCCGATAGTGGCCCACAAAAGGCGCTGACCCGCAGGTTGATCGACTTTTTGGTGCAAGAGCGCGCAGGGCAGGGCGGCGTATAACCCCTAGGTTTGGGCCTTCGGGCGGCTTTTAAAACGAGAGCCACCGCGATATGGCTCTCGGTCCTGTTTTTGCGCCATGGAGGGGGGGTGGGATTTCGCTAGAGTGCGAAGGTTTGCGCCGCGCTTTGTGGTTTTGGTGGCGTTATGCGCAAGGTTACGCTTTGCGTTCCAAAGCGTGGAGACGTGACGTTCAAAGTGACCTCGCCGACCTCGCCGGTCAGTCGCAGCCACGCGCCAGAGGTGCCACCCGCCATGACGGTCGTGTCTGGCCCGATCAGATGCGCTGGGCCATCGACCTGCAAGGTCAGGGGTTCTGCAAGAAACAGCATCTTGTTGCCCGCCTGATCCAATGCGCGGAAAATGACACGGATATCGTCGCTGGCGCAGGCCTCGGCTTCCCACACATCCGGCGCGATTTCTAACGTCGTCGGCACGCTATCGCCGGGGAAAATCCGCTCGGCGACCTTCTCGCCATTCAGGAAACCGGTTATCCGCCCGCCGTGCCAGCTTTGCCCCCAATGGCCCAGCTCATCCGGTGAAAAATGGCGGTCGTCGATGATGACCGGCGGGTTGGGCAGATGGCCAAAGCGTTCCACATCCGGCCCGACACGTTTGACGACATCGGCAAAGGCCAGCTCTACTTCATCACAGTTTGTCAGCACGATCAGCGGCAGCACACCGCCGATGTTACGCTCGCCCCGCGCCCAAACCGTGACGGGTTCCATCACGATGCCTTCTTCGGCAGACTTTTGGCTGGAATAGGCGTAGGCGGCGAATTTCGGTTCGCGGAAAATTGTCATCACGCCGTGGTGGCAAATCCGGTCGCCTGCGCCGAAATCTTTGTGGGTGTTATAGTCATACATGCACCAACCGATGCAGCCCGCGATATTCGGGTCGCCGTAGGCGGCGTTCAGCACTTCAAGATGGCGGATCACATGCTCGGCCTGATGCGCCTCGGGGTCGCCTGCTTTGGTTGGGAACATATGGCCGTTATATTCGGTGATGATATAAGGCACAGGCTTTGGCAGGCCCGTTACCTCGGCTTGGCTGCGCAGGGCGGTGCGGGGGCAGTTGTTGCCGGGCAGCTCAAATTCGCCCAGCACAAAATCATTCATCGTATAGACGTCTTCAAGCAGCTCACTTTCCGTAATATATCGCACGCCGCCGGTGGGGCGGGTGGTATCCAGCGCACGGGCGGCGGCGTTGGTGCGGGTGTAAAAGTCGTGGTTGTCAAAGCTCTCATTAATCCGCACGCCCCAGATGATGATGGACGGATGGTTCCAATCACGCATCATCATCCGCGCGACGTTTTGAACGGATTCGTCCTGCCATGTGGCCCCGCCGATATGCTGCCAGCCGGGAATTTCCTCAAACACCAGCAGGCCGATCTCATCGCAGCGGTCTAGGAAATAGCTGCTTTGTGGATAGTGCGAGGTGCGCGCGATATTGCAGCCCAGATCATAGCGCAGGATTTCCGCGTCGCGTTCTTGGGCACGTTTTCCTTGGGCATAGCCGGAATACGGAAAGCTTTGATGCCGGTTGAGGCCCCGCAGTTTCAACGCCTTGCCGTTTAGGCAGAACCCGTTCGGTGTCCAGTCAATCTGGCGAAAGCCAAAGCGGGTCAGGGTTTTATCACCACTTTCAAGCGTGATTTGCGCGGTATAGAGCGCGGGGGTTTCGCAAGACCAAAGCGCTATGTCGTGCAAATCCGTGATTTTGATCTCGGCTGTATCACCCGAAATTTGAACGTTCCCGTGGGCAACTTCTGCGCCGTTTGCGTCAAAAATAACCGCCCTAGCCGTGCCCTGCGCCGCCTCGGTCGTGATTTTGAACACAGCCGTTTTGGCCAGTGCCAATACATCCGGCGTCTCAATCTTAACGTTGCAGATATGGGCGCGTGGCAAGACCCGCAGCCAGACATCACGGTAAATCCCCGCATAGGTCAGGTAATCAATCCGGCCCCCGAATGGCGGAATTTCGGGGTTTTCCGATCCGTCAATCCGTACCGTGATAAGGTTCACGCCGCGGGTTAAATGCGGGGTCAGGCGGGCGGTGAACGGGGTGTACCCATCGGCATGGCGGATGATTTCCACGCCATTGCACCAAACGACGGCATCTGCCATCGCCGCATCAAACCGCAGTTCTACCTCGCGGTCTTCCCACGCAACATCCCAAGCCAATTCGCGCTGATAGGTAAAGGCGCGCTGATAGGCCGTTTCATCAAAGTAATTCAGTGGCAGGTCGACCGCGTTATGGGGCAGGGTGACGGCCTCACTTGCAAGCGGGATGTTGACCCAAGCCGCGTCAAACCCCTTTGCAAAGGCCCATTGCGTGTTCAGTTTTGTGATGTTGCGCATCTTACCACTCCGCAAAGCTGCCGTCGGCATGGCGCCAGACGGGGTTACGCCAGCGGTGGCCATTCGCGGCCTCACGCCGGACTTTGTCTTCATTTACCTCAACGCCAAGACCGGGGCCTTGGGGAATGCCGACAAACCCGTCTTTGTATTCAAATACTTCTGGGTTTGTGAGATAATCCAACAGGTCCGAGCCTTCGTTGTAGTGAATGCCCAAAGATTGTTCCTGAATGAAGGCGTTATAACACACCGCATCCAGTTGCAGGTTTGCCGCCAGCGCAATCGGCCCCAGCGGGCAATGTAGCGCCAGCGCCACGTCATGCGCCTCGGCCATCGCCGCAATCCGGTAGGTCTCGGTGATGCCGCCAGCATGCGACGGGTCGGGTTGGATGATATCGACAAAACCCTCTTGCAGGATCTTTTTGAAATCCCAGCGGGTATACAGCCGCTCGCCCAGTGCAACCGGCGTGGAGCAATGGTTGGCAATTTCGCGCAGCGCTTCGGCATGTTCTGACAGCACAGGCTCTTCGATAAACATCAGGCGGAAGGGTTCCAATTCCTTGGCCAAAACCTTGGCCATGGGGCGATGCACACGGCCGTGAAAGTCAATGCCGATGCCGAAATCCTGGCCCATTTCATCGCGGATCGCCTGCACGCGTTCCAACACTTGGTCAACCTTGGCGTGGCTGTCAACGAACTGCATTTCCTCGGTGCCGTTCATTTTCACGGCGGTAAAGCCTCGGTCGCCACATTCACGCGCCATGCGGGCGGTATCGCCGGGGCGGTCGCCGCCGATCCAGCTGTAAACCCGAATTTTATCGCGCAACTGCCCGCCCAGCAGCGCATGGACCGGCTGTCCCAGCGCCTTGCCTTTGATATCCCACAGCGCTTGATCGATCCCCGCAATCGCCGACATATGAATGCCGCCACCACGATAAAACCCTGCGCGGTACATCACGGTCCAATGATCGTTAATCAGGCGCGGGTCTTTGCCGATCAGGTAATCCGACAGCTCATCCACCATCGCGGCCACGGTTTGGGCGCGGCCCTCTAGCACGGGTTCACCCCAGCCGGAAATGCCCTCATCGGTGCTGATTTTCACAAAGCACCAACGCGGCGGCACGATGAATGTCTCAATTGCGGTGATTTTCATTTGGGCCTCAGGGTTGGAAAGGGGCGGTGGAATGATGCTGGCCGGTTAGGAAAGCATCAGCGACAAGGCGAAGCGGGGCAAGGTCAACCTCGCTGTGTTTGGTTGTAATCAGATCATGGAAGCGGGCGTAAAGCCGCGCATATTCTTGGTTGGGGCCAGCGGCCAGCGGGGCGCCATCAACCATTGCGCGCGCGCCGCCATCCTCTAGCAAAAGCGTGCCTTGGTCGGTGGTCAGGCCGATGCGCCAAATCTCGTCATGGTCAAGCCGCCAATCAAAGCTGGCCACGATCGGAACGTCGCCCGCCCGCAGCCGCAAATCGGCTGCAATCGGCGTGGCGCGGCCTTGCGGGATGTGCAGATCGGCCGATTGCAACACCACGCCCGCGATCAGCTTGGTCAGAATAGACAGCGCGTTGATGCCGGGGTCGAACACGCCCAATCCCCCCGCTGCCCAAATCCAATCTTGGCCGGGGTGCCATTTACGCACGTCTTCATGCCAGTCAATTCTGATAGACCTTAGGTCCTTACCAACCAGCCAATCGCGCGTGGCATCCACGGCGGCGGCCTCACGCGAATGCCATGTGGCGAAAATCGTCAGGCCGCGTGCAGCAGCCTCTGCACGCAGAGCCTCGACCTCGGACAGGGTTGCACCGGGCGGTTTTTCCAGCATCAAATGCCGCCCCGCGCGCAAAACGGCCATCGCTTGGTCGAAGCGCCCCTGCGGCGGGGTGCACAGCGAAATCGCGGTGATCTGCGGTTCCGCCTGCAACAATGCTTCAACATTGGCATAGCAGGGCGTGCCATCCAGCACGGCATTGCGCGACGCAATCGCGCCAAGATCCATCCCGTGCGTCGCCGCAATCGCGGGTAAGTGCTGGGCGCGCGCAATCGTGCCGAGGCCGACCAGACCAATTGAAATGCTGGTCATTACCGAACCCGCAACCCGCTATCAGCGCAGAACACAAAGCAATCGGCAGGGTCAAATTCCAGCCCAACCATTGTGCCCCCCGCCGCCGGAAGCCGCTGATCGGTTTCCACCACCAGCCTTTCACCCGATGGCGCTGTCAGATGCGCATAGGTCACGGCGCCAAGGTTTTCGGCATGCTCAACACGGTAAGGCCCCTGCGGCGTGATGCGCAGCGCATTCGGGCGCAGACCGATTTCGACCCCGACACCAGTTTCTGGCATCGCAACAGCAGGCGACAGGCGGGCGTTATCCAAGCCCGGCGCAACAATGACGCCTTTTTCGACCGTGGCCGCCACAAAGTTCATCGCGGGCGACCCGATAAACCCTGCAACAAAGCGATTATCGGGGTCATCATACAGATGCATCGGGCTGCCGACTTGCTCAATATGGCCCGCGCGCAGCACGACGATTTTATCAGCCATCGTCATCGCCTCTACCTGATCATGCGTCACATAAATCATCGTGGCACCGATTTCGCGGTGCAAACGGGCGATTTCGGCCCGCATTTCCACACGCAGCTCGGCATCCAAATTCGACAGCGGTTCATCAAACAAAAATACCTCGGGGCCACGCACAATCGCGCGGCCAATCGCGACGCGCTGGCGCTGGCCACCAGACAGGGCGGCAGGCTTGCGGTCCATCAACGGGTCAAGCTTCAAAATTCGCGCGGCCTCATCCACCTTTGATGCGATCTCGGCCTTGGGGTGGCCGTTCATTTTCAGGCCGAACCCCATGTTTTCGCGCACGGTCATATGCGGGTACAGCGCGTAGGTTTGAAACACCATCGAAATGCCACGCTCGGCCGGATCGGCGCGGGTCACATCGCGGGCACCAATGGAAATGGTGCCATCGGTGGTTTCCTCAAGCCCTGCGATCATGCGCAGCAGGGTGGATTTGCCGCAGCCCGAAGGCCCGACGAACACACAAAACTCGCCCTGCTCGACCTGAAGGTCGATGCCATGGATGACCTGCGCGGCAGAGTAGCGTTTGACGACCTTGCTTAGGGTAACTTGCGACACGTGATTTCCTCCCACGGGTGATTGGGTATGGCCTTGGATGGGCCGATTATTGTTCGGGAAAGCGCCAAGTGTTGGCAGCTTCGGCGATAGATGCGGCAGTTTGCAACACGCGCGGGGCATAGGATTCGAGCTTGGCGCGGTCTTGGGCATTGGCCGTGGTGATCGACAGCGCACCCAAAACGCGACCGCTGTTTGAAAGGATGGGGGCCGCGATGCAAACGATGCCGGGCTCATGCTCTTCATTATCCCACGCGTATTTGCGGGCGCGAATGGCGATCAATTCGGCGCGCAAAGCGGCCTCATCGGCCAAAGTCGTGGGGGTGTAGCGCTGAAACGAGGTGCGCGCGATGGCATCGGCCAGCTTATCCTCGGGCAAATAGGCCAACATCGCCTTGCCAACGCCAGTGCAATAGCTGGGTCCAACCTTGCCCGATTGCGAAAACATCTCGACAGGGCGGGCCGCGTTGCGTTTATCGACGTACAGCACCATGCCGTGATCAAGCTGCGCTAGGTGGATGGTTTCGCCGGTGTCTTGCGACAACGCATCCAAAAAGGGCGCTGCAATCGGGGCAAGGCTGCTTTGCGCCCAGGCCGAATGCGCCAGCCGCACCAGCCGCAAACCGGGCGCATAGGCTTGGCGATCTTCGTCAAAGGCCAGCATTTCCTGATTCGTCAGCGCCTGAAGAAAACGGTATAGCGTGGCCTTGGGCAGGTCCGACTTGGCAAGGATTTCGGCAAAGCGCACAGGGCGGGCAAAGCCAGCAACAAGGTCAAGCACCGCAAGTGTGCGGCCAACCGTGCCGTCTTGTTTTGACAAATCACTGCCACTGGCAATCGGGTCTTGCTGCGATGTCATCCGGTCCCCTCCCTTGGTCCAAATCTGCTCGGTTCATTTCGAACACTGTTGACATACTGGCCGATTCGGGACAAGGTTTCAATATCCAATAACTGGTTCCATTATGTGAAACCTACAATTGGTTGAAAATAGCTTGGGAGGAGCGAATGAAGTTTACGAAAGCAGCCCTTTTGGGGGCCTTGATGCTGTCTGTTGCCGTGCCCGCCATGGCGCAACAGCGCTCGCTGGTCATCAACACCGACACATCAGATCCAGCGCCAAAAGCGGCGTTTGAGGCGTTGATCGCGGATTTTGAAGCCGCAAACCCTGATGTCAAAGTGACGGTGAACCTGTTTGACCACGAAGGTTACAAAACCGCGATCCGCAACTTTTTGACCGCTGACAGCCCTGATTTGGCGAACTGGTATGCGGGCAACCGCATGGCACCGTTCGTCAAAGCGGGTCAGTTTACTGATGTTTCGGATGTTTGGGCCGAAAACGGTTTGAACGAAAGCCTTGCCTCGGCGGCATCCTCGATGACGATTGATGGCAAGCAGTGGGGCGTTCCCTATACTTACTATCAGTGGGGCATTTATTTTAACAAAGACGTGTACAAGGCGGCTGGCGTTGACGTGCCAAAAACTTGGGATGAATTCGTCGCCAACTGTGCTAAATTCCAAGCGGCAGGCGTTGATTGCCTGACCACGGGGTCCAAGGCGCTGTGGCCAACGGCTGGCATCTTTGACTATCTGGATCTGCGCACCAACGGTTATGATTTCCACATGCAGTTGACCAGCGGCGATATTCCATGGACCGATGACCGCGTCAAAGCCGTGTTCGCCGAATGGGCAAAAGTGGTGCCTTACACCACTGCAAACCATGCCGCGATTGACTGGCAAGATGCGGCGGCGTTGTTGGTGCAAGGCAAGGCTGCGAACTATGTCATGGGCAACTTTGCCGTGGCCACGTTCAAAGACGGCGGCATGACGAACGACTCTCTCGGCTTTATGCCCTTCCCGGAAATCACCCCGGGATTGGCCCGCGCCGAAGAAGCCCCGACCGACACGATCCACATTCCTGCCGGTGCGAAAAACGTAGCGGACGCGAAAAAATTCCTCGCGTTTCTGGCGTCGGCGGATCAGCAGACCAAGCTGAACGAGGCGCTTGGCCAGCTGCCGATCAACAAAGATGCAAGCGTCGGCGACGACCCGTTCTTGCAGGCTGGCTTTGAATTGCTCAGCACTGCTGATGGTGGCATTGCGCAGTTCTTTGACCGCGATGCTTCGGCTGAAATGGCCAAGATCGGCATGGAAGGGTTCCAGGAATTCATGGTCAAACCAGATCGCCTCGACGCGATTTTGGAGCGGCTTGAAAAAACCCGCGCACGTCTCGCGAAATAATCACTATCGGGGGCGGGCCAGCCTGCCCCCGTTTTTCGCCCCATCACCCTGCCGATGCCCGAGGGAGACCCACGGCCATGACTTCATGCCCCCCCAATGTAACCGCCCCCCGCAAACGCCGATCGCGCCAAGCGTTGGCGCCTTGGTTGTTCCTCGCGCCCGGTTTGGCGATGTTTTTGGTCTATGTGATCATTCCGGTTTTCCAATCGATGTGGGTTTCGTTCTTTGATTGGGACGGCTTAAGCCCGAAAACTTGGGTTGGCCTTGCCAACTATATCGAGCTGATGGATGATGAGGCGTTTTATACATCATTGAAAAACAACGTGATTTGGCTGGCGCTCTATATGCTGGCGGTGCCTGCGGGCCTGATGATTGCGCTGTTTTTGAACCAAACGGTACGCGGCATCCGCATCTATAAATCGCTGTTCTTTTTCCCCTTTGTGATTTCACAAGTCGTCGTTGGCCTAATATTTTCATGGTTCTACGCCCCCGATTTTGGCCTGCTGTATAAACTGATCGAATGGCTTACAGGGTCACAAGTCGCCATTTTGGCTGATGAGCATCTGGTCACCTACGGCATCATCTTGGCGGGCCTGTGGCCACAGATCGCCTATTGCATGATCTTGTATCTGACCGGCCTGAACGCCGTTGCCCCCGACCAGATAGAGGCCGCGCGGTTGGACGGTGCCAAGGGCTGGAAAATGCTTTGGTATGTGGTGCTGCCGCAACTGCGCCCCGCGACATTTATCGCGCTGGTGGTCACAGTTATCGGTGCGCTGCGCAGTTTCGACTTGGTGTCGATCATGACCTCGGGCGGCCCATATGGGTCTAGCCGCGTGTTGTCCTACTACATGTATGAGCAAGCACTGTCAGAATACGGCTATCGCATGGGCTATGGCGCGGCGATTGCGGTGGTGCTGTTTGCCATCATGATGATCTTTATTTCGGGCTTCATCTGGAAGATGTGGCGCGACGAACAAGGAGCGCGCTGATGTTTCCGCGTCCAATCCAATCTATGTCGTCCCAGGCGCAATGGGCCTATAAAATCGCGCTGCCTGTGATGCTGATCTTGTGGCTGCTGCCGCTGATCGGGGTCGCGATGACCTCGCTGCGCCCGTCATCCGACTTGGCGGCGGGCAATTATTTCGGCTGGCCGTCGTCCATCGCGTTTGACAACTATATCACCGTGTTCAAAAACACCGCGTTGGATAAATACCTGCTGAACAGTTTTAAGGTTACAATCCCGACGGTGATCGGCGCAGTGGGCCTGTCGTGCCTGACCGGTTTCGCGCTGGCGGTGTATAAGTTCAAAGCCAACCTGCTGCTGTTTTTCATGTTTGTCGCTGGCAACTTTGTGCCCTTTCAAATCTTGATGGTGCCGGTGCGCGATTTGACAGTCAGCTTGGGGCTGTATAACTCGATCTCGGGCCTTGCCCTGTTTCACATCGCGTTCCAAACGGGGTTCTGCACCCTGTTCATGCGCAATTTCATCAAGGCCCTGCCGTTTGATCTGATTGAGGTGGCGCGGGTTGAAGGTGTCACCGAATGGCAGATTTTCCGCTATGTCGTGATGCCCTTGATGCGCCCCGCGATTGCAGCACTTTCTGTGTTGATCTTTACCTTTATCTGGAATGATTATTTCTGGGCGATGGTGCTGACAACCGGCGCCGATACCCAGCCGATCACCGCCGGTTTGAACAGCCTGAACGGCCAGTGGATCGCTGCGTGGCATTTGGTTTCGGCAGGGTCCATTCTAGCCGCCTTACCGCCGGTCATCATGTTCTTTGCGATGCAACGCCACTTTATTGCGGGCCTGACTTTGGGGGCCGTAAAGTGACCCACCCACAGATTTGGCATCTGAGTGATACGCGTCAAAGCCTTGTTTTTATTTCGGAAAACCAAGGTCTGCCGCAAGTTGCCTATTGGGGCGCGCCGCTGGTTGGCGCGGATCTGGGCGCCATCGCGCAAGCGCATCGCATGGATGTGACAGGCGGGATGCTGGATGAAAATCCCGCTCTGTCGATCTGCCCCGAGGCCGCCGCCCCGTTTCCGGGCCAAGCGGGCCTGCGGTTGCGGGCGCTGGATGGGAAAATCCTGCTGCCACGGTTCAGGCTGGACTCTGTGACCGAAAGCGAGACGGCCCTAAAGTTTGCCTATCGTGATGGCGGGCTGCGCTATTTTGCCGAGTTCACGATCAACCCACATACCCATATGATCTCCGCACAGGCGCGGCTAACGTCCGATGCGCCGGTCCACCTTGATTGGCTGGCCGCACCGGCATTCCCTGCGCCGCAATTGTCGGATGAGATGATCGATTTCACAGGCCGCTGGATTGGTGAATTTCAGATGCAGCGCAACCCATGGCGGGCGGGCATCCATGCGCGCGACAACCGCACAGGCCGGACAGGGCACGAACATTTCCCTGCGATTTTACTGCCCGCGCGCGGTGCCACAAATACCCAAGGCGAGGTTTGGGCCTTGCATTACGGCTGGTCCGGCGGGCACGGAATGATCGCCGAAGAGCTGCCCGATGGCCGCCGCCAAATCCAATTCGGCCATGCCCCGCAAAGCGAACTGGCCCCTGCCACCAGCTTTGAGACAGCACCCCTCTATGCCGTTTTTTCAAGCCACGGGTTGAACGGTTGCGCAACTGCCTATCAGCGCCATTTGCGCGACGAAATCGTAACGTGGCCCCATCCCGACCGCCCGCGCCCCGTGCATTATAACTGCTGGGAGGCGGTCTATTTCGACCACTCCCTTCCTGAACTGAAAGACATCTCCACCCATGCCGCAGGTTTGGGGGCCGAGCGTTTTGTGCTGGATGACGGCTGGTTCGGGCGACGCGATGATGACACCAGCTCCTTGGGTGATTGGGCGATTAATTCGCGCAAATACCCCGATGGCCTCGCCCCGCTGATCGACCATATCCACGGTTTGGGCATGACGTTTGGCATTTGGTTTGAACCCGAAATGGTCAACCCCGACAGTGATATTTACCGCGCCCATCCCGACTGGGCCTTGGGTGCCAAAGATCAGGTTTTGGGCCGTCAACAAATGGTCTTTGACATGGCACTGGCCGAGGTGCGCGACTATCTTTACACCCAAATCGCGGCCGTACTGTCTGCTTATAAAATCGACTATGTCAAATGGGATCATAACCGCGTTCTGCCTCATAGCGATGCCGCACAGGCCCATGGTACCTATGCTTTGCTAGACCGTTTGCGCAGCGATTTCCCTGAGGTAGAGATTGAAAGCTGCTCGTCGGGCGGTGGGCGAATTGATTTTGGCATCATGGCCCGCACACAGCGGGTTTGGTTGTCCGACAGTAACGACGCGCTGGAACGCTTGCGCATTCAGCACAACGCCGCACTGTTTTTGCCGATGGCTGTCACAGGCAGCCATGTCGGCCCGCGCCAATGCCACACGTCGGGGCGGGTGATTGATATTCGCATGCGTGCTTGGGTCGCCGCCGCCCGCCACATGGGGTTTGAGATGGACCCGCGCGAGCTGACCGAAGATGAGGCAGGCGTTCTACGCGACGTCACCACATGGTGGAAAGCCAACCGTAACTGGACCACGCGCGCCGATATTTTGCGCCTCGACAGCGCCGATACCGCCGTGATCGCCGAGCAGCAACTGGCCCAAGACGGCACGCGCTTTGTGGTGTTTGCGGGCAAGGCCGACACGTCGGATCAAATCCTGCCGCGCCCTTTGCGGTTGACCCAGCTTGACCCCACGGCACAATACCGTATCACCCTGCGTAATCGCGGCGATGCGGTTGGTTTGTCGCGCGGCATGCCTGCGTTAAAGGCGGGTGACTTGGTGCTGACGGGGCAATATCTGATGTCGCACGGGCTAAACCTGCCGTGGAGTTTTCCGCTGACGATGTGGGTGATCGAGGGGGAGAGGCTATGAGCAACGCGCATTGGATTGCTGCCGATTGGGGCACGACGAACCTGCGGCTTTGGGCGATGCGGGGCGCGGATGCTGTGCATCAGCGGTCGTCATCGCAGGGCATGGGCGGGCTGCAGCCTGCCGAATTTGCCCCCGTTCTGGCCCAAGAGACGGCGGATTGGCGGGCAGGTGACTGGGCCGTGGCCCCTGTTGTTGCCTGCGGCATGGTCGGGTCGCGCCAAGGCTGGACCGAGGCGCCCTATGCGACCGCGCCCACGCAGGCAGGCACGCCTTTGGCGCAAGTTGCGGGTGCAAATGTGTGGATCGCCTGTGGTGTGAAACAGCTGAACCCGGCCGATGTGATGCGCGGCGAGGAAACCCAGATTGCAGGGCTTTTGGCGGCGCGCCCCGATTTTGACGGCGTCATTTGCCTGCCCGGAACGCATACCAAATGGGTGCGCGTCTCGGCGGGTGAAATTTGTTCGTTTCAAAGCTTTATGACCGGCGAAATGTTTGCGCTTTTGGCAGACCATTCGGTGCTGCGGCACAGTGTTCAGGCGGCGACGTTTGATATGACGGCGTTTGATGCGGCGGTGCAGGATGCCCTTGCGCAACCGCACCGTGCCTATGGCCGGCTGTTTCAGCTGCGGGCAGGGGCCTTGGTTGGCGATCTGGCGCCCGAGGTTGCGCGGGCAACGCTTTCGGGGTTGCTGATCGGTTGGGAATTGGCGGGCGCAAAACCTTATTGGCTGGGGCAAGAGGTTGCGCTGGTTGGCAGTCCTGCGGTGTCCAATCTGTACGCGCGGGCGCTGCGGGTGCAGGGCGTTGTGGTTAGCGAGGCAGATGCGCAGGCCGCCACTTTGGCAGGGCTGCACCGCGCATGGAAAACAATCGGAGGGGCGGCATGACGTTGAATTTAGTAGCGATTTTGCGTGGGATAACACCCCAAGATGCGTTGGCCGTTGGGCAAGCGCTGGTCGATGCGGGTATCAACCGTATCGAGGTGCCGATGAATTCGCCCGAGCCGCTGGTTAGCATTGCAGCGCTGCAAGGCGCGTTTGGTTCTGTTGCCATGGTCGGTGCAGGCACGGTTTTGAAAGTGGAACAGGTAGCCCAAGTTGCCGCAACCGGTGCGCGGCTGATCGTGTCGCCAAACTGTAATCCGGCGGTGATCCGCGCGGCAAAACTGGCCGGGATGGAAAGCTTTCCGGGGGTGATGACGCCAACCGAGGCCTTTGCCGCGATTGAAGCAGGTGCAGATGCGCTAAAGCTGTTCCCCGGTGAATTGGTCGGGCCTGTGGGCTTGCGGGCGATGAAGGCAGTTTTGCCGCGCGACATGGCGCTCTATGCTGTCGGGGGCGTAACGCCGGAAAATATGTCACAATGGCTGGCGGCAGGGGCTACGGGCTTTGGCATCGGCTCATCGATATACAAACCCGGAGACAGCGCCGCAGTGGTCGCGGGCAAGGCGCAGGCGCTGGTGGCCGCGTGGAATGCCGCACAATGACGCCCGCGGTTTTTGATACGACGCCCTGTGTGTTGGGCGAAGGGCCGCTGTGGCTTCCCGATCGCAACGCACTGATTTGGTTTGATATTCTGAATCGAACAATGTTCATGCGCGGTCTGCAAGGCCCGGTGCGGCAGTGGGCGTTTGACGGTTATGTCTCGGCTGCGGGGCGCGTTAGTGGCGACCGATTGCTGATTGCATCTCAGACCGCGCTGTCCCTGTTTGATCTGAAAACCGGCGCGCAAGAGGTGCTTGCGCCCCTCGAGGCTGACAACCCGATCACCCGTTCCAACGATGGCCGCGCCGATCCGTACGGTGGGTTTTGGATTGGTACGATGGGCATAAAAGCCGAGCCAAAGGCGGGTGCGATTTGGCGATATTACAAAGGGGAGCTGCGTAAAATCTTCGCCGGAATCACGATTTCCAATGCGATATGCTTTACGCCAGACGGCGGTTTTGCTTGTTTTTGCGATACTAAGGAAGGTGTCATTCGGCGGGTGCGCCTAAATGTCCAAGGCTGGCCTGTGGGCGCGCCCGAGGTGTTCATTGATCTTCGTACAGAGGGTTTAAACCCTGACGGCGCGGTCATGGATGCCGAAGGGGCGCTGTGGTCGGCACAATGGGGTGCAAGCCGTGTGGCGCGCTATGATGGGGCGGGGCGGTTTACCGATGCGGTGGCCTTTCCTGTGGCACAGATCAGCTGCCCTGCCTTTGGTGGCCCGGACTTGACCACCCTTTACGCCACCTCTGCCGCCGAGGGCATCGCCAAGCCGAGCGCGTTGGATGGCGCAGTCTTTGCCGCCGAGGGTATAACCCGTGGCCAACAAGAGCATTTGGTTATTCTGTAGTCAGTGCAAGACGCCAAGCCGCAAGGTTTCCTGCGCCATATCTTCGGCAAGCTCGGCAACCGCCGCTTGCGGGGTGCCGCGCTGTAATTCGACGCGCAGGGCGGTCAGATTGGCCTGATACCGCCGCGCAAGGCGCGCAGGGTCGGCATCGGCAGCAAGCTCGCCTTTGGTGCGGGCCGCCTCAAAAGCGGCTGCGAACTCTTGGGTCATTTGGCATAGATAGTCTTGGGAAACGCCTGCGATCTTGGGGTCGGTGGATTTGGTATCGATCAACGTTTTCATCAACATACAGGCTTGGCGTGATTGGCTTCCGTCGGCGAGGTTCGCGTAATTCTGGAACTGCGCTGCCAACCCCGACAGGGGCGATGTTGCCTTGGCCATTTCAGCGCGGAACCCTTGGCGTGACGCATTAAAATAGCGCGTCATCGCCAAGAGATAGAGGTTTTCCTTACTTTCAAAAGCCGCATAAATACTGCCCGGCTTCATCATTAGAACCGTTTCCAGATCTTTAAGCGACGTCGCATAATAGCCTTTGCGCCAAAATACGGTCATTGCTGCATCAAGTGCTGCATCACGATCATAATTTGCGGCGCGGGCCATAGGTTAGTCTCTCATCTCGGCAAGTTGGGCAAGGATACTGGTGTAGTTTTCCACGCCTTGCGCCCCTGTGACAAGGTGCTTGCGGTCAAAGACAACGGCGGGCACGCCGGAAATACCCTGTTGCTGCCAGAACTGCTCTTCGCTGCGCACCTCATTTGCAAAGCGTTGATCGGCCAGCACGGCAAGGGCCTCATCACGATCCAAACCTATTTCAGCGGCGACATCGGCCAAAACTGCATCATCCGACAGGTTGCGCTGATCTGTGAAATGCGCGGTGAAAAGCGCCATTTTCAGGTCATGGCGGCGGTTTTGTGTATCGGCCCAGTGCAGCAACTGGTGGGTGTTAAAGGTGTTGTGCATGCGCGACTGTTCGGTCCATGCAAAATCAAACCCGAGACTGTCGCCCACGGTCTTCATATGCTGGCGCGATTGTTCGGATTGTTCAGGCGTGCTGCCGTATTTCTCGATGATGTGTTCGCGGGTGTTTTGCCCCTCGGCGGGCATTTGCGGGTTCAACTCAAACGGGTGCCAGTGGATTTCATGCGCCGTGCCGGAGGCCTCTAGGGCGCCCGCCAACTGACGATATCCGATGATGCACCATGGGCACATGACGTCGGATATGATGTCGATACGAAGGGGTTCTGTCATGGTGCCTCCTTTAGGCAAAATCGGCGCGGTCGCCCGCAAGCCGATGGTCGATGGCAAGTATGACAAGCCGCGTTTTGACCCACAAGAGGAGCGCAACCAGAGGCCGACATATTTTGGTGGATCTTGTAGGGGTCAGGGTGGTTTTCAGATGTTGGTCCGGCGACATGCGCCGGACCAAACGTAACCCTTATTCAGCAGCGACGTCTGCTTTCTTTTCCCAAGCGAATTTTTGGAAGACTTGGTCAACAGGCGTTTTGGCGAAGTGGTTGGTGTAGTTCGACATCAGTTTCTGTGCCGCGCCCAGAATGATTTCGAGGATGTTTGTCTGCGTGTAGCCAGCATCAAGGAACGCTTGGGTATCAGCCTCCGAGACGAATCCACGGTCGCGCACCATCGCCAATGTAAAGCTGCGCAGCGCTTCTAGCTTGGCTGTTGGCAGGGGTGTTTCATCACGCAACGCTTCGGTGATCGCGTCGTCAATCTTCATCATTTTGGCGATGCCTGTGTGGGCTGGAACACAGTAGTGGCAGTTGTTTTCGACGTTAATCGCTTGCCAAACAACGGTTTTCTCTTCGTCGGTCATGGATGTCGCCATGAATTGCTGGTGGGCAAAGGCATAGGCGGCAAGCAGCGGTGGCGCGTCTGCCATTGTACCGTGCAGGCCCGGAATGCGGCCGTTGTTCTTAAGCGAGGTTTCCAAAAGCGGCTTACCAGCCTCTGGTGCAGTTTCGATTGTGTGGATCGTGAAGGTCGCCATAACGTACCCTTTCATGGGTTTGGGGGATGCTGTGTGATGGGCTTAACGTTGTTTGAGCGATCGCTCAACAATATAATTGAGCAATCACTCAAAAGTGAGGCCGCGGCTCAAACGTGCAACATGTCGATCGGACAGCAAACCAGCCCGATGCAAAAACAAAGCTGGCAAAGATTTGTTTTTTATGGGGGGCGGTCGATGGCCTTTGCGCGCGGCCTTAGTTGGCGCCGAACAACTTGCCTAAGGCACGGGCGGCTTCGGCCTGTATCGCCTCTTGGGCGCGGCGCTTGGCGGCGTCTTCCAGCTTTTCGCCTTCAAGCCGCTGTATCCCAAGCTCTTTTTCCAGCTTGGCCTTGGCGCGATCTTCCTCGGCGCGGGCCTTTTGCTTCAGACGCTCTTTCTCCTCGGCCAGATTTTGATCAAGCAGCGCCTGCATATCCAACCGAAATTTTGGCTGCGCCCAAGGCCCTGAAATGATCAAGGGCACGGTTATGCCGCCCGTGCCGTCGGTTTGTGCCAGTGCGGTTGTCATCAACCGGTAGTTCAGATCGCGCGCACCGATGCCGACCTGACCGGATCCGGATGCGGTGATATAAGCCGATTTGAACTGTAGATCATCGTTGCGCAGCACGCCGCCCTGTATCGAAAAAGACGCCGTGATCGCATCGAAAATCGTCTTTTGCCCTTCGCCGATATAGCCCAAATCCAAGGATTTCAGCATCCCGACAAGGTCTAACCCGCGCAACTCTCCCTTGCCAAAACGTAGTGAGCCGGTGCCGGATAGCGAATTCATAATATCTGACAGGCGGTTGCCGATGCCCAGAAATTTTAGGTTAAGATCGCCGTTACCGATCAGCCGGTCAAACTTGGCCACATCCTGCAACAAGGGCTGCATCGCAACGCCCGTCGCCCGCAGGTCACCGCCAACCGACATACCGTCGCGGCCATTGACCACAAAGCTGCCCGTCACATTGCCGCCATAGGCCCGCAATTCCTGCGACTCTATCACCATCCGGCTTTTGTCCAAGGTCACATACAAACGTGTCCGGTCCAGCTTGGCCGTGCCCAAATCAATCTGATCCGCCGAGAGCGTCAGGCGGGCATCCAGCGCCGCCAGCCCGCTTACATCGATCAGGTCACGCGACCAACCTGCAGGTGCAGTGCCTTGCGCGGCTGTGGCCGAAGAGGCAGACACCGGTGACGTAAAGTTCAAAGAACCCGCCGAGATTTTGGCCGTCACGTTGGGGCGGTCGCCCTCAAACACAGCATCCAGATCGCCGGTGAATCTATTGCCGTCCAGCACCACCGAGCCGCCCCGAAGGTGCATCGAGCCGGCATTGGTCAGCGTGAGTGTACCAGAAACCTGCCGCGTTTTTGCCCCCAGCCCTTGTGGTAGCGTGGGGGCGGCTTGGCCTGCCAGCCCCATGACTGCCGCCAGATCGGCCAGATCGGCGACGACCGCACCTTCGGCGAGCATTGGGGCCAAACCTAGCCGACCGTTAAAATCAACCTTCGACCCGCCGATAGCGGCCTTTAGGGCTACATCGGTAACCTTCCCTGCCGCAAACGCATCAAACGCCGCGACCTGCCCTTCGAGTGCGAGCTTTACACCATCCTTTACCCCCGAAAGGGATAGGGTTGCAGGGCCGCTAAAATCGGGCATGCGCGCCTCGGCCGCGATGTTGCGGATTTCCATGCGCGAGCCATTCGCATGGTCTAGAAACAGCACAGAGCCATCTTCTATGACGCCATGATCCAGCGTTATGACGCTGCTTTTTGCTGTTTCAGATGTGCTGGCAGTGTTTGTGCCGGATGAGCGCAGGTCTGCGACCGATGCAATTTCCCAGTTGCCAAGTCCGTCGGTGTTGCGCTCCAATATGATCTGCGGACGGATTGCCTCAATCTGGGTGATTTTGATGTCACCGCCGATGAGAGCCGCCACATCAAGGCCGATCGCCAGCCCTTCGGCCTGTAGCAATGGGCCCTCGCGTGACCAATCGGCGTTGGCGATCTGGACCAAGCCAGTTTTGACCCCCAATACCGGCCAGATCGTCGGGCTGGCACCGCCTTCAACAGTCATCGCCCGCCCCGTGGTTTTTAGAAACTGGGCTGCTGCCACATCGGCAACCTTTGCCGCGGGGATCAGAAATACCAAACCAGCCAGCACAACCACCAGCATGACCAAGCCAAACCCAATTCGAACAAACCATCGCATAATGAAGCCCACCCAGTTTTGCATATAACACTACGCAGGCTTTTATCGTTCGGCAACTATTGCAAAGGCGCTTGGGTGCATTGGCGACCTAAAAGCCGTTTTTGGCCTTAGCCACCAAAACTGCTGCGCCCCGCGCTGGAACTGCCAAACCCACCACGTGACATGGCTGTCGCGCGCGACATTGGGGCCTTGCCAACCGTTGCCGCAGGGCGGTTGAATTGCGATGCGCCCAGCTTTGTTGCTCCCGAATTGCCAGAGAACGTGCTTGATCCGGCAGCGTTGGTGAACTTGCCGCCTGATGTTCGGTACAGCGGTTGGCTGGCCTTTGATCCGCCAAGCATGTTGCCAATCAGATAGCCCATCATCAGCGGCATAAAGATGCTAACTGATCCGCCTTGCGTCGCTGTCGCCTCGGTGCCGCAAGCCCCTTCGCCGTGCTGCTCTTCACACACGGCAAGGCTGTCATAACGCGGCGCCGCTTCAACATGCAAAGCCGCAGCTTCGGCAAAGGCAGCATCACAATCTTGCGCCGTGAACAGGCTGCCGTTTTGGGCCGCAGTGGTGCAGCTTTGCAGATCGGGAAATGCCGCGGCATCGACCTTTTCTTCTTGGCAGCCCGCAAGGGTAAACGCCGCAGCGCCAAAGATCGTGATTGCGACAGTTCTGGAACGTTTAATCATGAAAATCCTGGGTTCGTAGTCAGTTCAACGACGTCTCTATCCTATTTTATCCCGTAATAAAATGCGGCTTGAAACGTGATAAATCTTGGGTGATGCGGGATTGGTCCTCGCGCATACCTATACCTGCGCAGGTCTCACCCACAATCCACGCCCCAATGACTGGGCGAAACCCGTCAAATTGCGGCAAGGGCGTGTAGGCCTGAATAATCTGCGGCTGCTCGGCATAGGCGGTGTTTTGAGACACCTCAAGAATGCCGCCATCTTTGAAAATCGAAACCGAAGCCCCTTCGCGCGACAAAATGGGTTTGCGCACATGCCCTGATGTGAGCTGCCCCTCGGCGCGGCCAAAAGCGGCGGCCACATCTGGCGCGGGGCCTCCGCGTCCCGCCATCGTATCCTCTACGTCCTGCGCAAAAAAGGCGGGCAAAAGGTTGGGATGGCCCTCATACATCTGCCAAAGCACAGGCAAAATCCCTTTGTTCGACAAAAGCGCCTTCCACGCTGGTTCCAAGAATTGGCAACCTGATCCGGCGATGTGGCGGGCATAGTTTTCGCGCAACAGATCTTCCCATGGGTACAGCTTGAACAGCACGCCCATAACCCTATCTTGGTCATCTAGGAACTGGCCCTCGTCGCTGATGGCGAGTTTATCAAGGTTACAATAATGCGCGCCCAAGCCTGCCTCACGGGCGGCCCATGCCAGCGCTTCGACGGTGGCGTAATCTTCGGGGTTATCTGCAACAGCGGTAAAATGCAGATCGGTTTCGGGCGCGAAAAGGGCCGCGAGGCGCGCGACAAGCGCTTCGTGGATGCCGTTGAATTGGTCGCTTCCCTCGGCCAGCACGCCCGCGCCAAGCTGATCTTCAAGCCATTGCCATTGAAAGGCTGCCGTCTCATACAGCGAGGTCGGCGTATCAGCGTTATATTCCAGCAGCTTCGCAGGCCCTTTACCATCATAGGCGAGGTCGAACCGGCCGTATAATTCAGGATCACCGCGCCGCCAGCTATCGGCAACAAGATCGCGATATGCCTCGGGGATGGCAAGGCGGTCCATCAAGGGTTCGCTGGTGATAATATGGGCAACGGCTTCGCGGCACATGGCATGCAGCTCGGTCGACGGGTCCTCAATATCGGTCTCAATTTGCGCTAACGTAAAAGCATAAGCCGAGGTTTCGTCCCAATACGGCGCACCGTGCATGTCGGCAAAGGTAAAACCGACCTCTTGCGCATGTTCACGCCACTGCGGCCTTTCAGGCAGAATAATCTTTTTCATTTGGCCCCATTTTTAAATCTTTAAGTGCGGTGCTGGTTTCTTGGCCGTCAGAGCGGGGACACCGGACATTTACGCTTATTGTTCCGGTTGGGTGCTTTGGTTGCACAGCCGTTGGTTTAATGCGGTTATGACCTCCGGAATTGGCATGGTTCTTCCCTCGGCCCCCAGCAGTTCCACGATCGCATTTCGGGTTCGTCTGCCGGGAAATCCGTCTATCCGGCCCGGGTTGGCACCAGCAAGCACCAAAAGGCGTTGAACCGTTATGCCTTCCGGGCCTTGGGGTATGGCGTTCACGCCGCATGGCACGGTTGGCGTGGCCGTTGCCACTATGGTAGGGGCCACAGTGCAATCTTGCGGCAGCCCTGTCAGAACCGGTGCGGTTCCCAGCTGCGCTGCGGCAGCAGAGAGGTTAACCGTGGCAACTGTAACCGGATCGGGGGCCAATAGCTGCACTTGCAGCTGAACCTGCAAAGGGTTTGTGGCGCATTGGGCAACTGCCGTAGTGGCCACCGTTGCAGGGGCGACCGTTGCGGGGGCCACTACCTGCGCCTGCCGGACGGGTTGCACTGCAACAGGGGCCGCCTGCACGGTATTTGCGCCTGTACCAGTTCCCGCCGCCACATTCGGGGCAACAGCGGTTGCCGTCTGTTGTACAGCTGCGGGATCCGCCGCTGCTTGCGCCGCCTTGGCTTCAGCCAGCTTTTTAGCTTCGGCTTCGGCTTCAGCCAGCTTTTTGGCCTCGGCATCGGCCTTTGCTTTCGCCTCAGCCAGCTTTTTAGCTTCAGCTTCAGCTTCAGCCTTTGCTTTGGCTTCAGCCGCCGCCTTGGCTTCAGCCTGCTTTTTGGCCTCGGCATCGGCCTTTGCTTTCGCCTCAGCCAGCTTTTTAGCTTCAGCTTCAGCCTTTGCTTTGGCTTCAGTCGCCGCCTTGGCTTCAGCCTGCTTTTTAGCCTCGGCATCGACCTTTGCTTTCGCCTCAGCCTGCTTTTTAGCCTCGGCTTCGGCCTTTGCTTTCGCTTCAGCCGCTTTTTTAGCCTCTGCATCAGCTTTGGCTTTCGCCTCAGCCTGCTTTTTAGCCTCGGCCTCGGCTTTCGCTTTGGCTGCGGCCTCTGCTGCGGCCTTGGCCACCTCTGGCATAAAGCAATCCTCGATCCGGTCTAGGATTGCTGCGGTATTGGCGGGGGCGGGGTTACCCTCGGCGATGCGCGCGCAGATCTGTTCCGCCGCATCGCAAGTGGTGGTCAAAACCCAATCCGGCGCATCCGGCGCGTTTTGCAACACGGCCTCGCCATTCGCAAACATGGTGTAATAATACCCGTCAATGACGCCCTTTTGCCAAAGGCCGGGAAATTGCGATGACGGCACATCAGCCTGCTGCGTGACCGTATTCACCGCACCGGGCAAGGGAACGGCAAATGTTTCGGTCACACAAGGCTCGGCGGTGGCGCTGGCAGCCTGCGCAAGAGTTGCGCAAACCACCAGCATGCCCAGTTTGACACCAGCACCTGTCACGGCTCTGCCCGAATAAGCGGGCCATGCGCCTTGAACGCGAGGGAGGCAAGGACGACCGCATTGGTGTTGGTCGTGACGGAGCTGTTGGATTTGCCGTCGGCCTCATATATGCCTTCGGGCCAGCCGCGTTCCGGGTCGCCCAAAGGCGCAAGTGCGGTGACCAATTCGCGGGTGTAATCGGTGCCAAACAGCGCATCCCACGCAAAAGCGGTTTTCGTTGTCGTGGTGCGTTTGCTGTCAAGGCGCTCGCCTTTAAACGTCATCACCGCCCACGGCGCGCCGCCACCCCAAATCGATGAATAAACAAAATAGGGGGCCACATCGAGGTGGGACTCACTTACCGCCGTCAGGATACCCGTCTCGCGAAAGCGGGCCTCTTGGGCCTTGTAAATCGCGGTTGCAAAGCGGATCGACCGCGCATCAAAGCCAAATTCCAGCCCGTCGAAAATATAGGGCTCGCTGACGGTAAAGGCAGGCGTCGTGTTGCGATGCAGGCGGGTATCAACGGGGATGGGGAGGCCCTCAACATCCTGAACCATCATGGTTTCTTCGGTGTGATAGGCGCGGTACATATCATACCCGAACAGCATCATCGCCTTGGCGGCGTATTGCTCATAGCCCAGCCGTCCCTCTTGATCGCGACGCAACTGGCCATCGGCGATGTTGCCGCCGACCAGCTGGCCGTCCTCTACCATCTCACTCAGGTGCCATTTATCCATCACTGTGGCCACTTGCGCCCCAAGATCGGGATAGCGGTGTTTGACCTGACCTAATGCCCCAACCATCCGCGCAATATCCAACGCCGACCATCCAAGCCCGCGCTCGGAGGGTTTGTTGCCATAGTCGACCAGCTCGGCGGTTTGTACGTTATAGGCTTTATTGGGCAAAAGGTCGTCAAACAGCCGGATCGTGGCCAGCGTTTGCATCGCTTTGCCAATCCGCGCTTTGGCCTCGTCTGGCTCGATCAACCCCAACATATCAGCCGAGATCACGGCCACGAAATAGGACCCCGTTTCCCACATTGTCGTTGAGGGATATTTGTCGGCAGAGTTCACCAGACCAGTGGTTTCATTGGTGTTGTTCACAAAATACTGCCACGCGATTTTCGCATAGGCAATATCATCAGCCGAGCTTTGCCCGACCACGGCCAGCGGCAGTGGCGTGATCGCCTCAAACGCGGCCATGACCGAGGCGGCCTCAGACGCTGCGGGCTGCTCGGTAGGTGCTTCGGCGGTTGTCGCGGGGGTCTTTTCAACGTTTTCCAATGCTATAACCAATAATAGGCCACATCCAAGGGCGGCAAGAAAAACCAGATGACTTCTGGCTTTGATCAGGTTGTCACGAAAGCTCATGCTGTCTCACTTTCTTTATCTTGAGGTGGCACCCACAGGGCGGCACCGATAATTCCTGCCATCGCAAGGCAATTGTTCAATCCCCAAAGGATATTAGCGACAATGCCGCTGATGGAATGGGGGGTGTCGCCAAGCATTACCGACCCGATCGCCCAGACGGCCCCGAGCAGTGTTAGGGCGACAACGGCGATTTGGGGTTGGACCAGCCGCAAAAAATTGCCCGATTGGCGGACCTTTGGCGTGACGGGAAATGATATTTTCTGCCCCCGCGCAACCGCCCAGATCGCCCGCAACCCAAGCGGAAAGAACGACAAATAACTGGCCTTGGCATCATAGCCCGAAATACCCCATGTGCCGACCATCATTGCCAATTCCAGGGTCACAAGGAACGGGATCAGATGCAGGAAAAAATCCGTTGAATAGGCGGAAACAGGGGAAATGCCTGTGAACAGATAGATGATTGGACCAAACAGAAAGACCACGTTCCAGATGGGCGCGAGGTAAGAGTAAAAGGTCGTCGCGTACATCATCCGCTGTTGAAACGTCAGCCCGCGCCGGAACAGCGGGTTGTCATGGACCAAAATATCAAGGCTGCCGCCCGCGTATTTATAGCGTTGCACGGTCCATGTTAGCAAATCCTGCGGCGACAGCATTTTGCTTTCGACAATTGGGTGCATTTTTGATTTCCAGCCACGTTCGCGGTCAGAATGCAGCACGATGGATGTATAGATGTCTTCAGAGACGTGAAAGCGGTACGGGGTCAGCAGTTCGGTCGTTGCCGCTTGGGTGCGGATAGCCTCCATCAAATCGGTGGAAACCTCGCGCTCTTTGCTGGAGACGGTGATCACCTCTTCGGCGTCAAAGGTGCGCTTTTCGACCTTTGCACCAAAGCTGCGCAAGGCGGCTTCCATCACGGCCTCGCGCCGGTGGATTGACCCCGCGCCACAGCAGAATGAGGCATTGGCCGGGTTCCGGCGGCGTTGGATAATGTCATAAAACATCTTGGGATCATTGACAAAAGGGTCGGCACCAATGGTAACGGGGCCAAAAGCGTCCTCAATCCGGCGGCCCCACTCGCCGCCTTTTGCACCAAAGCGGCGGGCCAGCTTGGACGTCAGCCTTTCCCCTTCGGGCAAGTCATAAAACCACTGCGGGGTTTGGACCCAAGCCATTTTCGGATCGCGGAAATAGCCCAAAGTGTGTTCCAACAATGTTGGAAAGGGACGCGTGTCAGCGTCACAAATCACCAGAAAATCGCCGTCGGTTTGCTCCATCGCGTTGCGCAGGTTACCGGCCTTAAACCCCTCATTCGTGGTGCGCGAGATATAATTCGCGCCCTCTTGTTCCGTCACCGCGCGCATTTCATCGCGGCGGCCGTCATCCAAAATATGAATGCGGATGTCGATAGGGTGCGGATAGGTCATCTGCTTGGCTTCTCGAATGCCAAGGCGAACCAACTCTGGGTCCTCATTATAGGTGGCGAACATCACGTCCACTACGATTGTGCGATCGCCTTCGGGGTGGTCCGGCGCCACGTCCGAGAGCAGGGCGGGCGGCGCCTCAAGCTTGATCGGTTCATCCTTCCATAGGTTGAACACAAACAGGATCATCCCGAAAAATGCAAAGCTTTCGGCCAGCACCAAGGCCAGCGAAAACCACATCGCATCAGGGTTCAGCGACGCCGTCCAGCGCCACCAAATATACCACCCACCAATCACAAGAGCGATGACAGCAAGGAACTGCCACAGGCTTTCGCGCAGCGCAGAATAGGGCAGGGGCTCAGGCGGGACGCGGTCCTCAAACTTCAGGAAATAGTCATCGATCATTTCGCACCTGCCTTTTTGGCGGATTTCCACGTTTCCCACGGGGTTGGCCCAAGGCCGATTGTCCATGCAAGTGGTTTTAGCCGAGAGAGGCCAACCGCCAGAGCAAAGGACAATGGCAGCGCAAACGCATAGCGGAGTAAAACGATGGCCCAAGGTGACATCGACGCGCTCGCGCCCGAATTGAACAGCGCAATATCAAGCAAGTCGATGATAAGCGGATGCACGAGGTACACGCCAAAGGTAAAACGCGCGAGGTTAGACCATTTCGGCGACCATTCCAGAAATTGCCCACCCATGAAAAACAGCATCATGAAGATCGGCATCAGGAAGTGGCCGTAAAAATCCCACCCTTCGCGAACACCCCAAGCGCCGGTTTTCACGGCCACGCCATAAAACGGTAGTGTGGCGAGATAGGCGAGAATGGCAAAATAAATAGCCCCGCGCCGCAATAGACGGGATTCACCGCGCGGAATGCCGTCTTTCCACAGCCCATAGATTGCAAAGGCGGCAAAACCATAGCCGACATAGCCAAAGATTTTCAGCGCGCGGATCAGGTAGTCGCGCAAACCTGCATCAATATCCAGCGTCCAGACAAAGCCTTGTGTGCTGTTCATCACGCCTAGGGTGAAAAACAGCGCCAGCCCAAAGATCGGATAGCGCGTCGCCACCCGCATCAACGGATAGAACATGAACAGCACAAATAGCGTGGGCAGAAAGTGCATGTGATACTGCACCTTACCCAGCACGAAATAGCCAAGCCAGCTTTCGGGTTGTGCCAATTGGTCCATGATATACGGCCCATAACCAAAGGCATTGGCCTTGACCAAGCGGAAAAACGCATAAAACACCACCCAGAACGCAAAGGGCGTCAGCAAACGTTTGGCCTGCATACCAATGGCCGAACTATAAGACGGCAATTTGGTATCGACCCGCATCGCCATCAGGAATAGCGAGAACAGAAAGAACATCTCGGAGCCCGAAAACTCGCCAATCGAGCGCAAAAATACAGGCAAAAGCCGTTCGTCAGCAGCTGCGTTGGCAAAGGGTTGCCCTGCAAAATCGGTAGAAGAGTGGATCAGCACAACGCCCATAGCCGCAAAAACGCGGTTGGCATCGAACCAGACCATTCTAGGTTTGGCGCGTGTATTCATGGCTTCACACTCGGCTTAGGGCAAGATTTCGGCAGAACTTGCACCACCTTTGGCGGGGCGAGTTCGCGTTTTTCGGGGTCACATTCCGTTGCGCCAATTTCGCCACCCGTCAAAACGGGGCGGCAATAGATGAACTCTTCTACCGGAATAACAGGGGAGATTTGCGTCGGATTCGCGCATTCACAGCAGGCTACAACCTCTTCCATCAGGCTTGGGTGGCATTTGTTGGCGCGAATATCGGTGCCTGCAAAATCAGTCGCCCAACGCTGGGTGTTCTTGTTGTTTTTCTGCAAAATCGGGCCTTGCACCTTATACAGCAGCGCGGCGAGGATAACGCCGTTGTTGTTTGCAGTTTGCAGCGGGATAAAGCCGTTGCCGTTTTCATAGAGCCCTTCGTAAAACCCTAAATCGGGTTCAGACAGATCAGCAACACTGTCAAACAACAGGTCCGTATATTCGGTCTGCCATAGCGCCCACAGGCCTACGGCGGCTTTGGCCGAAATGGCGGCGCGGTCGGGTTGGTATTCGCCTGTCGGGTCCAGCGTGTTCCATGGATAGCCATCGGCAAAGATGGAATCGTACACAAAGTAAGGTTTGCCATCTACCTGATGCTCGGACCGCGCGGTGATAATACCCGTTTGTTCAAAGCGCCGCTGTTGTACAAGGTAAATTCGGTTGGCAAATTCGGCCCGCCAGCCTTGGCTTGCGGTGTTGCCGTCATGGGCCTCATCTGTTGCCAGATCCCAGCCCATTTCCAGCCCGTCAAGGATGTAACCCTCGGTCAGCACATAGTTCTGGTTTTTGAAAACCCGCGGGTCGCGCCCGTCATACGGCAGCTTTACGTCGTAAATATTGGTGTAGGCCAAAGGTTCAGGTGACTGCGCGCGCGAGGTGTCAAAGCCCCACAGTTCAAACCCTTTGGCGGCATATTCTTCATAGCCCAAGCGCCCCTCTTGGACATATTGGGCCGTACCATCGCCTTTGACGAAAGAGCCGAACATCCGGCCATCTTCGTTCACCATGTTGCAGAAATTCCAGCGCATCGGCACGCTATCGACGGCATTGGCAAGGTAGGGGTGGCGTTCTTTCAAAATCCGCAGCCAAACCAGCAAACGGCCAATATCCAGCGCCGACATGCCAACTTCGCCCTTCTTGTTGGCGTAGTTCACCTTTTCGCCTGTTGCGGCGTTGTACACCTTGTTCGGCGCTTCGCCCCGAAACAGATCAAGGTTGCGCAGGGTGCTGATCAACTTGGTCGCGCGGGTGTCAAACTCGCGCTTGTCGATCACGCACAGCTCATACGCGGCGACAAGTCCGCTGATGTAAGACGCGGTATCCCACATGGTCGTTGACGGGAAAGAGCCAACGGCATTCACCAAGCCTGTCTCGGGCTGATAGCGTTTGACGAAATAGGACCAAGCGGTTTTTGCCATGGCAAACTCGCGGTCTGTAAGCGGGCCATTGCGCCCAAAATGCGGGGTCGACATCTTTGGATCATGCGCGCATTCCTGTGGCGCGTCCTGATTGGAAAATTCAAGGGTCAGGGGTGCCCCTGACCGGATTGTCACGCTGTTATACTTGGCACCATCAACCGAAGTATTGCCGATGATCACGGTGCCGGGGGCATCTGCCGCCTCTAGCGCCTGTGATTGAACTGTCAACGGCAACGCAAAACATGCAGTTGCGGCCAGTACGATGGTCTTTAGTGTTCCATATGGGGTCATTCGGATTCTCCGGTCGTTTTTTATGCTGCTCTGCCAAAGGCTTTTTTTATTTAGGGTCTTGCGGTAAACGTAAGTTTCAGGCGGTTTTTGTGGGCAACGGGGCCATAGTCTACGCTATCGGCGCATTCCATTATCAACCCCAACCCGCGCCCATTTTCGACGCTCGGATTAATCTGCGACAGGTCGGGCGCATGGGCGCGGATATCAAAGGGCGCGGCGCCTGATGGATCGAAAGCCTCAAGGGTGACGGTCGTGTCGCCAAGGGTCAGGCGGATATCGATTATTGGGTCTTTCGCATCGGTATTCGCATGGATCACCAGATTGGTAAGCGCCTCACTGACCGAGACTTCAAACCGAAAGCGGGCTTCCATTGGCAATATGTCGTCTACTTTGGATGCCAAAGCCATGACCATAGGGTCGACGTCGTCGAGCAGCTTCGGCATATGGAAGGAATGAACCGTCACGAACGCTCGCTAAGGGTTTGGAGGGCCATTTTCACGTTTGGGTAAATGTTGAAAACACGGTCCATGCGGCAGATGCGGAACATTTGCTCAACTTCTGTATTAAGCCCGCAGACGACCACTTCGCCGCGATGCCCAACCTTTTTCAAAACGCCAACAAGTGCGCCCAAACCCGAGGAATCGAGGAAAGACACCTCTTGGAAATCTATGACAAGCTGGGTTGAACCTTCGTTAATCAGGTCAATAACCTCATCCTTGAATACCTTGGCGTTCTGCGCGGTTAGGCGCTGCGCGCCTGGCCGGATGATCGTGATATCGGGTTCGTGTGCTGTGGTATGTATCATGTTCAGGTTCTTTCTAGGGCCAGGATAGTCAAATCATCTTCAAGTGCCTTTTCGCCGCTCCACGCTGACAAGGCCATAATAATGTCATCTGGCAGTTTTGTTAGCCCCGTCTGGGGCTTTGTGGCAACTATGCCTTTAAGGCGGTCTTGTCCAAAAGCTTCGCGCTGCTTGTTTTCAGCCTCAAGCGCGGCATCAGAACACAGAACCAGCGTGCCGCCCGTACCTATCGTTAGAAAGGCATTCTCAAACGCCAAATCGGGAAGCATCCCGACGGGAAAGCCGCCTTCGCCGATGCAGAGGATTTTACCGGCTTGATCAACGTAAATCGGCGACGGTGCCCCGGCTTGGCAATAGGTCAGATGCCCTGTTTGCGTATCAATGACACCAGTGAACATCGTAAAATAATCATCGTTATCCGCGCCGCTAAAGCGCTGGTTCAGGTCCGCCACAAGGGCGGCAGGGTCGGGGTGTCCATCCGGCGTGAACGCCTTGGTGCGGAAAAATTCCGGCGTGATCAGGTGGCCAATGGCAACCGACAACAGTGACGCATGCACCCCGTGGCCAGAGACATCGACCGTGTAAATGCCAAGCGTCCGTTCATCTACGGGAAAACAGCCGAACATATCGCCCGACACAAAGGACGACGGCACAAAGGCAGACGCTATCTTAAAGCCAAGAAAGTCGTTGCGTTGGTCGGGCAAAAGTTGCCTTTGCGCATTCGCCGCAGCCAGCAGATCTTCGTTGATGCGGGCATGGGAGTCTTTCAGGGCGCGTGTTTGCGCGGCCAGTTCCATCGCGTGATGTATTAAGCGGGTCGCCGCACGAATGCGGGCTTTCAGCATGGCAGGGCTGCTTGACTTGCTAAGAAAGTCGTCCGCGCCTGCCTCCATGGCCTCACGCCAGAAATCATCATCGTTCATGCCGGTGATCATAATGATATGAACATAGTGATCGAGCGTCAGCTTGCGCACTTCGCGCGTCAACTCGATCCCGTTCAGGTTGGGCATTTCAAAGTCGCTGATAATGATCTGCGCATTGGTCGAATGCAGCAGGCGCAAGGCCTCTGCGCCATCCTCGGCAGGGATTGGATTATAGCCCAATTTGCGAATGAGCACCGCAAGATACTCTCGCTGAATAGGATTATCTTCAGCCACAATGATCTTGATACGATCAGGCATGCGGGTAATCCAGCAGGTTTCTACAATGCCTCAATGTCTTGGCCCAATCATTATACAGCACGTTTATACTAGCCTTTTTGGCCCCCTCGGACTGTGCGGATTGAGGGGCGTTGGTTAACAATACTCTAACTCAATACATTTTTGGGGCGGTTTAATGGCAAAGCCGAAACAATCTTAAGCTGTGTGATGTTTTTCGCCACTTTTTCCGCATATGTCCCTTTTTGCACGCTTGTTATGCCGAGGGATAGTTGCGGAATTGGGTAAACGAAGGGGCATATGGGTAGCGGCGGGTTTCTTTTGGCTAGGCCGCAGGGATTCGGTATAGATGCCAAGGCGGTGTTTGAAGGTTTAACGGATATCGTCTATACTCCGCTTAGGGACGTGCTGAGCAGCACCACAAATAAGAAAGAGACACCATGCGGGGAACGATTTTCGTCGAATTGATTAAGATGGCCGAAGAAACCTTTGGCGAAGATGTGGTGGATGAGGTGCTGGAAAAGGCAGATCTTGATAATGACGGTGCCTTCACTACGGTTGGCAATTATCCGTGCTCGGAACTTGTCAAAATCGTGATGGCCCTTAGTGCGCATTCCAGTATCAGCCCCGAGGTGTTGCAGCGCAAGTTTGGCCATTGGATGATCAATCACTTTGTCGAAAATTTCCCTGCATTCTTTGAAGGCAAAGCAGATAGTTTCGCGATGCTTGAATCGGTTGATGGCGAAATTCACGTTGAGGTTGCAAAGCTTTACCCTGACGCAGAGCTGCCTGTGTTCGAAACCAAGCGTTTGGCGCCAGATCATTTGATCATGACCTATTCATCGCCACGGCCGCTGGTCGAGTTTTGCCATGGGATGATCGAAGCCTGCCTTGATCTGTTCAGCCAATCTGCCGATATTCAGCGCATGGCAGTGCCAACCCCCGCCAACGCAACTCGGTTTGATATTCGTCTGACCGCATAAGGCACCCGAACAGAATGAACGACAGCACCGATGATCGCGTCTCGCGCAAAAGATACCAGCGCGAACAAGCTGCCCGCGCCGAGGCCGAGGCTCTGCTAGAGCAAAAAAGCCGTGACCTGTTCACAGCCAACAAAAAGATGAGCGCCTATTCCGCCGAGCTGGAGCAGGCGGTTCAAAAGCGGACATCCGAATTGCAGGTCGCGCTGAGGCAGGCCGAAACTGCCTCAATCGTGCGCAGTCGTTTTGTTGCCACGATGAGCCATGAAATCCGCACGCCGTTGGGCGGGTTGTTGGGGATGATCGATTTGCTTAGCATGGATGAGCAGGATGAAGGCCGTAAAGAGCTGCTTGAGTATGCCAAGATCGCTGGAAACGGGCTCAGCCGTATCGTGAATGACGTGCTTGATTTTTCGAAGATGGAGGCCGGTGTTTTTGTGTTCCAAGAAGAACACGTCGATATTCGCGCCGCGATTGAAAGCATTCGGATACTCGCGGTGACGAACAAAAAGGGCAAAGGGCGGTCGATCCATGCCAAGATTGACAAAAGCGTGCCCCAGTTGTTTTTGGGTGATGCAACGCGGATCCGTCAGGTTATTTCGAACTTTATCGATAATGCGCTGCGCTATTCGACCGATGGGCCGATCATCGTGCGTGCCATGGCGACCCCCGACCCCAAGGATAAACTGCTGCGCGTCGAAGTCGAAGATTTCGGCGTGGGTGTTGCCGAAGATAAAATCCCTGATCTGTTCAAAGATTTCTCACAGATTTCAAACTCTCTGACGGCTGCAGCCCAGGGCACGGGGCTTGGCCTTGCGATCTGTAAACGGATCATGGAGGGTTGTGGCGGCCGCGTCGGGGTTGATAGCAGCTTGGGCGAAGGGTCTACCTTTTGGTTTGAGCTGCCCGTTGCCGTTGTTGCCGCGTCTTCGACGGGCGAAAACCACGCGGCCTTGGGCGATGCCTCCCAGCAGATCACCCTGACGGGCAAGCGGGTTTTGATTGCCGAAGATAACCCGATCAACCAAAAGCTGCTGCTGGCCTATGTGGCCCGCATGGGCTTGGTTGCCGAATTGGCCGAAAACGGGCGTTTGGCGCTAGAGGCGTTTGCACCTGATAAATTTGATATCGTGCTGATGGATGTGGCGATGCCCGAAATGGACGGGCTAGAGGCGACCCGCCGGATCCGTGATAAATGGGCAGGCAGTGACCTGCCGCCGTTTTTGGTGCTGACCGCACATGTCATGGACGCGATTGAGGAAGAGGCAAGACAGGTTGGCGTTGACACGGTTTTGTCGAAACCTATCCCCTTTGAAGAGCTGAAGGCCGCGATGATCGCGGCGCTGGGCAACAGCAAGGCCGCGCGAACCCCTGCGGCACTACAGGCCAAAGTGGCAGAGCCGGAACCCGTGGTCGCCCCGCCCGAAGCGCCCGCAGACAAATCAATCATCGACATGATGTCTGTCACCGCCGCCAAGGAATTGACGGAAATATTCGGCCTGTCCGAAGTGTCGGCCTTTGTTCAAAAATACATCACGGATGCGACAGAGCGCTTGGATAAAATCGATGCCGCGATCAGCAGTGGTGAGGCCCTTGTCGTGACACAACAGGCGCATTCCTTAAAAGGGGCGTCGCATGTCTTTGGCTTTGCCGATATCCCTGAATGGGCGCAGAGCATTGAAAAAAGCGACCCGATTAAGGACTCGCAAGCCGTGGCTGATACCGCGAAAAATATTCGGGGCCGGTTGCAGATGCTTCAGGCCTTGCTGTGAGATCGTGTCAGAGCTGTAAGTCATAGCTGCAAGAGGCGCTTCCGCCCGTCAGCCCCAGCGCCCAACGCCGGTTTTTGGCGTTGGGCGTGCCAATAGGGTCAGAAAAGCTTTGCCTCATGCGCGATCATTGCAGCCTGTGTTCTGTTTGACGCATCAAGCTTGCGGTACAGGGTTTTCATATGCAGCTTTACCGTTGGTTCGCTGATGTCCAAATCGCGGGCAATTTCCTTGTTAGATTTGCCCTCGGTCAGACCTTTCAACATCTGCAATTCACGCGGGGTTAGCTTATCTGCCAGCGGATGGGTTTCGGGGGCGTCTTGCGTCGTCATAAAATCAAACGGAACAAACTGTTCGCCCATCACCATGAACTTTACAGCGTTGATCATAGATTTCGCGGGCAGCGTTTTCGGCACAAAACCCGCAGCCCCTTCCTCTAGGGCCTGCTGCGCTATTTCACGGGTGGCGGTGCCCGATAGCAGGGCAACCCGCTGCCCGCCATGCATAGCCAAGGCGCGGCGCAGGCCATCCAGTCCGTTCATGCCGGGCATATTCAGATCCAGCATGATCAGATCATAGCGCGACTCATTGTCGATCAGCGCGCAGGCTTGTTGGAAATCTGCGGCGGTGCTTGTCTCTATATCGCCCTGCGATTGCAACAGCATAACCAGCATGTCACGTACAAGATCATGGTCATCAGCGATTAACACCCGCATCGTGCTCTCCTTGCCTTTGCGCGTTTCTAGACGGCAACAGCCGCGGTTGCACGTTTTAAATACGGGCATAGCTGGGCGGACCTATCCAAACGGGTAGGTGTGTATCCGTTTGAACCGGTGCGTTCTGCTTAGATTTCAGGCATATGTCTTTATAACTTAGAAAAGGATCATCCTATGTTGCGAACTGTTTTGCGCGCGGCCACACTTATGGTTGCGCTTGCGGCGCCTAGTTTTGGGGCAGAGCTTGCAGTGCCCAAAGGGGATGTGCTTTTGACCGTTTCGGGTAATGTTGGGGTCAGCAATGCCAACGGCACCGCCGTATTAGACCGTGAGATGCTTGAAGCCATGACGCCGACAACGATCACCACATCAACGATTTGGACAGAGGGCGTTCACAGCTTTCAGGGCGTGTCCCTGAAAGACTTGGTTGACGCGCTGAAGATAAAAGGCACTAATTTGCGTGCCACGGCGGTTAACGATTACGCAATAGAGATCCCGCTATCCGATGCTGTTGAGGGGGGGGCAATCATCGCCTACCGGATCGACGGGAACGAGATGTCACTCCGTGAAAAAGGGCCGCTTTGGGTGATCTACCCCTATGATAGCAAGGCCGACTACCGCAAGGAAGTGATTTATTCGCGCAGTATTTGGCAACTCGACCGGATAGAAGCCTTGCAATAAAGTGACGTTATACATGCTTAAGTGCGTATCCTGATTGGGGAAATGGCTGGATGAAGCAGAAATCCCCGCGGAGTGGAAGCAGCCTTTGGATTTGGGCGGTGCTGGGCGTGATTGGCGCTGCGGTCATTGCGGTTACGTCTGCAAATGTGGTGCGCGATTTGCGTCTGTTGAATTCCGCGCGGTCGGACAATGTGCAATGGACGCTGTCACAAGCCGAGGTCGAATTTCTCGAATACAGGCTTGATCTGGAACGCGCGATCCATTCACCCGATCCTGATCTAAAATCCTTGCGGCGCGAATTTGATATTTTCTATAGTCGCATGGAAACGCTGCGGGTGGCGTCAATCTATGCGCCCCTGCGCAAGCTTGCGGGGTTTTCGCTGCCCTTGGCCGAGTTGCAGGTGTTTTTGTTCGATTCCGTCGATTTTCTTGATGCCGACGATGAAACCCTAATCGCCGCCTTGCCCGACTTGTTGGTTTTGGCCGAAAATGCGGAAACGCGCGCGCGGACATTGTCGAATTCGGGTCTTAGCTTTTTCGCCGATGCCTCAGACCGGATGCGCGAAAAAGTGGCGCTTACGTTGATGCAGATGGCGGCCAGCGTCGCGTTTCTGATTGTCGTTCTCTTGATCTTGGCGCTGTATCAAGGCCGTCTGAACCGCCAAAACATACGCCGCCGCAAAGAGGCGATCGAGGCGAGCGAGCGGATGAATGTTGTCATCTCAACCGCGCTTGATGGTGTTATCGTTGCTGATGAGCGGTGGAGAATAGTAGAGTTCAACGCCGCCGCACAGCAGATTTTCGGCTATAGTGCCGCGCAGGCCATTGGCAAAACTGTCAGTCAATTGATCGTGCCCGACCATCTGGTCGCAGATTACGAAGGCAACATGCGGCGTGATGTGGCTGCGACCGAAAAACAGATCATCGGCAAGGGCCGTATAAAGCTTGAGGCAAAACGCGCCGATGGGTCGGTGTTTCCTGTCGAGGTTTCGTTGCAAGCCGCGACGACCGAAGGCGGCGAGGTGTATATTGCCTTCCTGCGCGATATTTCGCACCGCGTGCGCGCCGAAGCTGAGCTTGTGGCTGCCCTAGATCGCGCCTTGGCTGGTGAGAAAGCAAAGACCGATTTTCTGGCAACGATGAGCCATGAAATTCGTACCCCCCTGAACGGCCTTTTGGGGAACTTATCCTTGCTAGAGGATACGCAGCCAACCGAGCAACAGAACCGCTATATCAAAAATATGGAAATCTCTGGCAAGCTGTTGATGAGCCATATTTCCGATGTTCTGGACATCACCAAATATGATGCGGGCAAGCTGACGCTGCGGCCCGTTGATATGAACCTTAGCACATTGTTGCAAGATATCGTTGATAATCAAAGCGGTGCTGCTGTGGCGCGCAATACCGTCCTTAATTGGGCATGGGCAGGCACACCGGTGGAATGGATACGCGCTGACCGCGACCATATTCAGCATGTGCTGATGAATGTGATCGGCAACGCGGTGAAATTCACCCATGGTGGAAAGATTAACGTCACGCTGCAAGCTGGGGATGATCTGGAAATCGTCGTCCGCGATACGGGCATCGGGATGGATGCCGCGCTTCAGGCGCGGATTTTTGATGATTTCGTGACGGGTGACAGCTCTTATGGTCGTGATGTCGGGGGCACGGGGTTGGGGCTTGGGCTTGCGAAACGGTATATAAACGCCCTTGGCGGCACGATTTCGGTTGAAAGTGCGCCAGGCGCTGGCAGCGTGTTCAGGATCCGCTTTCCAATCAAGCCTATTGCGCCACCCACCAAGACCAAGGGCCACGATGCGCCGATACAAGATGCCATCAGCCGCAGCGTGCTGCTTGTCGAAGACAATGAGATCAACCGGGTGGTTGCCCGCGAAATGCTGCGCGCCGCTGGTCATACAGTGGTCGAGGCGCATAATGGCCGCGAGGCCGTTACATTAGCGCAGAATCAGGCCTTCGATCTGATTTTGATGGATATCAGTATGCCGGTTTTGGACGGGCGCAGCGCGACACGCGAAATCCGCGCAGGGCAGGGGCTGTGCGCACAAGTGCCAATCGTGGCGCTGACGGCCAATGCGATGGCCGAAGAGCAAGAGGCCTATTTGGCCGATGGGATGAACGACGTATTAACCAAGCCACTGTCGCGTGCAGCCTTGCTGCGCGTTGTCAGCACACTGGAGGCACCACAAAACCCTGTGGCGACGCCCGCCGCCACGACGTCTGCGTTGGATGATTTGCGTGATATGTTGGGCGCAAAAGCGCTACAGCAGCTATTGGTGCGTTTTAAGAATGATATTGAGCAGACCATCACAGTTTTAACGGCAGAGACGGCGCAAAGCCCCGTTGAGATGGAAAGCCTCGTCCATAAAGGCGCGGGCAGCGCCGCTTACTTCGGTCTGGTCGATCTGCGCCAAGCCTTGCTGGCCATTGAAACGGCCGCTAAAAACCAAGATCACGCCGCGATACAGGCGGCGATAGCCGCTTTGCCGCAAGTTTGGGACGCAGCTTTACAGATGCTGCCAGCCGAAGGCGATGGCTAAAAACGCTGCGCCTTGCCGCTTTGACGCTGACCGCATTCGTGGGGCTATGTTGCCTAAACCGCCCATCAACGCTCGCGAATCTTTTGCTTCACCCGCGCCCAGCCGCCCGGACTGACCACAAATGACAGAAGAAACCCTGTAAAGAACCCCGCCAGCTCGGCCACCCAATCCCAGCCGCCGCCGAACAGCACGCCGAACAACAGCTGTATCCCCATGAGCATCCCAATCAGGGAAAACGCACGGTATTGGCTGGCGCCGGTCCCCGCGAGATTGGTCCACAACAGGAACGTGAACGCGCCGATCAGCCCGTAGACCGGAGGATACCCGCCGATCAAAGGGCTGTGGATCATCGGCAGCGCCGTGTAGGCGAGGGCACCAGCGAGGGTGGCGCCAAAGAAAACGACCAACACGGCCCAAGGTTTGAAAATCTCAGCCACCATTTTGCCCAATGCCAGCAGGAACACCACGACGAACAGTCCGTGGGTAAAATTCAGGTGGACAATCGGGTAGCTGACAAGACGAAGCAGTTGCTCGGGCGGGTAGTAGTTGGTCTCTATCATCTGGCGCATGAAGTCGGGCGAAAAGGCAAAGCGTTGCACCGCATCTTGGCGCCAGCCGATGCCTGTGGCACCGCCGATAATGCCCACGGCGGCAAGATTAAGCACTACCTCCATTGCGATGATTGGCAGGGCCAGCAGCCAGATGACGGCGGGCAGCGGGTTCAGCGGGGCGGCATTGTGATCGGTTTGCATCGGGCCTCTCATATCAGGGGTCTGATTGACGCCCCTTTGCGGCAAGGGTAAGCCAGTTGGAATGTAATTTCCAGATGGAGTATTCCCTATGGCCGAGCCGGTCCAAACGCCTCATGCCTTTCCGACACGCATTTTCTCTGGCATCCAGCCTTCGGGCGGGTTGACGCTTGGCAATTATCTTGGCGCGCTAAAGCGGTTCGTGGAAAAGCAGGATGAGGGGATCGAAACGGTTTATTGCCTTGTCGATATGCACGCGATTACGGTGTGGCAAGACCCCGTGAAACTGCGCCAACAAACGCGCGAGGCGGCCGCGGGCTTTATTGCGGCGGGGATTGATCCTGCGCGGTCGATCTTGTTCAACCAATCCCAAGTCACAGCGCATGTCGAATTGGCGTGGATTTTCAACTGTGTCGCGCGAATGGGCTGGATGAGCCGGATGACGCAGTTCAAGGATAAGGCTGGCAAGAACTCTGAAAACGTGTCTTTGGGCCTGTTCGCCTATCCTGCGCTGATGGCTGCAGATATTCTGGCCTATAAGGCGACGCATGTGCCGGTAGGCGAGGACCAAAAGCAGCATTTGGAACTGTGCCGTGACATTGCCGCCAAGTTTAACAATGATTTCGGTGTGAACTTTTTTCCGATCACCGAGCCGGTGATTGAAGGCGCTGCAACGCGGGTGATGAGCCTGCGCGACGGCACCAAAAAGATGTCAAAATCCGACCCGTCCGACCAAAGCCGCATCAACCTGACCGATGATGCCGATATGATTGCGAAAAAGATCAAAAAGGCCAAGACGGATGCCGAGCCGTTGCCGAGTGAGCTGGAAGGGCTGAATGACCGCCCCGAAGCGCGTAATTTGGTAAACATCTATGCGGCGCTGGCAGGGATGAGCGCAGAAGACGTGGTGCGCGAACACGCCGGCGCGCAGTTTGGCAGCTTTAAACCGGCGCTGGCCGATTTGGCGGTGTCGGTGATGGGGCCGATTACCACCGAAATGAACCGGCTGATGCAAGATACTGCCGAGATTGACCGGATTTTGGGTGAGGGCGCCGCGCGTGCCGATGCGATAGCCCGCCCGATTGTGGATGAGGTCTATGACATCGTCGGCATGATCCGGTCACGAAAAACCTAACAATTTGTAAAGATTGTTGCGGCTTGTAACCAAGGTAACAGCGCTGCAGGCACAAAGGTGGCATCAAGCAAGTGCGACAAATTTAGGGTCGTGTCGGCTCGGTCCCCCCTGCGCAAGCAGGTAGAGCTGACTTTAATTCGCCTCTGGGCCTGTCCTTGGGTCCAGAGGTTTTTTTATTGTGACTGCGATGCGATTTGGTTTCGGCATTGCAGAGTTGGCCCGCAGCCTGCGCTAACTCCCTTTTTACGCGCTGAGGGTTGTGGGGTATTTGGGTTTGTTGGTTTAGTTCCCCAAGGTAATTGCCAGCCCAGCAGGATTGGTCAAACCTTATTAACGCCCCTTCCCACGGCCCTTGGGAAAGGGCGTTTTTTTTTGCATTTTTGCACGATGGGTGTGCGTTCTCTGGGGTTATGACATGCGTGTGGGTGGGTTAGCCTTGCGGCTTACCAACGGAGGACGCGATGCCCGACACGCCTTTTGCGGCTTTGCCGCCAAATACTATGATTGGCCATGTGCACCTGAAGGTTGCCAATCTTGACCGCGCGGAGGCGTTTTACTGCGGCGTTTTGGGGTTTGAGGTGCAACAACGGTATGGCGATCAGGCTGTATTTTTAGGGGCTGGCGGATATCATCACCACATCGCGCTGAACACATGGGAAAGCCGTGGCGGCCATCCTGCCCCTGCTGGCCATACCGGCCTATACCACACCGCTATTTTGCTGCCAGACCGTGCCAGCCTTGCCGCAGCGGTAAAACGGGTTTTGGCGGCGGGTATAGTGTTAGAGGGGGCTGCAGATCACGGGGTGTCCGAAGCGGTGTATCTGCGCGACCCTGATGGCAACGGCATAGAGCTGTACCGTGACCGCCCGCGTGACGCGTGGCCTCGCGATGCCAAGGGCGGGTTGTTGATGGGCAATATGCGGCTGGATCTGCCGGCCCTATTGGCCGAAGCACCCTAGGTTCAAGCGGGCTTTACACGGGCACGAATTGCCCTTAGACCCCACGCCTTTCCTAGAGCAGTGAGGCCGAGAGATGGCAAAAGCAACGCAGGTTTGTGGCGTCGATTTCGGGACCTCGAATTCGACAGTTTCCATTTTGGTCGACGGGGCCTCGCGGTTGATCCCGCTTGAAGGGGCTGCGACGACTATTCCCTCGGCGGTGTTTTGGGATAGCGACGGCGCCCCGCCCGAGTTTGGCCGTGCTGCAATTGCCGCCTATACCGAGGGTTGGGACGGGCGGCTGATGCGCGGGCTGAAATCGACGCTGGGGTCGCCGCTGATCCATGAGAAAACCCGTGTGGGCAACCGTGCCTTGGCATTCACCGATATTTTGGGCCGGTTTTTTGGCCATTTGCGCGACCAGTTGGATGCCGTACAGCCCGGAACGCGGCACGCTGTGTTGGGGCGGCCTGTGCATTTTGTCGATGACGACCCCGAGGGCGACCAAGCCGCGCAGGATGTGTTGGAACGTATCGCCATTTCCAACGGTTTCGAGCATATCGCCTTTCAATACGAGCCGATTGCGGCGGCGTTGCACTACGAATCGACCGTGCAGGCCGAAGAGCTGGTACTGATCGTCGATATCGGCGGTGGTACTTCGGACTTTTCAATCTTGCGCGTGTCGCCCGAGGGGCGCAGCAAAGCCGACCGTGACAGCGACATTTTGGCAAGCCACGGTATCCGCGTGGGCGGGACAGATTTTGACCGGCTGCTGTCACTGGCGCAGGTGATGCCCGCTTTGGGGCTGGGGTCGATGATCAATAAGGGCAAAACCCCGATGCCTTTGCATTATTACCATGATCTGGCGACTTGGCACCGTATCAACCTTGTCTATGGCGGGCGGGCGATGACCGATATGAAGGAAATTCGCTTTGACGCGGATGAGCCCGCGCTGATTGACCGCCTGATCCGCGTGATCGAAGACCGCAGCGGGCATTCGATTGCTATGGCGGTTGAAGCCGCCAAGATTGAACTGACCGACACACTGGCGACGCCGATCCGGTTGACCGAATTTATCGGCGTGGATACAGGGGCCAGCCGCGGGATGCTGGACGCGGTGGTGCAAAAGCCGGTCGCGCGGATTGTTGAAGCGATTGGCGTGGTGCTGGCGCAGGCGGGTGTGGATGCGTCGCAGATTGGCACCGTGTTCATGACCGGCGGGTCATCGAGCCTGCCCGTGGTGCAAAACGCGGTGCGCGACTGTTTGCCGGGGGTGCGGATTGCCACGGGGGATTTGCTGGGCAGCGTCGGGACAGGGCTTGCGCTGGATGCCGCGCGGCGTTTTGCATAAGCTGCGCTGCGGCGCTGATGGCGTTGCCTCCGGCGGGGATATTTAAGAACAGATGATGAGGTGGGCGGTTGCCCTGCGTTTTGTAGGGTTTGGTTTGCAAACGGTCTGATTTAGAGCGATTGCAAGCCGCCTTAACCCCATTTCATGCCGTTTTTGCCAAGCCGTTCAGAATTGGCGCGGGTTGCGTTGCGCATTGGCGCAATCGCGGCGGCGGTTATTTCATCGGCCGAGCCGCCGCGCAGGGTTGCTTGGCCCGCATCACTGGTGGCTTGCATCATGGCTTCCAGCTTTTCTGTTACCATGCGGCTGTTTTCTTGCGGGCAAACCTTCCACAGGCCCGCCATGCCCATAAGGCGCATGTGAATAACGCTTTGGGCCTCTATCATCATCATGCTCATCTCTATCGCATTATCGAAGAGTGTGGCAACTTTTGTCATTTTGATCTCCTGATCGTTGAGGGCAGGCTATACAATGCTGCACTGCAGCAAAAGGGTAAGTGTTCAGAAATAGGCGGATTGTTGTATTTTACGTTGGGTAAGCTGGGGCAGCCTGCAGCCACGAGGGGGGACAGGCAGGGACGGGTTGCCCCACGGGTTGTGCGACTAGGGCTGGACCATGGGCAAGCGCGGTGGTTAACCTGTGGCGAATGGCAAGAAAGGTGATCCGATGGCGTTTGGCATAAATATCCGTACTTATTTTGAGGGCAAATGGCATGAGGGCGACGTGCCGGTGATGCGCGCCTCGGACCATGGGATGTGGCAAGGCTCGTCGATTTTTGACGGCGCGCGGCAGTTTGATGGTGTGGCGCCTGATTTGGCCAAGCATTGCGCGCGGGCCAATGCCTCGGCCGAGGCATTGATGATTACGCCGACACTGACTGGCCCCGAGATGGAGGCGATCGCGCGCGAAGGCTTGCGGGCCTATGGCGCAGGCCAAGCCGTTTATGTGCGCCCGATGTATTGGGCGCTGGACGGGTCAGAGCTGGGGGTTGCGCCGAAAATGGGGGCCACCGGCTTTGCGATGGCGCTGGAAGAGGTGGCGATGCCAGACGTTGACGCCGCGACCACGCTGACGCGCACGCGGTTTCGCAGGCCAGTGCTGGAAGACAACGTCTGCAACGCCAAGGCAGGCTGTCTGTACCCCAACAACGCGCGGATGCTGGTCGAGGCGAACTCCAAAGGGTTTGGCAATGCTTTGGTCGCCGATGCGATGGGCAATGTGGCCGAAACGGCGACCGCAAATGTGTTTATGGTGCGCGACGGTGTGGTGTTTACCCCGATTGCGAATGGCACGTTTTTGTCGGGCATTACCCGCGCCCGCCACATCGCCAACCTGTGCGCCGATGGTGTAGAAGTGGTGGAAACCGTGCTGACGTTTGAAGATTTCCATGCGGCGGATGAGGTGTTTCTGTCCGGCAACTTTGCGAAGGTGACGCCGGTAAAGGCGTTTGACGGTACCGATTATGGCATTGGCCCTATGACGCGGCGGGTGCGTAGCCTGTATTGGGATTGGGCGCATAGCGCTGGCGCGTAACAAGGGCCTGAATATGTTTCAAAATGATCGCACGGTGTTTTCGGCCCACACCCGCTTTGGCTTTGCTGTGGAAATCAAGCAATCTATTGCCATGTTGGCGGTGTTTTATCTGGTGTTTTCACTCGGCTCTGTGCAGGGCGCGATTGATGCGGTGGTTATGGTTGCGCTAATCCTGCTGGCGATTTTCTTGCATGAAATGGGCCATGCTTGGGGCTGCTATGTGCAAGGCATCACGGTGCGGCGCGTGGTGATCTTTGGTGGCGGCGGGTTTTGTGAGCATGGGCCAAGCAGCTATAAACAAGACGAGCTGATCGTGGCGATGGGGCCGCTTGTGAACCTGACGCTATGGGCTGTGGCCTCGCTTGCTGCAAACTGGGCCTATGGCTGGTTGGATACAAGTGAAACCTATTGGCACCATGAGCTGTTTTACTGGGTCGACACCTTCGGCTTTCTAAACCTCGCGCTGTTTGTCTTTAACATGGTGCCGGTGCAGCCGTTGGATGGCGGCAAGCTGTTTCACATTATGATGCGCAAGTTTATGCCACCTTTGGATGCGTTGCGGGTGGCGGGGGCTGTGGGGGTGGTGTTTTCCGTGCTGTGGTGGCCGGGGCTTTTGTTTTTGTTCCTGACCACGGGGTGGCTGCTGTTTTTCGCGCCCTCGCTGAAACAGCATTTGGCGATGATGCGGGGCGAGAGCGCGGCGTAAACGCGCTTTGCTACGGGTAATGCTTGCAAGCTGGGGGGCATATGCGCCATGATCTGCGCAGCAACGCGAGGGAATAGATGCGTAAGTTTATGGTGGTGCTGGATGACAGCCGTGAATGTTTGAACGCGATGCGCTTTGCGGCGCTGCGGGCGGCCCATACTGGGGCAGGGGTACAGATTCTGTCGGTCATCCCGCCCGAGGAATACCAGCATTGGATGGGTGTCGCCGATCTGATGCGGGCCGAGGCACGCGAACGGATCGAAGCGCATTTTGAGGTGTTCGCCAAATGGATGCGCGACAAGCAAGGCGTTAACCCCGAGTTGGTGATCCGCGAAGGCGATCCGCTGACCGAGATTTTGGCGCAGGTGAATGACGATCCTCAAATCGGGATTTTGGTCTTGGGCGCAGGGAGTGATAAATCCGGCCCCGGCCCTCTTGTCACCCAGCTTAGCCGCAGTTCGGGCGGGTTGCCGGTGCCGATTACGATTGTGCCGGGTGATATGTCTAAGGAACGGCTGGAAAAGATTACCTAAATTTTGGCAGTCCGGTTGTGCGCTTGGGGTGCAGTGGCATGGTAAAGATGAAAATGAAGGCTTCGGTCAGCCCAGCTTACAAAAAACGGCTGGCTGATGCGCCCCTTTTAAAACGGGCATGCCGCAGAAAAGCTCATCGCGGCCCCACTTTCAGGGTGCCGGATTTTTAAGCTGTCAGCATGCAGCATCAAACGCTCATACTCTAGCGCTGGTCCTGTCGCATATAAAGGGTCCCCCAAAATCACATGCCCGATCGACTGCATATGAACCCGCAATTGGTGGCTCCGCCCCGTTAGCGGGGTCAGCTTCATTCGGGTTTCACCAGCCCCCCGTTTTAAGACCCGCCAATCGGTGATCGAAGGCTTGCCGATCTCATAATTCACATGCTGGCGGGGCCGGTTGGGCCAGTCTACACACAGCGGCAAATCAACCCGTCCGGCGTCTTCGGTGACATCGCCCCATACCCGCGCGAGATAGATTTTCTTGGTCAGCCGTTTTTCAAACTGCTGTCCCAAAAAGCCCTGCGCGGCCTTGGTCCGGCCAAAGATCATCACGCCCGAGGTGTCGAGATCTAGCCGATGCACCAGCAAGATGTCGGGGAAAGCATCCCGCAGGCGGTTGATAAAACAATCGTCGCGGTCTTCGCCCTTGCCGGGCACCGACAGCAGGCCAGACGGTTTGTCCGCGACCACGATGTGATCGTCGCAATACAGCACAACAAGGGGTGTCATTGGCGGGGTATAGATAAATTCGCTCATTCTTTGCCATTAGCGCAAAGACCCCTCGCAGACAATCTGGTCTAGGTTAATTCTATCTGGTGATGCCGAACCTCAAATCCTTTTGCACCCCGCCTTTGTGCCGCGCAAAATGATTTGAGGTTTGGCGCTATGGGCCGCTCGGAACCCCAGCCTAGACCTGTTGCAGCAACTCGATACGGTTGCCGAACGGATCGTTGATATAGATCCGGCGGATACCTGGAAGGTCTTGATCTGTTTTGGGCTCTAACCCTGCAGATTGTAGCTGTTTGGTGACGCGGCTCAGGTCTGCCACCTCAAAGGCCGGATGCGCCTTGCGGGCGGGGATGAAAGGGGTTTCAACGCCCAGATGCAGGCGGATCGGGCCTGCCTCAAACCAGATACCGCCACGCGCTGCCAGTGCTGCGGGCTTGGGCGCGGCGGTCATGCCAAGGATACCCGCGTAAAACGCCTCGGCCTGTGCCTCGCCGCCTTGTGGCATGGCAAGTTGGACGTGGTGCAAGGAAATCAGCATGGGAACTCCGGTGTTGGGGGGCACGTTAGATCAAATCGCGGCCTTGAACAGATCGGCCATCAGGCGGGTCAGTTCAGCGACGTCAGTCTGGGTAAAAGCATCGGGGGTGTTGCTGTCCAAATCCAGCACAGCCAGCAATTGCCCAGCCCCGTTCCAAACCGGCAGCACCAATTCCGAACGGGTCGAGGACGCGCAGGCGATGTGGCCGGGGAAGGCATCGACATCAGGCACCAGTTGCGGCTGGCCCGTGCGCGCCGCAGCCCCGCAAACCCCGCGTGAAAACGGAATGACGAGGCAACCGTGGCCGCCTTGGTAGGGGCCAATTTTCAAGGTCTCATGTGCAGTGACGCGGTAAAAGCCGGTCCAATCTGACAGCTCATGCGCGTTGTGGAGTTCGCACGCAATGGTTGCCATCAGGGCAACGCCATCGGTTTCCCCAGTGCAAAGCGCGTGGAGGGTTTGGGATAGCTGTTTGTAATCGGGCATGGTGGTCTTTCTGTTTGATGCAAGAGCGGGGGCCAGCCCCCGCACCCCCGAGATATTTGTGAACAGATGATTGGGAAAGGGTTTTAAGGGCGCTCAATAGCGATTGCGGTGCCTTCGCCGCCGCCGATGCAGATAGCTGCGATGCCGCGTTTGAGATTGCGGGATTCGAGGGCGTGCAAGAGGGTGACGATGATACGTGCGCCGGATGCGCCGATAGGGTGGCCCAAGGCGCAAGCACCACCGTTTACGTTCACCTTTTCATGCGGGATTTTGAGCTGTTGCATAAAGGCCATTGGAACAACGGCGAAGGCCTCGTTGATTTCCCACAGGTCGACGGTGGATGTTTCCCAGCCCAAGTTTTGCAAGAGTTTGCGCGCGGCGGGTATGGGGGCGGTGGGGAAATCGGCCGGGGCTTGGGCATAGCTGACGTGGCCGAAAACATAGGCGCGGATGGGGAGGTTATGGGTTTTTGCGGCGGTTTCGGAGGTGAGCAACAAGGCCACCGCGCCATCGGAGATAGATGAGGAATTGGCGGCCGTGACGGTGCCGCCGGTGCGAAAGGCAGGTCTCAGGGTCGGGATCTTTTCGGGGCGTGCTTGGGCGGGTTGCTCATCGCTGGCTACGATGAGATCGCCTTTGCGGGTGGTCACCGTCATCGGCGCAATTTCGGCAGCAAAGGCGCCCGAAGCTTGGGCCGCCAGTGCGCGTGTGAGCGAGGCGAGCGCGTAGGCATCCTGATCGGCGCGGGTAAAGCCGAAGGCTTGGGCGCAATCTTCGGCAAAGGAGCCCATCAGGCGCCCGCCGTTATAGGCGTCTTCAAGCCCATCGTGGAACATGTGGTCAATGGCCGCCACATGCCCCAGCCGCGCCCCGCTGCGCATTTTTGGCAGAAGATAGGGTGCCTCGGTCATGCTTTCCATGCCGCCAGCCACTATGATTTGGGCCTGTCCCAGTGCGATTTGATCATAGGCCATCATCGCGGCTTTCATCCCCGAACCGCACATCTTATTCACCGTGGTCGCGGGTACGGACTGTGAAAGACCGGCGGCAAAGCCTGCCTGCCGCGCCGGTGCCTGCCCTTGGCCTGCGGGTAACACGCAGCCCATCAGAAGTTCTTCCACAAGGTCAGGGTTGCAGGTGCCCAATGCGGCGCGAATCGCTGTCCCGCCCAAGGTTGCGGCCGAAACCCCCGAGAAGGCCCCTTGGAACCCGCCCATCGCGGTTCGTGCGGCCCCAGAGATAACAACTTTATGCATTTCACCCTCAAATCCGCGATTCAGTTACGGAATGCTAATCACTGGGTTCTAGGCTGCAAGCACCGATTGTGTGCCAGATTAAGTAAAGGAGTGTGCAGGATGAACCTGACTGCCAACGTACAAGACGCCTTTTTGGTTGTCACCGTGAACGAAGACCGCATCGACGCCGCCAGCGCAATTCAATTCAAAGAACGTATGCGCGAGGTGACGCAAACCCCGTCTGAGCGTGTTTTGCTTGATCTGTCACAGGTCGCTTTCCTTGACAGCTCAGGTTTGGGGGCGGTGGTTGGGGTGATGAAACTCTTGGGGCCGGACCGCAAGCTTGATTTGTTTGGCCTTACGATTACAGTTGCCAAGGTGTTCCGGCTGACCCGAATGGATACCGTGTTCACAATCCATGCCGCGATGCCCGAAGGTCTGCGCAAGGCAGGCTAAGGTGGGAATATGAAAAAGCAGGCGATGCAGTTTACGATAGAAGGGTCTCCGCTTGCTGTACGTCGCGGTTTGGCTGCCATGCTGGCCTGTTCTGCGCTGCGTGGCTTGGACGTATGCGCGCGCGGAACAGCGGAAATCGTTTTGGCCGAGGTGTTTAACAATATCGTTGAACACGCCTATGCTGGGCAGGCGGGGAGTATCTCGGTCAGCCTCTGTGATCTGGGCATGGGGGTAGAGGTTGTCGTCACCGACCAAGGCCACGCTTTCCCGCAAGAACAGTTGCCGCAAGGCAAACTCCCCCCCATCGACGCAAGCCAAGATTTGCCCGAAGGCGGGTTCGGTTGGTATCTTATCCGCACACTCGTCCAAGATTTAACCTATCGGCGGTCGCAATCAACCAACCATCTGTCGTTTGTCCTGCCCGCAGACGCCACTCTGGCACGTGTGGATTGAAAAACCGGCACATGTTTAAGATTGCCCCGATCCGCCACGGCCTTGCCCCGATTTTCCCGCACCTCAAACATTATCTGCAGCTAGATTGGCACTGTAGCTGAACAAAGCTTCCCTCGGCGTTGCGACTATTGTCCCCACTCAGTGCGCAACGCCGGGGCTTTCCATTTCAATTGTATGGCGAGACAGTCAAATTGCGGGTTCCAGTCGGCACTTTTTTCGGATTTACTTCGGGACAATCAGACTGGGGGGAACAGAATGCGTGATTTTCAAATGCCGGGCCGTTCGGCCGTTTACGCTGCCAATGGTGTGTGCGCCACGTCGCACCCGCTGGCTGCAAGTGCCGCAATTGATGTGCTAAAGGCGGGCGGAAACGCAGTCGATGCTGCAATCGCTGGTGCCGTTTTGCTTGGCTTTTGTGAACCGCAAATGACCGGCCTTGGCGGTGATTGTTTTGTTCTTTTTAAACCTGCGGGCACCGAGGACATTCACGCATTGAACGGTTCCGGCCGCGCACCAAAGGGGTTGGATGCCAACGCTTTGCGTGCCCGTGGCCTTACTGCGATGCCGCTTTACGCGCCCGAGGCGGTTACAATCCCCGGCGCGGTTGATGCATTCTGCCAACTTTCCGCCGATTGGGGCCGCATGTCGCTGGCTGAAACCCTTGCCCCCGCGATTCGTTATGCGGATGAAGGTGTTCCCGTCGCCCCTCGTGTCGCCAAAGATTGGGCCGAGGCTGAACATTTGCTGCAAGGTCGCGCCCGCGAAACCCTGCTTTTGGGCGGCAAAGCCCTGACTTTGGGCCAAATCTTCCGCGCCCCCGGTCAGGCCGAGGTTTTGCGCAAAATCGCGGCCCAAGGGCGCGCCGGTTTTTATGAAGGTGAGGTCGCGCAAGATATGGTCGCCTCATTGAATGCGCTGGGCGGCACCCACACGCTGGATGATTTTGTCGAAACGAAATGCGATTACGTCACCCCCGTGTCGGGGCCTTATAAGTCGGTCGATTTGTACGAGCATCCGCCAAACGGCCAGGGCGCTACTGCGATTCTGATGCTGAAAATCCTGTCGCATTTCAACATCGCTGCGATGGACCCTTTCGGCGCTGATCGCGCGCATATCGAGGCCGAGGCGACCAAGCTCGCCTATGATGCCCGCAACCGGTTTATCGCGGATCCCGATCAAACCAAGCGGCTCGATCACATGCTTTCCGATGAAACGGCGGCAAAATTGGCGGCGCTGATTGACCCGAAACGTGCCATGGCTGCCGCAGCACCTCTGACGGAATCGGTCCACAAGGACACCATCTATATCACCGTGGTCGATAAGGATCGCATGGCCGTCTCGCTCATCTACTCGGTCTATCACAGCTTTGGCGCCTGCCTTGCCTCGGATAAATTCGGCATCAATTTCCAGAACCGTGGCGCGGGCTTTACCCTGCAACACGGCCACCCGAATGAGGCCGCCGGCGGTAAGCGCCCGATGCACACAATCATTCCCGGCATGATTGCCGAAAATGGTCGTGTCACCATGCCATTCGGCGTCATGGGCGGCGCGTATCAACCCTGCGGCCACGCGCGCTTTGTTTCAAACATCCAAGATTTCGGCATGGACCCGCAATCCGCAATGGACGCCCCACGCTGCTTTTCAGGGGCTGAAGGGATGGAGGTTGAACGCGGATATTCCGACGCCGTCCGGGCTGATCTCGTGGCCCGTGGCCATGATGTCAATATTCCAGTGGTCCCGCTTGGCGGCTCGCAAGCGATCAAGCTCCACGCCGATGGCCTCCTCGAAGGCGCATCAGACCCGCGTAAAGACGGCTGCGCCTTGGGTTACTGATCGGCCCATTTCATCTTGGTCAATACCTACAGGGGGTGCGGGGGGCAGTCGCCCCCCGTTTGGCTTTTGGACATCGCGGTCTTTAACCGATCACACCGCGCACGCCACCGGTCTGGCCACGGTCCATCAGGAAATGGTCCAACAAAACACAGGCCATCATCGCCTCACCCACCGGCACGGCGCGAATGCCGACACAGGGGTCATGGCGGCCCTTGGTGATCAAATCCACCTCTTCGCCCGCGACAGTCACGGTTTGTCTTGGCGTCAAGATCGAAGATGTCGGCTTTACCGAAAAGCGTACCACGACATCTTGGCCTGTCGAGATTCCACCCAAAATCCCACCGGCATGGTTGCTTAGAAACCGCAATCCGTCATTGCCCATGCGAATTTCATCGGCATTCTCCACGCCCGTCAGCGCCGCCGCCGCCATGCCTTCGCCAATCTCAACGCCTTTGACCGCGTTGATCGACATCATCGCCGCTGCCAAATCGGTGTCTAGCTTGGCATAAATCGGCGCACCAAGTCCCGCAACCATACCCCGCGCGGTCACCTCAATCACCGCACCAACCGAGTTATGGGCGCGGCGCAAATCATCCAAATACACCGCCCACTCATCTGCTGCGACAGCATCCGGAACCCAAAACGGGTTCTCGTCAATCTGGTCCCAATCAAACCGCGCGCGGTCAATCACATGCGGCCCCATCTGCACCATATAGCCGGTTACCGACAGCCCCGGCACCAGTTGCGCAAGTGCTGCCCGCGCCACGCCGCCCGCTGCAACCCGTGCCGCCGTTTCGCGTGCCGAAGACCGCCCACCGCCGCGCGGATCGCGGATACCGTATTTTTGATGATAGGAAATATCGGCATGGCCGGGCCGGAACTTTTGGGCAATATCGCCGTAATCTTTTGACCGCTGATCGGTGTTTTCAATCATCAGCTGGATCGGCGTTCCCGTTGTTTTGCCTTCATACACACCCGACAGAATGCGCACTTGGTCAGCCTCTTGCCTCTGGGTCGTAAACTTGTTCTGCCCCGGCTTGCGTTTATCCAACCACGGCTGAATATCGACCTCGGTCAACGGCACGCCGGGCGGGCAACCATCCACCGTTGCCCCCAACGCCGGACCGTGGCTTTCACCCCAAGTCGTCACGCGGAACATATGGCCAAAGGTGTTAAAGCTCATGCCACGCCGCCTGCCAGCTCGGGTACGTTCAGCGCGGAAAAGCCGTAATGGCGCAACCAACGTAGATCGGATTCAAAGAAAGCACGCAGATCGGGGATGCCGTATTTCAGCATCGCCAAGCGGTCGATCCCGATGCCAAAGGCAAAGCCTTGCCATTCCTCGGGGTCAACACCGGCAGCCGTAAGCACCTTGGGGTGGACCATGCCAGACCCCAAAACTTCCATCCAGCCGTCGCCTTCACCGATACGCAACTGGCCGTCAATCCATGAGCATTGAATATCGACCTCGGCCGACGGCTCGGTGAACGGGAAATGGCTGGCGCGGAACCGCGTTTTCACCGGTTTGCCGAAAAACGCGCTGAAAAACTCTTCCAATACCCATTTCAGGTTGGCCATCGACACGTCTTTGCCAATCACCAAGCCTTCAACCTGATGGAACATGGGCGAGTGGGTTTGGTCCATATCCATGCGGTACACACGGCCGGGGCAGATGATGCGAATAGGCGCGCCTTGCTCCATCATTGACCGAATTTGCACAGGGCTGGTGTGGGTCCGCAGCACATGCGGCGGGCGGTCGTCGTCGATCGCGCGGTTCATGAAAAACGTGTCATGCTCTTGGCGTGCGGGGTGCTCGGGTGGGATGTTCAGCGCGTCGAAATTGTACCAATCCGATTCCACCTGCGGCCCCTCGGCCACGGCAAAGCCCATATCGGCGAAAATCGCGGTCAGTTCCTCGGTCACTTGGCTGACGGGGTGGATGGTGCCCGCAGGCCGTGGCCGCGCGGGCAGGGTCACATCCAGCCATTCCGTGCGTAGGCGCGCATCCAGTGCCGCATCGGCCATCGCCGCCTTTTTGGCCCGCAGGGCCGCGTCAATCTCATCTTTCAACGCGTTCAACGCGGCACCAAATGTGCTGCGCTCTTCGGGTGTCATCTTACCCAGTTCACGCATTTTCAGGCTAATCTCGCCCTTTTTGCCCAATGCAGCCAGCCGCACCTCTTCCAGCGCCGCCTCATCCGCAGCATCTGCTACGGCGGTCAGGTATTTGGCCTTTAGGTCATCAAGCGCGGTCATAGGTTTTTCTCCGGAAATTTGTGGTTCGGTGCTATCGGGCAGGGGGCAAAAATGCAAGTGGCACTCGTACTGTCGCGTGCTGCAACGCCAGCCCAGAAACGCAAAAAGCCCCGCAAAACTGCGGGGCCTTTCACGAATTCACATCAAATCAAGCAGCAGCGGCAGCTTTTGCTTCTTCTGATTTGTCGAATGCCGCTTTGGCGGATGCTGCGATGACGTTGAACGCCTCCGGCTCATGCACTGCCAGATCGGCCAGAACCTTACGGTCCACTTCGATACCCGACAGCATCAAACCATTGATGAAACGGGAATAAGTGAAGCTTGCATCAAACAAACGCACAGCAGCGTTGATACGTTGGATCCACAGAGCGCGGAAATTGCGCTTGCGGGTCTTACGGTCGCGTGTTGCGTATTGGTTTGCTTTATCAACCGCCTGCGTTGCAGTGCGGAAGTTGGTGCTGCGCGCGGCATAATAGCCTTTTGCAGCCTTAATTACCTTGCGGTGACGGGCGTGGGTAACGACGCCAGATTTTACGCGGGACATCTTTGGCTCTCCTTACCGGTTATAGGGCATGTATTTTTTGACGATTTTCGCATCCGAGTCACACAGGATCATAGTCCCGGCTGTGTCGCGGATAAATTTCGTCGTACGTTTAATCATGCCGTGGCGTTTGCCGGCTGGGCCAGCTTTTACCTTACCGGATGCGGTGAAGCGAAAGCGCTTCTTGGCCGCAGATTTGGTCTTCATCTTGGGCATTTCCATCTCCTCGTTAGAGTGGTTATCGCGCGACTCGGCATGCCACTTGAGCCGGTCACACGGTTGTAGAAGGGCGGTCTATAGGGGGCAAGTCCCCCAAGCGCAAGCCGTAAATACCGTTAATGGGTATAGCGGCCAATCACTTTGAAAAAGATATGTGGAATTTCAGCAACGGTATAGCCGCCTGCCTTGTTTTGAAAGGCCACGACCAAAAGCACGCCCGCAATCAGCACCATAATAGCGCCTGCGCTGGGGGCGCGGCTATCCGACAAAGCCGATAGCAACGACGGAATTGCAAGGACCCCGACGATAAGGCCGATAACCAAAAGCAGGTCGGGATCCATGCGTTACTCCAAATACCTAAAAGTTTTAGGTATTATTCAGCTTCGGATGTGTAAATCAACCGCTCATCGCAAGGGGCGACGCGCAGAATGTTGGTGGTGCCGGGTACGTTGAAAGGTACGCCTGCGGTGACCACGATTTGCTCATGCTCTTTGGCAAAGCCATCCGCACGTGCAGCACGAACGGCCGCCAACACAGCACCTTTAAAGCGGCCCTGCGGTTCGGACATAACGCAATGCGCACCCCAAGTCAGCGTCAAGCGCCGCGCCGTCCGCGCCAAAGGCGTCAGCGCGATGATCGGAACGCGTGGCCGTTCACGGGCCACAAGGCTAACTGTGGTGCCCGATTGGGTAAAGCAGCAGATCGCTTTGATGTCGGTTGTCTCAGCAATCTCACGCGCGGCGGAAACAATCGCATCGGCCACAGTGTTTTTCGAGCCACGGCGGCTCGACTCAATCACTTCGCGGTAAATCGTATCGCTTTCGACCGAGATTGCCACGTTGTTCATCGTGGTCACGGCTTCAACCGGGTAATCGCCAGCTGCCGATTCGGCCGAGAGCATAACCGCATCCGCACCTTCATAGATCGCCGTCGCCACGTCCGACACTTCGGCGCGGGTTGGCACTGGCGCGGTAATCATCGATTCCAGCATCTGTGTTGCCACAATAACCGGCTTGGCCGCAGCCCGCGCTGCACGAATCAGACGTTTCTGGATCGGCGGCACCGCATGTACCGGCAGTTCCACGCCCAGATCGCCGCGCGCAACCATGATCCCGTCCGACACGGCCAAAATCGAATCAAACGATTTCACCGCAGCCGGCTTTTCGATCTTCGACATGATCGCCGCGCGCCCACGGGTCAGTTCACGCGCTTCAAGCACATCTTCGGCCCGCTGCACGAACGACAGCGCCAACCAGTCGGCACCCATTTCACAGGCAAATTCCAAATCGGCACGGTCTTTTTCCGACAAGGCGGCCAGCGGCAGCAGCACATCAGGCACGTTCACGCCTTTGCGGTTCGAAATAGTGCCGCCAACTTCGACGACACATTCGGCAAAATCATCAGCGCGCTTTTGCACTTTCAGACGGATTTTCCCGTCATTCACCAACAGCGTAGATCCAACCTCTAGCGCCGCGAAAATCTCGGGGTGGGGCAGGTTCACGCGGGCGACAGTGCCCGGCGTTTTATCAAGATCCATGCGGAAGGTCGCACCTTCCACAAGCTCTTCGCCTGCATCATTGGCAAACACGCCAACGCGCAGTTTTGGGCCCTGAAGGTCGGCCAGCACGCAGATCGGACGGCCTGTATCGGCTTCAATCTTGCGAATAATATCATAGCGGGCGCGCTGTTCGTCATGCGTGCCGTGGCTCATGTTCAGGCGAAACACATCGGCGCCTGCCTCAAACAGCGCGCGGATGGTTTCATATGTCGAAGAGGCTGGGCCCAGTGTGGCCACAATTTTAACATTGCGTAGGCGTCTCATATTGCCTCATTCCTATCTGTTAGTAGCGGGTGTATGGCGTAAATTAACTGCGTTATGGCCCAAATTGTCGCAGGGGGCAAGGTTGAGTTGATAGCGCTAACAGCCTTTCACCCAGCCCAAAACCCAGCCACAACTCTGTCTTTCAAGGGTCACAACCTTTAACATGTTACAAATATTAGCAACTTTCTAGGCGAAATAGGTAAACAAAAGATGACCGACGCTTTTCATATCCTCGGCGAAAATCGGCCTTCGCGGTTTTTGATCACCTGTGACCATGCCACAAACCGTGTGCCTGCTGCGGTAAACGGCGGTGATCTGGGCATTTCAGCCGACGATATGGCGCGGCATATTGCCTATGATCCGGGTGCTGCTGGTCTAACCGCCGCCCTTGCACAGGCCTTGGATGCCCCTGCGATTCTGTCAAACTTCTGCCGCTTGGTGATCGACCCTAACCGTGGTGCTGATGACCCTACTTTGGTGATGAAGCTGTATGATGGCACGCTGATTCCTGCCAATCGCCATGTCACCCCCGCCCAAGTCGATGCCCGCCGTGACAGCCTTTATACCCCCTACCATCAGGCCTATGCGCGGCTTGCCGCCGGCCGCCCCGATACCGTTATTGTCGCCGTGCATTCCTTTACGCCTTGCCTGAAAGGGCGCTGCCCCCGCCCGTGGGATATCGGCATTCTGCACGCCCCCCAAGATGGCCGCCTGAGCCGCGCCTTTCTGGCCCATCTGAACGCTGAGCCCGACCTGTGCGTTGGCGATAATGAACCCTACCTAGGCCACTTGCCCGGCGATGCGATTGATCGTCACGCCCTTCAAATGGGCCGCCACAACACCTTGATCGAATTACGCAATGACCTGATAATGACCGAAGACGCCCAAACCGCTTGGGCCAATCGCCTTGCGCCGATGCTTATCGCGGCCCTGCATGAAGTCGAAAAGGAAACCTGAATGGATGACGCCACCCGTACCGAGCTTGAGGCCGCCGCCTTTCGCCGCCTTGTCGAGCATCTGATGGACAAGCGCCCCGATGTGCAAAACATCGACATGATGAACCTGACAGGGTTTTGCCGCAACTGCCTGTCGCGCTGGTACCAAGAGGCGGCGAATGAATGCGGCATCGAGATGGACAAAGACGCCGCGCGTGAGGTGATCTATGGCATGCCCTATGAAGAGTGGCGCACAGCCAATCAAACCCCCGCCGATGCCGAAAAGCAGGCGGCCTTTGCCAAGGCATTCAAAGAAAACGTCGGCTCATAGGGGGCAGGCGGTTCAGCGAATGGGCCTATGCGCGGCCTCAGCTTTTTACCCAAGGTCAATGCAATCCCCGATTGTTTTCGCCAAGTGTAAAATGCTGCGTAGGTGAAACCTGTTGATTTTACGCGTGATGTTTGCGTGCTTGATTCGGCCTTATTCACGGCAGAATTTTGCGCCCGAAATCTGAACGCTGCTCCAACATCCCTTTGGTGCTTTGTTTCCAATCTGGCGCAAAAGACTGCGATGCTAGCTAACTGTTTAGTCAAACCCCGCAATATCCCCGCGCCTTAAGAAACTTATTGACTCGTGGCGTGATTAACCTTTCTTAACCTTTTACCAGCTCTGGTTTTAAACGTTTATTAGGTCACATATTTTCAAGGTGCTTCTATGGAACTGTTCCTCCTTTTCCTCGTCCCCCTCGCGCTGGGCAGCCTGTTCATCGGCGGTGGCAGCGATGAGGATGGGGGCGACACAGCGCCCGAACCGCAACCTGAAACCGTAAACGGTACCGATGACGCCGATCTTATGCGCGGCACGGGAGAGGCTGATGCAATCGATGGCGGCGATGGTGGCGATTTGCTGTTCGGCTATGGCGGCGCCGATACGCTGGCTGGCGGCGATGGCCAAGACCTTATTGACGGTGGAAACGGCAATGACGTGATAAACGGCGGGGCCGAAGATGATTGGCTGGCCGGCGCAAACGGCAATGACAGCATGAATGGCGACGCGGGCCAAGATGTGCTGTTTGGTGGCGCAGGGGATGACACCCTGAACGGTGGCAGCGGTGATGATGCTCTGATCGGCTCGACTGGCGCGGATCATCTTTATGGCGGCAGCGGTGATGATTACCTTAACGGCGTTTCACCCGATCCAAGTGACCCATCGGTCCCTGCGATTGACGCAGACACCCGCGACGAGCTTACCAGCGCAATCAAGGGCCGCTTTGGCGATGACGCGACCAATGCCGATATCCAACGCTTTATGCGCGATCTGGCCTCTCAGGCCGGTGATCATGCGCCAGATGCGCTGGAAGGCGGCGCTGGCAGCGATTGGCTCTATGGTGACAACGGCGATACCATGACTGGCGGGAGTGAGCTTGATACCTTTGAAATCAGCCATACGCTGGGCAATGCGCCCGTAACCATCACGGATTACGATCCAAATGAAGGCCTGCACGTCACGACCTATGGCACCCACGCAGCTTCGGATGAATTCGGCCTGCGTGATGCTGCGGATGGATCTGGTGCCGAACTGGCGTTGAACGGTGAAGTCATCGCCAACCTCACAGGCCTTTCCGCAGCCTCGCTTAGCACGGGCGAAATAACCCTGCGATACGCTGATAATCTTGATGCCGTCTATTCCGCCACGCATCTTGGTGAAACGACCCCCGCAGTGGGTACAGACGGGAATGACCTTTTCCGTGGCACGAGTGCGGGTGACACATTTGACGGCGGCGCAGGTAATGATTTGCTATTCGGTCGCAACGGTGCCGACACGCTGGCCGGTGGTGCAGACCAAGACCTGATCGACGGCGGCAATGGCAATGACGTGCTGTCAGGCGGTGCCGATTTTGATTGGCTGGCCGGCGGCAATGGTGATGATAGCATCGATGGTGGTGGAGGCCGAGATATCCTAACCGGCGGCGCGGGCGATGATACGATGCTTGGCGGCGGTGGCGACGATTTTCTGCTAGGCTCGACAGGCGCAGACCAGATGTACGGCGGAAGTGGTGACGATTTCCTTGACGGCGTGTCGCCCACGAATGGCCAAAGCCTTGCCGATGCGTTCAATGTTGATGAGCGTGGCGAGATTACCCAGACGTTTGAAACCAACTTTGGCGATGCCGCAACCGCAGATGATATCGACCGCTTCATGCGCGACCTGTCATCCCAAGACGGTGTCGATGCGCCGGATGCCCTGTATGGTGGCGCGGGCCAAGATATTCTTGCCGGCAATGACGGCGATACGCTGACTGGCGGCGCAGATGAGGATCTTTTCATCGTGCCGTGGCAGGAGGGCGATGATCCGGTGACGATCACAGATTATAGCGCGGTGGACGAGACTATTTTGGTGCAGATAACAGGCGACGTTACAGCTGCCTATGATTTCGGGCTGCGCGATGCCGCCAACGGGTCAGGGGTTGAAGTGTTGCTTGAAGGCGATGTTGTCGCCAACTTGACCGGTCTCAGCACGGCCTCTCTCAACACGGGGCTTATCCAGCTTCAGGTTTTGCAAGGTGACGATTTTATCAACCAAAGTGCTGTCATTTTGCCAGCGCTTGCGGCCTGAACGGGCGGCGGCCAACCTGCGATCACAGGTTAATATCCGCGTGCTAATAAGGGGAGGCCTTGATAACAAGCCCTCCCCTTCGCGCTTTAAATCGCCGTCTTGCGGCTCTCTTCCAGATAAATCTCACGCAGGCGCATCGCCACTGGGCCGGGCTTGCCCGCACCAATGCTGGCGCCGTCAATTTCCACCACAGGCATCACAAAGGCCGAGGCCGAGGTAAAGAATGCCTCATCCGCAGCCTGCGCCTCTTCAATCGTAAAGGGCCGCTCTTCAACCATCATCTGCGCCTCTTTCGCAAAGCGCAAAACTGCCGCCCGGGTGATGCCGTGCAAAATATCGGTAGAAAGTTGGCGGGTGATGATCCGACCATTTTTCACGATATAGGCGTTGTTTGACGTGCCTTCGGTCACAGCACCGTCTTCCACCATCCACGCATCGTCTGCGCCAGCCTTTTTGGCCATCATCTTGCCCATCGACGGGTACAAAAGTTGCACGGTTTTGATATCGCGCCGTCCCCAGCGGATGTCCTCGATCGAGATAACTTTGATCCCCGTTTTCGTAACAGGGCTATCGGCCATACCGGGCTTGGATTGCGTAAACATCACCAAGGTCGGCTTGGTCACCGCAGGGTCAGGATAGGCAAAGTCGCGGTCGCCTGGGTTGCCGCGCGTCACCTGCAAATAAATCATGCCGTCGGTAATCTCATTGCGGGCCACCAGCTCGCGGTGAATCTCCAGCAACTCTTCGTCCGAACAGGGCGCAGCCATATCCAGCTCGTTTAAACTACGGGCAAGGCGTACCGAATGGCCGGCAAAGTCGATCAACTTGCCGCCCAAAACGCTGGTCACCTCATAGACCCCGTCAGCCATCAGAAAACCGCGGTCAAAGATCGAAACCGTGGCCTCTGCCTCGGGCAAATACTGGCCATTTACATAAACGATGCGCGACATATTCTATCCCCATAATTGAGCGCTGGGCGGATGGACGCCTTCTGCGTCAAAAACCAGCGGATTTTCACGGTCTTCGGCCAAAAGCAGCGGCCCGTCAAGGTCGGTAAAGGCCACACCTTGCGCCAGCAGCGTGGCTGGCGCCATCGCAAGCGACGACCCGACCATGCAGCCGACCATCAAATCATAGCCCTCGGCCAGCGCCGCCGTCTTTAGCGCAAGCCCTTCGGTCAGACCGCCGGTTTTATCCAGCTTGATGTTCACCACATCATACTTGCCCTTCAGGCTGGCGAGGCTCGAACAATCATGCGCCGCCTCATCCGCACACACCGGCAAAGGCCGCGCCATCTCGGCCAGCATATTATCGGCACCTGCAGGCAAAGGCTGCTCAACCAAGGCTACACCCATCGCCACCAAATGCGGCGCAAGCTCGGCATACACTTCCGCGCTCCACCCTTCATTGGCATCAATGATAATCCGTGTCTTGGGCGCACCCGCCCGCACCGCCTCTAACCGCGGCATATCATCTGGCGTGCCAAGCTTGATCTTCAACAAGGGCCTGTGGGCGTGCTTGGCCGCCTCGGCGCGCATTGCTTCGGGCGTGTCCAGTGACAAAGTAAAGGCTGTAATCTCGGGCCCCGGCCGCGCCAATCCCGCCAACTCCCAAACCCGCTTGCCCGCCAGCTTGGCCTCAACGTCCCACAAGGCGCAATCGACCGCATTGCGCGCCGCACCCGCAGGCAACGCCCCCTGCAAAGCTCCGCGCGTGATCGCAGGGTTCAAACCCTCAATCTGCGCCGTCACAGACTCTAACGTCTCACCATAACGGGCATAGGGCACACATTCCCCCCACCCCGTCACGCCACCGCGCGTAATCCGAACCGTCAGCACCTTGGCTTCGGTCCGCGATCCGCGCGAAATCGTAAACACCTGCGCCAATCGAAACACATCCGGAGTAACCGTAATCATCGCAATACCTCACGCTTTCTGTTCGGTAAAAATATCCTCGGTAGGTCCGGAGGGCAGACAGCCCTCCGGCACTTGCCACATAGCCAGCCCTCAAACAGCTAGCATAGCATCCACCAACCGCGCCGCACCATGGCGATATGGGTCAACTGTAGCCAAACCCGTCCGCGCCTCAACCTCGGCGCAATAGGCTACGGCCTCCGCATCCGACATCGCCGCCGTATTGATCGAACAGCCGATCACCACGCAATCGGGGTTGGCCACCCGTGCCAAAGCCAGCGCCATACCGCGCACGGCCTCAATGCTGGGCAATTTGTAATCCGGCAAGCCGCGCATGTGCGTGCGGGCAGGCTCATGGCAAATTACCAAAGCATCCGGCTGGCCGCCATGGATCAAGGCCAAGGTCACGCCAGAATAGCTGACGTGGAACAGGCTGCCTTGGCCCTCAATCAAATCCCAGTGGTCGGCATCATTGTCGGGGGTCAAATATTCAATCGACCCCGCCATAAAATCGGCGATCACGGCATCCAGTGGCACACCACCACCGGTGATCAAAATCCCTGTCTGGCCTGTGGCGCGAAAGGTGGCCTTCGCCCCGCGTTCGCGCATCTCGCGGTCCATGCACAGCGCGGTGTACATCTTGCCGACCGAGCAATCCGTACCAACCGCCAGCATCCGCTTGCCGCTGCGCTTTACCCCATTCGCAATCGGGTATTTCACCGATGGAATGCGTACATCATGCAATGTGCGGCCAGTCGCCTGCGCCACGGCTGCCAAATCAGGCTCATCGCGCAGCAGGTTGTGCAGGCCCGATGCAAGGTCAAACCCTTCTTCAAGCGCTTGAATCAGAACCTTTTTCCACGCTTGCGAAATCACACCGCCCCGGTTTGCCACGCCGATCACCAGCGTTTTACAGCCAGCGGCTTTGGCCTCTGCCAGTGTCATGTCGGGTAGCTTCATGTCGGCTTTGCAGCCGTCCATTCGGAATTGGCCCACTGCATATTCGGGGCGCCAATCCTTGATGCCCTGCGCCACTTTTGCGGCAAGCGGGTCGGCGGCATCGCCAAGGAACAAAAGATAGGGGGTGTTGATCATCGGGGCTCTCACTTATTGCCGTTTCAACAACAGGATGTGACATATTTTGTGACATGTGTTCAGTATTATTCGGGTGTTTAGCAGGTTTTGGCGAAGAATTCTTTGCTTTTGATGAAAATTAGAGCAGAATTTGCGTAAAGGTTTGTGCTGCGTCGCCGCAAAATTGCTGCACTGCAAAAATTGGGTTGCGGGATGGTGCGCAACAATCTAACATTTGCGGCAACAAATAAGACATTTCATTACCAAGAGGTCCGATATGAGCTTTCGCATTCAGCCTACCCCACCTGCCCGCCCCAACCGTTGCCAGCTTTTCGGCCCCGGCTCTCGCCCCGCGATTTTTGAGAAAATGGCGGCCTCGGCGGCAGATGTCATCAACCTAGATCTTGAGGATTCGGTAGCACCCACAGACAAAGACAGCGCGCGCGCCAATGTGATCACGGCGATCAGCGCGGTCGATTGGGGCAACAAAACCCTGTCGGTGCGGATTAACGGTTTGGATACGCCCTATTGGTACCGTGACGTGGTTGATCTGCTGGAACAGGCGGGCGACCGGCTTGATCAAATTATGATCCCCAAGGTCGGCTGCGCTGCCGATGTTTACGCTGTCGATGCGCTGGTCACAGCGATTGAACGGGCCAAGGGCCGCAAAAAACCGATTAGCTTTGAGGTGATTATCGAATCTGCGGCGGGCATCGCCCATGTCGAAGAAATCGCCGCCTCCTCGCCGCGTTTGCAAGCGATGAGCCTGGGGGCCGCTGATTTTGCCGCCTCAATGGGGATGCAGACCACTGGCATCGGCGGCACGCAAGAAAACTATTACATGCTGCAAGCGGGGCAAAAGCATTGGTCCGACCCGTGGCATTGGGCGCAAGCCGCGATTGTCGCCGCCTGCCGCACGCATGGCATCTTGCCGGTTGATGGCCCGTTTGGCGATTTTTCGGATGATGAAGGGTTCCGTGCGCAGGCGCGCCGTTCGGCTGTGCTGGGCATGGTTGGTAAATGGGCCATTCACCCTAAGCAAATTACCCTGTCGAATGAGGTGTTCACCCCGTCAGAGGAAGCCGTGACCGAGGCGCGCGAAATTCTCGCTGCGATGGAAGACGCCAAGGCGCGTGGCGAAGGGGCGACCGTGTACAAGGGCCGTTTGGTGGATATCGCCTCGATCAAACAGGCCGAAGTTATTGTAAAGCAATCGGAAATGCTTGCAGGCTAACGCGCATGAAAAAGGGCGGCTGAAAAGCCGCCCCAAATCAAGCTGTCGGTCAGATTAGACTGCCGAAGCGATCCAAGTTGCCAGTGCGGCCTTTGGCGCAGCGCCAACTTTGTTCGACACAACTTCACCGTTTTTGAACAGGAACAGTGCCGGAATACCGCGCACACCCAGCTCGGCCGGGCTGTTCGGGTTTTCATCAACGTTGATTTTGACGATCTTTACCTTGCCTTCATATTCTGCCGAAAGCTCTTCCAATGCTGGGCCGATCTGGCGGCAAGGGCCACACCATTCGGCCCAAAAATCCACCACAACGGGGATGTCGGATTTGCGGACTTCGGCGTCAAAGGTAGCGTCGGTGACTGGGATCGTGGCCATTACATATCTCCTGAATGGAATGTGTTTGATAGGAAAGTAAGGGTGCGTCCGCGGGACGTCAAGGGAGTGCGGTCCGACTAAGTGCCGACCTCACGATATCGGGATGGATTGGCATAAGCTGTGCGGTGCGGGTCCAGAGTAGGGCGACATCAACCTGCTTGTCAGGGTAAATCTGGCTTAGCGCCGTGTGATAAGCTGCCATTTGGCGCAACAACCCGTCCGGCACCGTCGCCAACGTCTCCGGCACCAGCAGATTGGATTTGAAATCGACCGCAAGCACTCGATCGGGCGTCACCAACAGTCGGTCAAGCGTGCCTACCATCGGTTTACCCAGCAGCGCGGCGGTGATCGGGGCCTCGGCAATCGCTTGGGGGCCGAACAGGTCGGCAAAAGCAGGGTTCGTTAACACCGTTTGCGCCTCGGCCAGCAATTCGGCGGCGTCAGGGGCACCCGCTAGCAGCGGGCCAGCCAGCATGGGCCAATCGGTGGGCGGATGATTGGGCAATTGTTCCAGCAATACATGCAGGCGGGTGCCGCGATCCTTTGCTGCGCGGTTGTCATCATCCGTTGTGAAATCGCCGGGCAGAGCCTTGGCCCCGCCAAGGTTTGACGGGTTCAGCGGCTGATCTGGGCGGTTTTCCACTGCGGCATGGGCCTGCACCCAAGCCGGAAGTGCCAGAGTTTCCACCACTGGTCTAGCCGTTGGGCCAATATCTTCGGGCCATTCGCCCTCGGCCAAACGTAACCCGCCGCCTGTGGCGTTGGTGGCGCCAGCCGCAACCATCGCCTCTTGGATCAAGCGGTACCAAACCACGTTTGAGGCATCCTCATCACCGCTTTTATCGGCCCCAATAGCGCCCGCAGCACCCACAATCAGCCAGCTTTGCGCCCGCGTCATCGCAACATAGAGCAGGCGCATCGCCTCGGCCTCTTCGCGCATTTTGCGTTCTGTGCGGGCGCTGGCTATCGCCTCGGGGCTTTCGGCCTTTGGCACTTTCCACACGGGGCCTTCAGGCAGTACAAACAGTTCATTGCGTTCGCGGGCGGTGTATTGCGCGGTATCGGGCAAGATAACAATCGGTGCCTCAAGACCTTTGGACCCATGCACCGTCATCACGCGAATACGTTCGCCGGCGCTGTCCATCTGACGTTTAACCTCAACGTCATCCGTCTCTAACCAACCCAAAAAGCCGGTCAGGCTGGGCACGTCATTGCGCTCATAGGCAAGCGCTTGCGACAGCAATTCGTCAATCCCATCCTCGGCCTCGGCCCCTAAACGGGCCAGCAATTTGCGGCGACCATCATGGCGGGTCAGCATCCGCTCGATCAGGTCATAGGGGCGCATAAAATCGGCCTGATCGCGCAAATCTTGCAGGATTGAGACTGTTTTTCCGTGCTGTGGGTCGGTTTCCAGTGCCCGCCAAAGATAGCCTTTGCGCGGTTGGGCAAGGCTGTAAAGTTGTTGTTCGGTCCAGCCAAACAGCGGGCTGCGCAGGCAGGCGGCAAGTGCCAAATCATCCTCGGGCGTGGCCAGAAACGACAGCAAAGCGGCAAGGTCGCGTACTGCCAGTTCCGCCCCCAGTTTCAAACGATCCGCCCCTGCAATTGGCAAGCCCAGTGCCTTGCACGCCTGAATGATGCTGGAAAAAATCTCGGACCGGCGGCGCACAAGGATCAGGAAATCACCGGCATGCACGGCGCGGGTTTCTTTGCCGCCTTTGATCGGGATTTGCGTGCCCTTGGCGATGGTGTGCCGGATGGTTTCGGCAACCTTTTGGCCCAGCTTGGCAGCGTGATGTTCCTCGGAAATCAGATCGACAGGGTCGTACCAATTATCAGGCTCGGGGTTGGGCGACTTTTCAATCACCGGCCACAGATCAACCCGCCCCGGCATATCGGGGAAAAACGCGATGTGCTTGACCTCGCCGCCCAAACCCTTTTCGCGGCGCTCGTCAAAGGTCAGGTCAACCAGCCGCAAAATCGTGTTGGACGAACGGAAAGAATGTTCCAACAACAGCTCTTGTAGCGGGGTTTCGACCTGCTCCAGCTTGCCTTTAAACAGGTCGCGCTTTTGGTCAAACGCCTCAACATCCGCGCCTTGGAACGAATAGATCGACTGCTTTTTGTCGCCCACAACGAAAATCGTGCGGGGTTCTTCGCGCGCGCCACGGCCCGATGTGAACTCATCCGCCAGCAGTTCAATCACGCGCCATTGGTCGGGGCTGGTGTCTTGGGCCTCATCCACCAAAATGTGGTCAATGCCGCCATCAAGCCGAAACAACACCCACTGCGCGACCAAAGGGTCGGTCAGTAGGGCCTTGGCATAGGTGATCAGGTCGTCGAAATCGAGCCACCCCCGCGCCTCTTTGCGGGCCTTGTATTCGGGTAGGAACGCGGCGGCAAAGCGGTGCAAAACGGCGGTGCGTTTGGCAGCGTTCAGGGCGATACGGGCGCCGCGCGCAGCCTCTACCCTGCGCATCAAATCCTCTAGCCGGTCAAGCAAAGGCCCGAGTTTGGGCTGGGTGCCTTTGGTTGGAAACGTCCCTAACTTGGCAGAAAATGGCAGTTTTGCACCCGCGCCCGTTAGCAAAACCCCCTCAAGCCCCGATAGCAATCGCAGATCGGGCGCATCAAGGTTTAGCGCGCGCAGCTTATCCGCAGCCTTTACATCATTGGTCGATCCGGTGGCGATAATCTCTGCGGCCTCAGCCAGCCACTCAGCCTCACCCCCCAAGAAAACCTGCTCTAATATGGCGGTTTCGGTTTGGTTGTCCGGCACATCAAACAGCGCGCGGCAGTCTGCATCTGACAAAAAGCGCGTAAAATCATTGCGGCGGTTTGCAACCTCACCGGCCAAAGACCCAAAATCCTCGCCTGTATAGGCACCGGCCAATGCGGCGATGACCTCGGGCGCGCCATTATCGGCAAGTTCGTCAATGATTTCATCGCGCAGCAGGCTGGCGGCGCGGTCGTCCATCTCGGTGAACTGCGGCGACACCTTTGCCTCTAGCGGAAAGCGCCGCAAAAGGGACGCGCAAAATGAGTGGATGGTTTGAATCCGCAAACCGCCCGGTGTTTCAATCGCGCGGGCAAAGAGCTGGCGGGCGCGGGCCAGTCGTGCGGCATCAATGGCATCATCCACGCCCAGATCGGCCAAGGCCTGCCGCAGCGCCGTGTCTTCTTTCATCGCCCATTCACCAAGGCGGGCAAACAGACGGTTCTGCATCTCGGATGCGGCGGCTTTGGTGTAAGTTAGGCACAAAATCCGCCCCGGATCGACGCCCGACAGCAGCATCCGCGCCACTCGGTCGGTCAGCACCCGCGTTTTTCCAGACCCCGCGTTGGCCGATAACCATGTCGATGCGCGCGGGTTGGCTGATTGCACCTGCCGCGCGGAAGCTGCGTTGCGGATCATACTATATCCTCGGGCTGTGCATCATCGGTCATTTCCCATTCGCCAAAGCGGGCGAGGTGGTCGTAATCGCCCGGAAAGCGTTCGCCATGCATGGCGCGGCGTGAAACATAGCCGCGCTCGGGCGACATGTACTCGCCGATCAGGTGGTGCAACTCCTCCCACACTTGGCCAAGGGCTGCGTCATCTGGTCTGCTGGTTTCATCTTTGGGGCTGGCGCCAAGGCCGATGTAGGTGATGCCCTCCACCTCGCGCGGGCCATCAAGCGGTTTGAACGCGCCACGGGTAACCATCGCCGCCTCTAGCAGCAGTTGTTTGTCAAAATACTTTTGCTGGTTTGCGTTCGGCGGGCTTCCGGTTTTGTAGTCGAAAATATGCACGCGGCCATCGGGCAGGGCATCAATCCGGTCAGGCTTGGCGGTTAGGGTAAAGGGCAGGCCGGTCAGCTCAATCGCGCCTTGCTCTTCGATCACCACAGGGGTGCCACCCAACGACGCCTCAACCGACAAAAAGAAATCGGCGGCGCGGTGCATCCGCGACAGCCAAAGCGCGCGGGCGGCGGGCCAGGGTACTTCCTCGGCCAACACGGTTTCGGCCACCGCGATTAGGCGAGCGCGGGCGGCATCGCGCGACTCATTTGGGGGGCGGGTGCGGGTGAATGTTTCCAACACCATATGCAGAACCGAGCCACGCAGCATCGCATCGGGTGATGGCCGCAAAGGGTTCAGCTTGAACAGCCGCAGAATGTGGCGGGCATAAATGGCGTAAGGGTCGCGCAGCAGGGTTTTTATGCCTGTGACTGCCAGTTTGGCTGGCCGTGCGGATACGGGCGGGCGCGGGGCAGGGCGGTGGGCATTGGCAACCTGCGGGGCGCGTTCTGCCGCCGAGGCAAGCGCAAGCCAGTCCTTGCCCCGCGCGGTCATCTGCGCAAGGGCGGCTTTGCCGCCTTGGTCGGGTAGCCCGTTCAGCAGGTTCGTCAAGCGGTTCACCCAGCGCGAGGCGACGGTTTCGGCATCGGCATTGCGCACGGCCCGGCTGATCACAACACGCGGCGCGGCCACCGCTTGCTGATAATCATGCGCCGAAAGGCCGATCCGGCGTTCGGGCAGCAGCAAGCCGGCCTCAAGCCGCATGGCGCGGTTCATCCAGGGGTCGGGCGGCGGCGATTGCGGCCAAATGCCATCATTCAGCCCGCCAAGGATCACCAGTTCCGCCCCCTGAACGCGGGCTTCAATCGTGCCCCAGATCATGATGCGCGGGTGCGATTGGACAGACTCGCGCACCTCGCCCTTGTTCAGAATGGCCTCAAACAAATGCCGATAATCGGCGGGGGTCATGGTGCCGCCAAACGCGGCCTCAGACTCCAGCTCGGTCATCGTGGCGAGCGCGCTTTTGCCGGCCTCTTTTTCCCAAAGTTGGCTGGTCTGCGCAGAGGGCGCAGGGCCAAGCGCCAAAGCCTCGGCCAGTTTGCGGTGCCTTGACAGGTGATCGGCCAATGGCATCGCGCCGGTGGTGGGGCCGGTCAGGGTTGCCGCAAGCCACTGCGCCCAAGGCAACACCTTGGGGTCTTTTTCGGCACCTGCCCAAGCGACCAAATCCGCGCCTGTGGGAAAGGCGGGGCCGTGGCGGCGCAGTTTTAGTTCCAGATTGCGGGTAAACAGCAAATGGTCGCCGCGCGTGATGTCGCCCGCGCCTGTTTTGGCGCTGGCGGTCAGCGGGTGCTTTAGCAAAATCAGCAGGGTTTCCGACGTCAGCCGGTTTTCAAACAGGTCCAGCACATGCCGCAAAAACCGCCCCGGCGCAGACAAGGCCAAGGGGCGGCCTGCGCTGTCATCGGGTAAAATGCCCCAGCGATCAAGCGCAGACGTAACCTGCCGCGTCAGCCCCCGATCGGGCGAGATTAGCGCGGCGGTCACGCCATCCTCGGCGGCTTTGCGTAGGATCAGCGCAATCGCCATCGCCTCGGCGCGCGGGGTCGGGGCCTCGATCAACGTCACATCGGCGCAAGCTTGGGTAAGGTCGGGCAGGTGCTGGCCCTCGGTCAGCCATTGGTCGGTGACAGGGGCGGGGCGTAAGGATAATGAAATCAGCTGGTTGCGCGCGGAGCTGGGGGCGGGGTCGGCGTGCCACGGTTGAATATCGCTAGGGCCAAGGCCGAACATCTGCATCAGCTTGTGAAAGCGGTATTGCGGGTGATCCTCGGCCGTCAGGGCATCGCCCAAGCCATCCCAAACGGCAGCGGGCAGATCAAAATCAAAACCCGGCAAAATGATCACACCTTGCGGCAGTTTTGCCACGGCCTGCATAAACAGCGCCGTTGTGCCGCGCGAGCCCGTCGAGCCTGCAATGATAACAGGATCACGCGGCGGCGCAATTTTCCACAGTTCCGCAATCGCCTCTACCAATTTGCGCTGTCGGGTTTGGCTGTCGGGCTGGTCCATTTGTGCCAGCAGTTGCGCAACAATCGCCATGAATTCCCGCGTCCGCGCCCAATGTGCCGAGTGGTTTGCCACATCGAGTGTGGCAATTTTATCGGACGACACGCCCTCGCCCTGCATTTCATCCAGCAAGGTCGCAAGGCTATCGGCAAGGTCATAGAGCGCCGAACGTGGCGCAAGATCGGGTTGTTGCTGTAATAGCCCCTCGATCAACTGCGCCAAAACCAAACGCTGCCGCAAGGGCGAGACAGCGGGCGGAATACCCGCAGCCGGAAAGGCGGTTTCAAGATCGGTAACAAGGCGCAGGCGCGGCAAAAAGCTGACACCTTGGGCGATGAACAGGTCTTTGATCCGGCGCTGCATGCGGGTGGTGTTCACGTACAATATGACACGCGCCATCGCCTCGGGCGGCTGGCCTTGCATGCGTTGCTTTAGTCCCGCGACCAGTTGCGCGGGAAAATCGGCACCCGGTGGCAGGGCAAAAATATGTGGGCCGGGGCTAGACAGCATTGGCGGCCTCCAGCATGTCTTCTGCCTCTTCAATGCCTTGGGGGCGGCCAACATCGCACCAACCGCCCGTATGCAACACGCCATAAGCGCGGCCATTTGCGATCATTTGATCCCAGAGGATGTTGAGCGAAAAGGATTGATCCGCGATGGTCTCAATGCCTTTGGGAAGCAGAATCTGTGCCCCCAGATAGGCGAGGCCTGGCGCACCATTCGCGCGGGAAATCCGGCCATCTGGTGCCAGAATGAAATCACCCGTGCCGCGAAATCCCTTGATCTGGGACGGCGGCGCCAAAAGCAAAAGCGCGTCCATCCTGCTGGAATCCCATTGGTTGCGCAACGTCATCAGCGGGTTTGCCCCTGTCCAAACCGCGTCGGTGTTCAACGTAAAAACCGGCCCTGCGCCAAGGATAGGCAAGGCCGCGCGTAGCCCGCCGCCGGTTTCCAAAATCTGTTTGCGTTCCCACGACTGGGCGATATTGGGGTTGCCCTGCAGGTGTGTGGCAATTTGATCGCCTTTGTAGTGCAGGTTTACCACGGCTTTGGTCAGGCCAGCGCCAGAAACCTGATCCAGAGCATGATCCAGCAAAGCCTTGCCTGCCACTTTAATAAGCGGCTTGGGCTGGTTTGCGGTCAGTTCCCCCATGCGCGTCCCAAAACCCGCCGCAAACAGCATCACCGCGTCTGGTTTGTTCCGCATTGCGCACGTATCCTTTCAAGGGCACCGGCCGAGGGTTCTGGCAGCCAGAGAGCACAGATTTCGGCCAAGTCAGCAAGAGCCGGATGTGCCAGATTTCGCTGTAGTTGCCGCCAAACCCGCGGGATGAGGGGCACATACTGCGCCTTGCCCGCCACCAAGCACAGCCGCGCAAAGATGCCCAGAATGCGCAATGCCCGCTGTGCGCCGATCGTCGCATAGGCGGCGTCAAAGTTCTGCGTGTTGCTGGCCGCCTGAAAGCGCGCGATCATAGCGGCCTCGGTTTGCGGGGAAACGTCGCGCCGTGCGTCTTGCAACAGCGACACCAGATCATAGGCGGGTTGGCCCATTTGCCCCAGCTGAAAATCAAGCAAACCAACCCGCGCAATGCCAGCTCGTTCGGGCAGCCACAGCAGGTTTTCGGCATGGTAGTCACGCAAAATCAACACGCGGGGGCCGTCCGCATGGGTCTGCAGCGCCTGTGTTAACGTTTCGGAAAACTTTGCGGTGTCCCCCGCGTCGCCCGCAATGGCAAACCGATACCACGTTAGCCCGAAGCTGGCAGCCTCGGCCCAGTCTTCTGCGCGCAGGTTGGCAAGGCCCTGTGGGGCGGGGTTGGATTGAAGGTGCAGCAAAACATCGGTTGCGGCGGCGTAGAGCTCTGCCTCTTGCGAGGGGTCCTTTTCAACCAATCGGGCAAACAGATCATCACCGAGATCTTCGATCAGCAGAAATCCATGCTGCAGATTTTTGGCCAGAATGCGCGGCGCCGACAGCCCAAGCGCGTTGAGATGTGCGGCTATAGCAATGAAATCACGGGGGTCGTCGCCTTTACCCGGTGGGGCGTCCATCAATACGGCGGTTTTACTGGCTAAATGCAGCCGTTCATAACGCCGGTCGGATGCGTCGCCGGCCAAAAAAACGCGGCTTGCAGGGCCCCAGCCAGCATTGGCCAGAAAAGTGCTGGCATTGCGGTTTCGGTCATTCATGCGGTGGGTATGCCTTTTGAATCGCCTGCAAAAGGCCCGCGCGACCGCCTGAAACCTGCGCCTCGCGGCCTTCGGCTTTTGCACAAAGTGCTATGTTCAGCGCGGTTTCTGGCGCAAATTCACCCAGCCTGTCGGGCCATTCTATCAGGCAAATCCCGTGTTCAAGCGCCGCTTCAAGCCCCAGCTCCAACACCTCATCCGGGTGTGACAGACGGTAAAGATCGGCGTGCCAAATTTCACAATCTTCGGCGTCATAGGTTTGAACAAGTGTGAATGTCGGCGAGGGTACATCCTCGGCGCGGCCAAGTTTGGCTTGGATGAAGGCGCGGGAAAGATGCGTTTTTCCGGCCCCGATGCCGCCCCTCAGCAATACAGTATCACCCGCTTGCAACAGTGTTGCCAGCACATGCCCCAAAGCTGTTGTCGCAGCATCATCAGGTAGGTGACAGGTAAATACAGTGTTGATTGTCATGGTCTTAGTTTTACGCGCTACACCGTCCGGTGCAAGCGAGAAGCAGGCCTAGCCAGCCTTTTTGCGATGGGTTGAGAATGTAAAACCGGCGCCATCCGTCTCAACCTCTTCCCGTCGGAACGTTGCCATCGTGGCGCCACCCGCCAAGGGGGAAAACTTGCAGTCCAAGCGCCGCCCGTCAGCCAGCCTTGCATGATCTTGCCAAGCGTCACGCGGGCCCATTTCGGCCGCGAAATCTTCGGCGCGATCCCAGATTGTGGTTGGGGCGGAAACGGCGCGCCAATGGTTGCAGACCGCGCAAAAATTGCCTTCGGCCCCCAATGATCCGGCTGGATCATGGTCCCAAAGTTCGGAATAGGCGGCGTTGGACATCACCAAAACACCCGAGGCTGAAAACACGGCAATGGCCGCATCGACGGCATCAATCACCGCTTGCCCCAGTTCAAGATCGGCCCGATAGCGCCGTGTTTGCGTCATTTCATCGGAGATATCTTCGAAAGACAAGGCAAGCGCGCGATTCGGGTGTGGCCTGCCGGTGACGTGATAGGTTTGCCCGCTGGAAAGGCTCCATGTTTCTTCATAGAGGCCCGAGGCGGCGGCCTCTTCTATATCGGTGATTTGGTTGCGCCAGCTTTTGTAGTTGCGCGGCTCGGGGATCATCGACGCCTCACGCAAAGCATCAAAAAATGTTGGCAGTGTGGGCCGTTTTGTCAAAAGATCTGGAGACAGGCCTGTCAGATCAAGCAAGGCGGGGTTGAACAATGCCAGCCTTCGGTCATGGTCAAAAATCGCAAGGCCAGTTGGCAGGTGTGCAAATGTTTTGGTGAGCGTTTGCATAAAGGAGTGCAGGCCCTCTTCGGCTTTTACGGTTTTATCGGCCGGTAGCGCATAAAATTGCCGTTCCTCAAGATGCTTAAACTCATACAGGTCAAACCAACATGGGGTGGCATTTGTCTGGGAAATGTACTTTTTACGCGTCCCTAGCATGGGATCTTGGCCAAGCTGCCGCTGGAAAAGCTTGGGCAGGGGCCATGTCAGGTCTTCGTCAGGGCCTAAGCCTTCGGTTGCAAGGTCCAGATAGCATGCGTTGGCCCAAATGACATCTCCTGCTTCGGATTCTCGCCAAATCGGCAGGGGCGCTTTGGCCGAGATTTGCCGCAACTGTTCCAATTCATCGCGTATGGCGCGGCGCGTTAGCGGATCAAGGGCTGCCTTGGCGCCGGAAAGCTCGGTCTCGATCACGCTTATTCTGGTAAGCCCGCCACGGAGTTCGGCCCGCAATAACAAGGGCGAACCACTGCCATCCTCGGCGCTGCCCATCGTCAGGCTGCCCTGCGTTGCAAGTGATTCTAGCTGCGTCGAGACACCGGGAAACTTTTGCTCAAGGTAGCTTACCAATCCTTGCCAAGCTAATGTTTTGTCTTGGCAAACCTTTGGCAGCAGGTTTCGCGCAACCGGTGTCGCATCAATCAACACCTTGTTATCGAACAGATATTCAGCATCGCCATAGGCTTCGAGGAAAACGCTATCTGGCCCAGGCTGCGCCTTTTTCTGCAAAAGCGACAACAGCAAAAGACCCAGAAATGCCGAAAAAATACCGGTCACCAAAAAGGTAATCGCATGCGAATGATCGAATGTCACGACTGGCCCTCAACGTTGCGTTCACTACAGCCTGAGGTTGAGACCAAGAGTATTAACGCCGCGTTAATGCTCTTGGGAATTGTCAAACGTTTCTCAATTATAGTGGGAACGCATCAGCCACATTGCAGCCCAAATCCCTAACCAACGATCGGTGTGTTCTCGCCCAGCGTCCCTTGCTCTTGCGCCGCAATGTCGGGCAATGCCCAAATCAACTCGACGATCGCGCCGCACCGCGCTGGGCGGTCGGCTGGTGATTTTGCCGAGTCGTGGCCGTTTGCAAAGGATACCTCGGCCCCCGACCGTTCCAACAGAGTTTTGGCGATGAAAAGGCCAAGGCCCATGCCCTCATAGCCCGGTCGGGCCTCTTGCTTTTGCGCAGGGCTACGTTGCCGGACAAAAGGGTCGCCGATACGGCCAAGGATGTCGCTGGAATAGCCGCGGCCATCGTCAACCACCCGAATGGTCAGCGCCTGATTGGTCCACTCGGCATCAATCCAAACAGTGGTTTCCGCGAAATCTACGGCGTTTTGGATCAGGTTTCGAATGCCATGGATCACCTCGGGTTTGCGTTGGATCGTGGGTTGCGACCGTGGCGCGCCTGCCGAAGGGCGCAGGTCAAAAATGATCTTCTTGCCGCGATTGGCATGGGGCTCTGCGGCATCTTTTAGCACCGCCCCAAGCGGCGCACGCATCAGGTGCAGGTCATTCTTACCCGCAGCCCCCATAGAGCGCAAAATATCGCGGCAACGGTCGGCTTGATCCTTAATCAATTGCGCATCATCGCGCAGCTCGGGGTGGTCGGACAGCTCTTCGATCAGCTCGGTACTGACAAGTTTAATCGTAGCCAAAGGTGTGCCCAATTCATGTGCGGCGGCAGCTACAACACCGCCCAGATCGGTTAGCTTTTGCTCCCGCGCAAGCGCCATTTGTGTGGCCAAAAGCGCATCTGACATGGATTGAATTTCAGATGAAACACGGTGCGAATACAGCCCGAGAAATAAAATACCGATGACGATCGAGAGCCAAAAGCCAAACTCTAGCAGACTCGGCACGGTTAGGGTGGTGCCATCGGCATAGCTTAGGGGGATGTTAAAAAAGGCGGCGAGGCTAATTAGCCATATCGCCATCAGGCCCAGAATGATCGTTGTTCTGGATTGCAACGCAAAGGCCGAAATGATGACCGGTGCAATGATGAGCAGCGCAAAAGGGTTGGTTAGCCCGCCCGTCAAATAGAGCAGAAATGACAGCTGGGCCAAATCGAACAGCAAGACCAGCATTGCCTCTATATCGGTCAGCCGCCGGTTCATCGGGTACACGACCGAAGACACGAGATTGGCAATAACCGATGCGCCCACGACGAGGCAGCACAGCCCAAGCGGCAAGCCGAGGCCAAGGTAAAAGTAGGCCACAGTGATTGCGGCAAGCTGGCCTGCGATGGCCATCCAGCGCAAAACGATCAAAGTGCGCAGCCGCAATCTGTTCTCGGCGCCTGAACCGAAATAGGATCCCGTCCCAGATTCTATCATTCCATTGCCCCGCCAGCACAAAAAGACTATCTCCACTGATAAGAGGCGCTTGCCGGGGTTTCAACGTAAACCCTTCACAGGCGCCTAAGGATGTGTCGCGAGTGAGGATGAGGGAATGACCAAAATTTACGCCGGTATTGCTGTGGCCGCTATGGCTGCGCTTTTGGGAGGGTCCGCCTATTGGGTCTATAGCAACCAGTCGGGCGATAAATATGCCGAGTGCCGTGGTGGTCAGGTTGGGGGCGGGTCGATCGGCGGGCCGTTTACGCTGATGAATTCCAAGGGCGAAACGGTGACGGATACAGATGTGATCACTAAGCCGTCGCTGGTTTATTTCGGCTACACATTCTGCCCCGATGTCTGCCCGCTGGATAACGCCCGCAATGCCGAGGCCGTGGATATTTTGGAAGAAATGGGTCTGGACGTGACTCCGATCTTTATTTCCATCGATCCCGCGCGCGATACGCCCGAAAAGATGGGCGAATTTGCCTCTATCATGCACCCCAAAATGATCGGGCTTACCGGCAGCGAAGAGCAGGTTAAAGCCGCCTCTCTTGCCTATAAAACCTATTACAAAAAACAAGACTCGGGGGATGAGTTTTATCTGGTCGATCACTCGACCTTTACCTATCTTATGATGCCAGGCCTTGGATTTATGGATTTCTTTAAACGTGAAACCACACCTGATGAGATGGCCGCAACGGTCGCGTGCTTTATTGAGAAAAGCTGAGCGCGGGGGCGCTAAGACTGGCCGACGGAATGGAACAAACGAAGGTGCTTAAATGTCCGAAGATCTAAAACTAGAAATCGGTGCCGATGCGACGCTTCTTTTGGTCGATGATGACGAGCCGTTTCTGAAACGTCTGGCGCGGGCGATGGAAAAGCGCGGGTTTTCGGTGGAAACCGCTGAAACCGTGGCAATGGGCAAAGCGATTGCACAATCGCGGCCACCTGCGTTTGCCGTTGTTGACCTGCGGCTTGAGGACGGGAACGGCCTTGACGTGGTTGAGGTGTTGCGCGAAAAACGCCCTGATTGCCGGATCGTCGTGTTAACTGGCTACGGCGCGATTGCGACAGCCGTTGCTGCCGTTAAGATTGGCGCGATTGACTATCTGTCCAAACCCGCCGATGCGAATGAGGTGACAAACGCCCTGCTGTCGCGCGGAGAAACCTTGCCAGAGCCGCCCGAAAACCCGATGTCGGCCGATAGGGTGCGCTGGGAACATATTCAACGCGTTTATGAAATGTGTGATCGCAATGTGTCTGAGACCGCACGTCGGTTGAACATGCACCGCCGTACTTTGCAGCGTATTCTTGCCAAACGCAGCCCACGCTAACCTTATCTGTTAGCGCCCCAAGGGGGTTATAGCTGTGACATCAGGTCGGCGTGCCGCGCCACAAATGCGGCGCGCACTTGGACGGGCGGGCGCAGTTCTATCGACAACCCTTTGATAAGCTGGGCGGTTTGTTTGCCAAAAATCTTATCGGCCTCGGACGTGGAAAAGCCTGCGATATGCACGGCCTCTAGCCATGCCGAAACGGTATCTGCGGCCTTGATCGCCTTTTTGATGGCCGCGGGCAGAACGGCGGGCAGGCCAAACCGAATGTGGATCGCGGCGGTCAACCGGTCATCCAGCGCTCCATAGCCCGGCCCAACGGCGGCCTTTACAGGGCTGATCATATCACCAATCACATACTCGGGCGCATCATGTAACAGCGCCGCCAATTGCCAGCGCACAGCCTCACCCGGGTTGGATTTGCGGAAAATCTGTTCGACCAACAGCGAGTGTTCGGCGACAGAATAGGGCCAGTCGCCAACGGTTTGCCCATTCCAGCGCGCCACAAAGGCCAGCCCATGCGCGATATCCTCGATCTCTATATCCATCGGCGTCGGGTCCAACAGGTCCAGACGCCGCCCCGACAGCATACGTTGCCATGCGCGTGGTTGCTTCATTCAAAGTTTCTCCGCCGCATTATCTTGCCGATACCCCTGCCTGACATTGCCCTGACCCCACTTCAGTGCTACCTGACCCACAATTAAACTTTTGCCAAGGAGCACGGGGTATGTCGCAAGATTACATCGTTAAGGACATTGCACAGGCTGAATATGGCCGCAAGGAATTGAACATCGCCGAAACCGAAATGCCGGGCCTGATGGCGCTGCGCACGGAATTTGGCGCGGCCAAGCCTTTGAAGGGCGCGCGGATTGTTGGGTCGTTGCACATGACCATTCAGACCGCCGTTTTGATTGAAACGCTGGTCGAGCTGGGTGCCGATGTGCGCTGGGCGTCGTGCAACATCTTTTCGACTCAAGACCATGCCGCCGCTGCGATTGCCGCGGGTGGCACGCCGGTTTTCGCGATCAAGGGGCAAACCCTGACCGAGCATTGGGATTACCTTGACCGCTCGTTCATGTTCCCCGAAGGCGCGAACATGATTTTGGACGATGGCGGCGATGCAACGCTGTACGTTCTGCTGGGCGCCCGCATGGAAGCTGGCGAAGACGTGCTGGCCGTGCCGCAGTCTGAAGAAGAAGAAGTGATCAAGCTGCAAATCCAAAAGCGTATGGCGGAAACCCCCGGTTGGTTTGCCAAAACACGCGCGGCGATCAAAGGTGTTTCCGAGGAAACCACGACAGGCGTTCACCGCCTTTACGATCTGCACAAAAAGGGCCAGCTGCCTTTCCCTGCGATCAACGTAAACGACTCTGTTACCAAGTCGAAGTTTGATAACAAATACGGCTGCAAAGAATCGCTGGTTGATGGCATCCGCCGCGCGACCGATACGATGATGGCTGGCAAAGTGGCTGTTGTTTGCGGCTACGGCGATGTTGGCAAAGGCTCGGCTGCATCCCTGCAAGGCGCTGGCGCCCGTGTGAAAGTGACCGAAGTAGACCCGATCTGCGCGCTGCAAGCCGCGATGGACGGGTTTGAAGTGGTGTTGCTGGAAGATGTCGTCGCAACTGCCGATATCTTTGTCACCACGACCGGCAACAAAGACGTGATCCGTATCGAGCACATGCGCGAAATGAAGGACATGGCGATCGTTGGCAACATCGGCCACTTTGACAATGAAATCCAAGTTGCCGGCCTGCGCAACCACAAGTGGACCAACATCAAAGACCAAGTGGATATGATCGAGATGCCCTCCGGCAGCCGTCTTATCCTGTTGTCGCAAGGCCGTTTGTTGAACCTTGGCAACGCCACGGGCCACCCTTCGTTCGTGATGTCGGCCTCGTTCACCAACCAGGTTTTGGCGCAGATTGAACTGTGGACCAAAGGCGACGAATATGCGCCCGGCGTCTACATTCTGCCAAAGCATCTGGATGAGAAAGTGGCACGTCTGCATTTGGGCCGCATTGGTGTAAAGCTGACCGAGCTGCGCAAGGATCAGGCGGATTACATCGGCGTCCCTGTCGAAGGCCCCTTCAAGCCCGAGCATTACCGCTACTAATACCGCAATTTACGCGTTTTAGGTACCAAGGCCCGGCATAATTTGTCGGGCCTTTTGTATGGCTGTCCCTACGGCAGGGGTGAAAATCGCCCAACTTTTCCCTTTGTTTGGACCTGCCTTTGGTCCTAATGTCTCAAACGAAGGCCCGATACGGGGCTTGTGCGACGACATACCCAACAAGGAGCGACACGAAATGAGCAAGAGAGACGAGTTGATTGCGAAATACGCCGATGATCTGCGCAACAAGTGCAAAATCGAACCAGATATGGCGTTGTTGACCAAAGTAACCATTGGCTGCGGCCCTGCAATCTATAACGCTGACAGCGCGACCGTTGCTGGCACCGACCCGTCCGAGCTGGAAACGGTTAAGAAAAACTTCTTGATGAAAAAGCTTGGACTTGCCGATAGCCCAGCCTTGATGGAAGCCATTAACGCCGTCATCAACACCTATGGCAAATCCGAGCCCAGAAAGCACCGCGCCGTGGTTTACTATATGCTGGCCAAGCATTTCGGCAAAGAATCTGTCTACGCCTGAATTGGGCCTTTCGCGGTTTTGACAGCATTGGTCACGCCGCGTTTTGCATCACATTCAACACCCGCCCAGAATATGGCGCGGGTGTTTTGCATTGCCAATCTATTAAAAACCAAAATGATTTTGCCTAAATTGCCAAATGTTTGGCCTTTGCGGCGAATCTAACTTTCAGCTAAACCAAAGAGATAGAGCAGTATGCTCGGGACCTTTTCAAACAGAACACGTGTGGTGCTAAGGGAGCGCGTGGTGTGGGAGGAGGGTCCTGATGGGGTCGGGGCCCTCCAACTTATACGCAGAGTTCATGTGTGCGGGCGCCTATTGCGTCAGGCCGCCCATGCGCAGCACGATCGCCCATTCCTCGGGCGTAACAGGCTGCACCGACAGCCGCATGCTTTTGACCAAGGCCATGGTTTCCAGCCCCGGCTGAGCCTTGCAATCTTCCAATGTCACGGGGCGCACTAGCGGCTTTACCGCTTTTATCATCACGCAATCCCAACGCGGATCGTCGGTGGTGCTGTCAGGAGCGCTTGTCCGGCACACCTCAACAATTCCCACAATTTCTTTGCCGATGTTGGAATGGTAGAAAAACCCAAGGTCGCCCAGTTGCATCGCCCGCATGTTGTTGCGGGCCTGATAGTTGCGCACGCCGCCCCATTCTTCGCCCGCAGCACCCTTGGCCACCTGATCGTCCCAGCTCCACGTATCGGGTTCGGATTTGAACAGCCAATAGGCCATCAGCCGATGACCTTTTTCCATTCCGTGATCGTCACAGACGCGAACAGCCCTGCCCTTGCATAGGGGTCGGCTGCTGCCCACTCTTGGGCCTGTGCCAAAGTTTCGACGACCAAAACCACCAATGATCCGTTCATTTCGCCTTCGGGTGACAGCAATGGACCCGCCATTTCAACCACGCCTGTGGCCTCGATATAGTCCAAATGGGCGGTGCGATTGTCCTTGCGGACCTGCAAGGCACCGGGTTTGTCATGGCAAAAAAGGGCTACGCGCATCGGGGTTACTCCTGTTTCAAAGGGCGAGACATGAGGGCGTGGATCGCATCCTCAAGCGTGATTTTGTTTTGGGTTAGGGCCGCGACCATCTGGGTCACCGGCATATCTATACTGTGGGTGCGGGCCAGTTTAGCCACGGCTTGCGCGGTCGCAACCCCTTCGACGGTCACGCTTGCGTCAAATGCGGCACCGGCCCCCAGCGCCGTGCCAAACCGAAAATTGCGCGATTGTTGTGACGTGCAAGTCAGCACCAAGTCGCCGAAACCCGACAGCCCACTAAGTGTTTCGGACCGTGCGCCAAGATGCAGCGCCAGCCGTTTCATTTCAACAAAGCCGCGCGTCATCAGGGCGGCCCGCGCGCTTTCACCCAGCCCTGCGCCGATGACCACCCCCGCCGCAATCGCAATCACGTTTTTCAGTGCGCCACCAAACTCGGCCCCAGTCACATCGGTGGTCCGGTACAGGCGCAGCACATCGGTTGAAAGCTGGTGCTGCAATGCCTCACCCGCCGCATCATTGGCGCAGGCGAGCGTAAGCGCGGTCGGCAGGCCCTTGGCGATATCGCTGGCAAAGCTGGGCCCTGTCAAAATCGCCGCCACGGCATTGGGGCAATGTGCAGCAATAACGCCGGTTGGGCCAAGGCCGGTTGTCAGATCAACGCCTTTGCAGCAGGCCACCAGATTGTGGTTTTGAAATAGCGTGGCATGATCGGCCAGAAAGCGCCCCATCGCTTGGGCCGGCAGCGCAAGCAACACGGTTTTCGCCTGTGCGACTTGTTCCAAATCATCGGCAATCGTCACTAACGCTGGCAATTCCGCCCCCGGAAGCCGCGCAATATCGCGCCCCGATTGCCCGCGCCCCCACAGGGTAACGGGTTGTTTGGCACCTAAAGTTATCGCCAAAGCGCCGCCAAACGCACCCGCGCCGATGATGCCAATCATGCCTTGGCCCCCTTTTTACCATAGCCAAGCAGTGCCGGGCTGGTTTGGTCCAATGGCCAGCGCGGGCGGGCCGAAAGCGTTAGGTCGTCGCGCTCGCCCAACCGAAACCGCTCTATCCCCGCCCAAGCGATCATCGCCGCGTTATCGGTACACAGCGCTAAGGGCGGGGCCAGAAAACGTACACCTGCATTCGCACAAACAGTCTCTAATGCCGCCCGAATGGCTTGGTTTGCGGCAACGCCGCCTGCCACTGCCAGCGCCGATACTTGCGAGATATCCAGCGCGCGGCGGGTCTTTTCGGCCATCACATCCACCACTGCCGCCTGAAAACCGGCGCACAGATCGGCGCGGTCGGCGCGGGTCATCCCACCCTTTTCGGCGATCACAGCATCCCGCGCGCGCAGCAAGGCGGTTTTTAGGCCGGAAAACGACATATCGCAGCCCGGCCTATCCAGCAGAGGGCGGGGCAGGGCAAAGCGTTTGGGGTTGCCCGCACGCGCCTCGGCCTCAACCATCGGGCCACCGGGTTGTGGCAGGCCCAGCACCTTGGCGACCTTATCAAATGCCTCACCGGGGGCATCGTCGATTGACCCGCCAAGGCGGGTAAAGCTGTCCGGCCCGTCAACGCGCAAGTATTGGCAATGCCCGCCCGAAACCAGCAGCATTAGGTACGGAAACGCCAAGCCATCGGTTAGCCGCGGTGTCAGCGCATGGCCCGCCAAATGGTTCACCCCGATCAGCGGCAGGCCCGTGGCAGCCGATAGCCCCTTGCCACACATCACGCCCGCCAAAACACCACCGATTAGGCCCGGCCCTGCGGTCACGGCAATGCCATCCAGATCCCCAAACCCCAAACCGGCCGCTGCCATCGCCTGCGCGACGCAACCATCGACGCGTTCGGCATGGGCGCGTGCGGCGATTTCCGGCACCACACCGCCAAAAGCCGCATGCAGGCTGGTTTGGCCTTCGACAATCGACGCAAGGATGTGCCGCCCATCGGGGCCGTCACGCACAATCGCGGCAGCCGTGTCATCACAGCTGCTTTCAATGCCAAGAAGGGTAATCGTGTTGTACATATCCTGCCCGTTGCCAGAGCGTTTTATAGCAGGTAACACCTGCACCATGGCCACACAATCCCGCCTGCCCGCCTTTCTGCTAACTCGCCCCGCCGCGCAGAGCCACCGCTTTGCCGCGCAACTGCATCAGCGCTTTGGGCAGGACATCGCAATTACGATCAGCCCGCTGCTTGCCCCCGCCTTTCTGGGTGCACCGTTTCCGCAGGGCTCGTTTGCGGCGCTTATCTTTACATCTGAAACTGGGGTGGCTGCGTTTTTGGCCAATTCGGCCCGTCCCGCAAGCCTGCCAAAGTTGGCCTATTGCGTGGGCGCGCGTACTGCAAATGCGGCCCGAAATGCGGGGTTAGAGTCTGTTTCGGCCGATGCAGATGCCGCCAGCCTTGTCGCGCTTATCCGGCAGCACGGTCAGCGCGGCCCGTTGTTGCATATTTGCGGCAGGCACACGCGCGGCGATATTGCGCAATCCCTAACCGATGCCGGTATCCCCACGCAAAGTTGTGTATTATATGACCAGATCGCCCAAGATTTAACCAAAGATGCAATTGCTGTGCTGCGGGGGGAACAGGCCGCTATGGTTCCCTTGTTCTCACCGCGCAGCGCCGCAGTATTCGGTAGCCAAGTGTTGGCACTGTCGCTTTCGTCACAGCCGACCTACGCTGTTCTAAGCAAAGCTGTGGGCGACTCTTTGTCCGAGGTAAAAAACGCAAAGCTGTGCTATGCAGACAAACCAACGGCCGCGTCGCTGATTGATGCAATCGCGAAATTTTATGCCGCGGCGTAGATGGCTTGAGCCTGTGGCCCAGTCGGTCTAGATTAAGGAAATCCCCGAAAATCCGGGGCGTTGAAATGGAGGCGCATTGATGGCAACCCCAAAGATCCCGCGCAAACGTGCGGTCAAGACTGTCCGGGATACTGCAGAGACCCCGCCAGCTGATGTGACACAAGTCGATGGCGCCGAGGTGGAAGCGGGTCAAGAGCCTGTGGAAGCCCCAGAGAGCTTGGTCGCAGATGCGCTTATGAAATCTGAAGCGCTCACGGAATCTGAAAAGCCTGCGGAATCTGAAGTGGTGGTGCAGTCAGAAATCCAAGCTGATGAAACCCCAATCGAACAGGCTCAGGCGGCAGAGGCCGAAACCGTAAAGGCCGAAATCGAAGACGCCGCTACTGAACAGGCACCAGACGCCCAACCAAGCCCCTTTTCGATCGATGCGGCTGAACATGGCCCAAATGAGGCCGCCGTTTTAGAAGAGCCGAAGGCCGAGCCTGAAGCCGCAGAGCTTGAAGAAAAGCCTGAGCCTCAGAAATATGAACCCCAAACTGAAATGCCTCGGCATGAAGCCGCTGCGACTGCGCCTCCGGTCGTGAAATCCGGTCCCGGCTTTGTGCCGCTGGTCTTGGGTGGGGTTATCGCCGCAGGGCTTGGCTTTGGCCTTGCCCAAGTGATGCCCGGCGTCTCGCCATTGCAAACCCAATTGGCCCAGCAGGCAGAAGACATCAAAGCCCTGCGCGCTGAATTGCAAGCCTTGCCCAAGGATGGCAATCAGGCCGTTCTGGAGGAGCTGAGCGCTGTTCGCGCAACCGCCTCATCTGCGCTAGAGGCTGCCCAAGCTGCCGCCTCCGCCCCGACAGAGGCCGCGCCAAGTGCCGATCTGACCGACTTACAGGACCGTCTGGCCGCGCTGGAAACACGCCCGGCGGCGGGTGGGGCTGTTGATCCTGCGATACTTTCCAACTTGACCACCGAAATTGACACGCTTCGCAGTGGCCTTGCCGACCAAAAAGCCGCAGCCGAAAAGCTGGTGGCCGAGGCCGAAGCCGTGCGCGCCGATGCCGCTGCCAAGGCGCAATCGGTGTTGCTGAAAGCCGCGCTCACCAATGTTGAGGCCGCGATGCAAAACGGCGCGCCATTTGCTGAACCGTTGACCGAGTTGACAAACGCCGGTCTGGCCATTCCTGCGGCCCTTTCGGAGAATGCCGAAAATGGCGTGCCGACCGTTGCAGCCCTTATGGCCAGCTTTGACGAACCCGCCCGTGCTGCATTGGAAACGAGCCTGCGCAACAATATGGGCAGCACTTGGACGGATCGTGTCGGGTCTTTCCTAAAGGCCCAAACCGGTGCGCGGTCGCTGACCCCACAAGAAGGCAGTGACGCCGACGCCATCTTATCCCGCGCGAATGCGGCTGTGGCGAAGGGCGACATTCAAACCGCCCTGACAGAAATTGCCACTCTGCCCGAGGCTGCGCAAGCCGCGCTTGCCGCTTGGGTAGCACAGGCTAAACTGCGTTTTGACGCACAAGCAGCGACTGTCGAATTGGCGACAGCGTTGAGCGAAAGGTAACGTATTGATATGATTTGGTCGCTCATCAAAGTTTTGCTGTTTGTCGGCGCGGTTGCTGGCCTCGCCTATGGCGCGGGTGTGCTGATGGATACCGGCGGCGGTATTCAGATCGCCTTACTTGGCATGGAATTCACGCTTGGGCCGTTGCAGGCCGCAATTGCGCTGTTGGTTTTGCTGGCCGCCTTGTGGATTTTGCTAAAGCTGGTTGGCTTGTTGGTCGCGGTTCTGCGCTTTTTGAATGGCGATGAAACCGCCATTTCGCGCTATTTCGACCGCAACCGCGAACGCAAAGGCTATCAGGCGCTGTCGGACGGCCTTATGGCGCTGGCCTCGGGCGAAGGGCGCGTCGCGCTAGCGCGTGCGGCCAAGGCTGATAAGCTGTTGGACAAGCCAGAGCTGACGACCCTGCTAATCGCCCAAGCGTCTGAAATGACAGGCGATACCAAGCGCGCGTCTGAGGCGTATAAGATGCTGCTGGATGACAATAAAACCCGCTTTGTCGGGGTGCGCGGGTTGATGCGCCAAAAGATTGCCGAGGGCGATACCGCAACGGCGCTAAAGCTGGCCGAAAAGGCATTTGCGCTGAAACCCAAGCATCAGGAAACGCAGGAGACTCTGCTGAACCTGCAAACCGGCCAAGGCGATTGGAAGGGCGCGCGCGTCACGCTGGGCGCCAAGCTGAAAGCGGGCGCTTTGCCGCGCGATGTGTTCCGCCGCCGTGATGCGGTTTTGGCCTTGCAAGAGGCAAGCGGTGTGCTGGATGAAAATGCCAGCATCGAGCAGCGCGAGGCCGCGATTGAGGCGAACCGTCTGTCGCCCGATCTGATCCCCGCCGCCGCAATGGCCGCCCGCAGCTATATCGCCAAGGGCGATGCCCGCAACGCGACCAAGGTGCTGAAAAAGGCGTGGTCAGTGTTGCCGCATCCCGATTTGGCCGCAGCTTTTGCCGAAATCGCACCGGATGAGAGCAGCACCGCGCGGCTGAAACGGTTCAGCGTGTTGACCAAGCAGAACCCCGAAAACATGGAAACCCGTCTGCTCTTGGCCGAACTTAGCCTGACGGCCGAGGATTTCCCTGCGGCCCGCCGCGCCTTGGGTGACTTGGCAACCAGCCACCCCAACGCGCGGACTTTGGCGATTATGGCGGCCGTTGAGCGTGGCGAAGGCGCAGATGATGCGGTTATTCGCGGCTGGCTGGCCCGTGCGCTAACGGCCCCGCGCGGCCCGCAATGGTGCTGTGACAAATGCCAAGCGATCCATTCGGCTTGGGTGCCTGTCTGCGATAACTGTGCCGGTTTTGATACCCTGTCATGGCGTGAGCCTGCCGATGTCACAGGGCCAAGCGCCACGGGCACCGAGCTGCTGCCACTGATTATTGGCAAGCCAGAGCAGCCGGTTCTCGACGTGGCAGACGGGGCAAAAGACGGCCCGGAAGACGCCGAAATCGTGACGGATGAGGCGGTTGACATAGATAAGGCCGAAAAATAGGCCTGATATGCGAACGGGGTGGCATTGATTGCCACCCCGTTTAAACTTAATAAGCGATCCTTAGGCTGTTGTGTTACCCGCGCAAAGTACCGCCAGTTGCCTTGCTCACCTTCTCAACGATCTTGGCGCACACGGCTTCAATCTCTTTGTCGGTTAGTGTTGCCGTTGTCGGCTGCAAACGCACGGTCAGCGCGATCGACTTTTTGCCTTCACCCATCTGTGCCGCAGCTTTTTCGCCAGTGAACTGGTCAAACAGGCGCACCGATTCGATTAGCACTTTATCAGCGCCCGTTGCTGCGTTAACGGCTGTCAGCGCCTCTACCCCTGCATCCACCACAAAGGCGAAATCGCGTTCAACCGCTTGCAGGTTGCTGATCGGCAAAGCTGCGCGCAGGGTGGTTTTAGTCTTGGGCTGCGGCACGTTGGCGGGGTAAACGGTAAAGCCCATGACGGGGCCTTTCAGGTCCATCTCGGCCACGATCTTGGGGTGAATCTCGCCATAAGTGGCCAGCGTATTCGGCCCCAAAGCGATGGTGCCCGCACGGCCCGGATGGAACCATGCAGGGACCTTGCGATTGATCTGCGCGCGGGCAGGGGCACCAAGGGCGGCCAGAACTGCCTCGGCATCGGCCTTGGCATCATAGATATCGGCTGGACGGCGCGAGCCGTATGGGTCACGCGGGGCGACATGGCCGACAATAATACCCGCCGCTTGGGTATGCTGTTCGCCCGGCTCGCCGCCCGAAAATGCTGGGCCAACCTCGGCCAGCGACAGATCCATAAAACCGCGCGCCTGATTGCGGGCCGCAGCGCGGAGCAGGCCGGGCAGCAGATCGGGGCGCAAGTGCGACATTTCCGATGAAATCGGGTTATCAACGCGCACCGCATCTGTGCCGCCCCCAAATAGGGTAGCCGAGGTTTGGTCAATAAAGCTGTACGTGACGCATTCATTATAGCCCAGTGCCGCCAGCGTGCGCCGCGCGCTGCGTTCGCGCAGCTGTGACGCCGTCAGGATAGGCGCAGGAATACCTGGCTGGCTGCGCGGCAATGGTATGCCCTTCAGCTTGGACAGCGATGCAATGCGGGCGATCTCTTCGACCAGATCAGCCTCGCCCTGCACATCAGGGCGCCACGAGGGTGGGGTGACTATATTCCCGCTGAGGGTGAAGCCCAAAGCCGTCAGCGTTTGGCGTTGCTGCGATTCGGGGATATCCATACCGACGAGCGAACCCACACGGCCCGCGTCAAACTTATACTGGCGTGTGGTGTCAATCGCCGCGCCATCGGTGACAACGTTTGATGCCTCACCCCCGCAAAGATCAAGGATCATCTGAGTGGCGGCATGCAGGCCGGGCAAGGTGAAGGCAGGGTCTACGCCGCGTTCAAACCGGTAACGGGCATCGGAATTGATTTTCAGCGCACGGCCGGTGGCGGCAATGGTGATCGGGTCCCAATAGGCGGATTCAAGGAACACATCGGTCGTCTCCTCGGTCACGCCCGAGGCCTCGCCACCCATAATGCCAGCCAGCGATTCCGGACCGTTATCATCTGCGATGACCATTTGGCCCGCCCGCAAGGCATAGGTTTTGCCGTCCAACGCCAGCAACGACTCGCCGTCCTGCGCCGCGCGAATGTTCAGCGTGCCAACAACTTTGGCTGCGTCAAACACATGCAGTGGGCGGTTAAGGCCCATGGTGAAATAGTTGGTGATATCCACCAGTGCAGAAATCGGGCGCAGGCCAATGGCACGCAGACGGGCCTGCATCCATTTCGGCGAAGGACCGTTTTTAACGCCGCGAATCAGACGGCCCGTGAAATGCGGGGCGGCTTTGGTTTTCAAATCGTCAGCGATTTTCACTGTGATCGGGCAAGGGAAGTCGCCCTTAATCTCGGCAATATCAAGGGTTTTCAGCTTGCCAAGGCCACGCGCGGCCAAATCACGCGCCAACCCGCGCACGCCAAGACCATCGGGGCGGTTAGGGGTGATTTTCACATAAATCATCGGGTCGTTCAGGCCACGGTAGTCAATGAAACGCTGGCCCAAAGGCGCATCTTGGGGCAGGTCAATGATGCCGTCATGGTCGTCCGACAGCATCAGTTCGCGTTCGGAACACAGCATCCCGTTGCTGTCCACGCCGCGAATATTGCCGGGTTTCAGGTCGACGCCAGTGCCCGGAACATGGGTGCCAACGGGGGCAAACACGCCGATAAGGCCGGTACGTGCATTCGGCGCGCCACAGACAACCTGGACTTCTTCGGAGGGCGTGCCGGGGCCGTTCGGATAGGTTTCAACGCGGCACAGGCGCAAGCGGTCGGCGTTCGGGTGCTGAACGGCCTCGATCACGCGGCAAATGCGGAACGCGCCCAGCGTGTCGGCGGGGTTTTCAACGCCCTCCACCTCATGCCCCAAATCGGTAAGGGCAAACAGGATGTCATCCAGCGAGGCTGTGGTTTCAAGGTGATCCTTGAGCCAGGACAGGGTGAATTTCATGGCAGGCTCCTTCATTATCGCGCGAGAGGGTGGGCGTGAAACAGGAGTGGCCCTGTTTCGCCCGAATTCTATTCAAATTCCACCTACATGATGCAGGGCTGTTGGGAAAGGGTCGTACGATTAAGTCGTCGAATTGGAAAGACCGGATCGAAGCAGCAAAGCGCATTGTTTGGGCGCGCGACCTATGATGCTTCGGGTCGTCACACCAAAAAGCGGCCATATCTTCGGACAGCGGGTAAGCCTCGGTTTCCATGGGCCAATCATCATGGGGCGCGTTTGGGCTATCGTTCAGATGCGGTTGTTTCCACTGGGGAAACGGCGTGTTGCCGCTTTGAGGCAATTTTAAGGCAATAAGTTGCGGTATTTTTGACGAATGCCATGTAAAAGCCTTATTATGGACAAATGGCTTGAAATTCCCAAAGACCGAAAGCGGCAACCTGTTGGATTGCTGTGTTTATTACTGGCACTAACCGTTTTATTGCTGTTCACCTTTTGGGGTGGCAAGCCAGTTGATCTCGCTGCGGTGGGGTTTTTGGCCATAAGCTGGATTTAGCGCAAACTGGGCTAAAGGGTCTGTTTCGGCCGGTTATGGGCGTTCGGGTCCGTTAAATGCGCCAAAAGCCACGGCAAGGCCCGCTCGGACAGAATGTGCATTGTGTCTGCAAGATTTGTACCGTCTTCATGCACATCCAGATAGGTAAGCGTTGCTGGCCTTACCATAGTATCCTCACCCTCCGGAAAAAACGCTTCAAGCGGGACGAAACTATCCTCGGCCCATGGGCCAAGCGGGTCGTCTGTTAGAGGTTGAAAGCCAAGGTTGATATGGCAGTCAAACCCATAGCGGCTGCGTTGCAGGTGAATGGAAACTGTGCCCAGATCACCGGTTTTGGCCCAGGATTTGGCCTTTTTGGTAAAGCCGTGCGCCTGCGCCACAGTATCAATCGCCGCAACAATGGCGTCCACGGCGGCTTCGCGCTTGGCGGGGAAGGCGGGATCATGGGCTGCGATATGCATGCGGACGTCATTGTCGACAGTCTCGGCACCCGCGTCTGGTGTGCCGGGCGGGGCGGTTCCTGCGTTGGGCGTAGCAGGGGTACGCTTGGGGAAAAGCGCACGGAGCCAAGACACAAGTGACCAAGACGTGGGGGGCATGGTGTTCGCCTTTATTCAGAATGTCGCTGCAAAAAGCACAGATTGCGACGGGATGAAATTCCCCAAGCGGGTACAGAAAATGCGGGGGCATTGCCCCCTAAAGTGCAGTCCAACGCATCGCAGCTCTTAAAACGGGGCTATTTTAGCGGTAGACAGATCTCGGTCACCCATTCTTCGGGCGGGTGGCTGCGCGGCGAGGTGATGTATACCTCATAGCTGGGTTGGCCCGAGGGCTGCTCGCCCGATTGTGCAAGCCATGCGCCATAAAGATAGGCGTAAGCCGCCGGCAAGCCCGCGTAATCGCCGGTAAAGCGCAAAACGGCGTGGCGTCCTGTGGGCAAATTAATGCGTTGCAACGGCGCGGCACAGGCAACCGTTTTTGGCGCAGTGACCGCCGCAAACGAACGCAACGCTGCCGCATCGGTTTTTGCCGGATCATCATAAAAGATTGCAACCATCTGGCGTGTTTTATCGCTAAGGCCATGTGCTTCGAGCTCATCGAACAGCTTGGCATAGGTTTCAGACATCTGCTGATAGGCCCCTGCATGCGGCAAGCCAATAAGGCTACGAGACCGGAGTTTTTTCACGGTAATGGGGAACATGGTGTCGCGTCCTTATGAGTCTTACGTTTGCTTTGCACCAGTTTGGCACAGTTTTGCAGCGGGCACAGGGTTTTGTGCAGTTTATTCGGCGGCCTTTTGACAGCCCCTAGCGTGTTCAGTTGCATTTGGCCTGTCCAAGCGGCATATAGCATAGAAATGCGGAAGCGGAGAGCCAGATGAACTATCTCGAGTTTGAAAAGCCGTTGTCGGCGATTGAAGGCAAGGCCGAAGAGTTGCGCGCCATGGGGCGGGGCAGCAAAGAGATGGACGTTGAAAAGGAAGCGGCGGCACTCGATGCCAAAGCCGCCACCATGCTGCGCGATTTATATAAGGGTTTGTCGCCTTGGCAGAAATGCCTTGTCGCACGTCACCCTGACCGCCCGCATTGCAAAGATTATATCGACGCGCTGTTTACCGAATATACGCCGCTGGCCGGTGACCGGAACTTTGCCGACGATCACGCCGTTATGGGTGGGCTTGCGCGGTTCAGCGATATGCCGGTGATGGTGATCGGCCACGAAAAGGGCAATGACACCAAGTCGCGGATTGAGCGGAACTTTGGCATGGCCCGTCCCGAGGGCTATCGCAAGGCTGTGCGCCTGCTGGATATGGCCCACCGCTTTGGCTTGCCAGTGATTACGCTGGTCGACACCCCCGGCGCCTATCCGGGCAAAGGTGCCGAAGAGCGCGGCCAGTCCGAGGCGATTGCGCGGTCTACTCAGAAATGCTTGACGGTCGGTGTGCCTTTGGTTTCGGTAATTATTGGCGAAGGCGGGTCAGGCGGGGCTGTGGCCTTTGCGACGGCAAACCGTATCGCGATGCTGGAACATTCGGTCTATTCGGTGATTTCACCCGAAGGCTGCGCCAGTATTTTGTGGAAAGATTCCGACAAGATGCGCGAAGCCGCCGAGGCATTGCGCCTGACGGCGCAAGACTTGCAAAAGCTGGGTGTGATTGACCGGATTGTGACAGAACCTTTGGGCGGCGCGCAACGTGGCAAGCGTGAAACCATTGCCGCCGTCGGCAAAGCGATTGAGACGATGCTGGCAGAGCTTGCGGGCAAAAAGCCGGATGCCTTGATCAAAGACCGCCGGCAAAAGTTCATCAACATGGGCTCCAAAGGCTTGGCGGCCTGAAATGGGGGCTTGGCCTGCGTTGGTCGTGGCTGGGCTGCTTGAAGTAGTCTGGGCGCTGGGCCTGAAATATTCGCATGGGTTCACCAAGCTGACGCCATCGGTAGTGACCATTTTGGGCGCGATTGCCAGCTTTTGGCTGCTTAGTCATGCGATGAAAACGCTGCCGGTGGGCACGGCCTATGCCGTTTGGGTTGGCATTGGCACGGTTGGCACGGCCATTCTGGCCGTGGTGATGCTGGGTGAGCCGGTCAATGCGCTGCGGATCGGCGGTATAGGGTTGATCGTGGCTGGTATTGTTGTGCTGAAACTGGCCTAGCCCCTAAAGATACCGTCGAATTTCACAGTTTTTCATATTAAACCCCGCAAGCGAGCGGAACGTGTTGCAATGGCCGACAATCGCCAGCGGGCGCGGCTGATGGTTGGCAAGGCTGTCCCGAAAACGGGCAATGCGGGCGTGAAAGATGTCTTCCGGCTCTTCCGGCACGCCATTCGGGTTTAGCGGGCCTTGGTGCCACCACACGTCGGGGAGATGGTCGAAATCCAGCTCTGGAAAGGCCGTGCGCAGGGCGGCAGGGCTGCTGCCCATATCGCAGCTGTGCGATAGGTGCTCGACGGGGCCAGTGGAAACGGTAATCGGGGCGATGCCGTCAAAGATAATCTTGGCTGTTTGAATGGCGCGGGTCAGCGGTGTGCAGATAACCTGTTGAATACCAAGGGCTTGCGCCTGCTTTCGGGCCTCGGCAGCCTGCGCGCGGCCAAGATCGGTAAGCGGTGCGTCAAAGATCATCGGATCAGGTCCGCCATCGCTATGGACGGCGTTAAATTCAGACTGGCCGTGGCGAATCAAGTATATCGGCATTTGCAGCGGTCCTTTGGCATAGGGTCTTGGCCGCCTTTTTTGGGCCAGCCTGCATCATAAGTGGTGTCACCAAATGCGCCAGAGGTGATTTTCAGCAAGGATACTGCGGCCTGAGGCAATGAAAAAGGGCAGGGAGTGACCCCTGCCCAATGCGCCCATTCAGGCCGGCTTTAATGCGCCATAAAGACCGGAATTTCGGCGGCTTCCAGCGTGTTGCGTGTCGCACCGCCCAAAATCGCCTCGCGGAACCGCGAATGGCTGTAGGCACCCATCACCAGCATATCGGCATCAACATCGCGACAATGGCGGGCCAACACATCCGAGATTTTCGGCATCGTGCGGGCCAGCACAGTCACCTCGGCCTTGACGCCGTGGCGCACCAACATCTGGCACAACGCGCCACCGGGATCAGACCGTTCTGCACCGTGTTGCGGCGGGTCGATAATGGTGATCCAGACTTGGCTGGCATGTTTCAAAAACGGCATTGCATGGCGAATAGCATTCATGGCCTCACGGCTTTGATTCCACGCGATGACGATGCGTTTGCCAATGTTTGTGGCATCTAGCGGCGCATCGGGCAGCACCAAAACGGGCGCTTGGCCTTCAAACATCGCCGATTCGACAATGGCCTCTTCCTCTTCGCCATGTTTTTCGCCGTAAGGCTTGGCCAAAACGACCAAATCAGCAAAGCGTGACCGCAAGGCTATCAGATCGGCCAAGCCGCCGATCATCGCAAGGGCGCTTTCGGATGACCAGCGCAACGATGGCCCTGCCGCTGCGGCTGCGCCACGAATGGCGGCCTCAACCGCTTTGGCGTCATCAGTTGCGTTATCTTGGGCCGCTTGCATAACAATTGCGCTTGCGCCGACATAGGAGTAGCCAAGCTGTGCCCGGTCAATGCCAAGGCACAAGGCATCTAGGTGCCCGTCTTGTGCAATTGCAAGCGAAGCCGCTGTTGCAAAAGTTTGTGGCGCGCGCGCCGGATCTGCACAAATGGTCAGAAAAGATTTGTAAGCCATTCTCGAAGCCTCCTATTGTGACAATAAGACACGGTAACGCTCGGCGAATGATTGTGCTTTGATCGTGGTCAAGGTTAAGTTCACAATTGGTTGATATGGATCAAGGCGGTTATCCGCCGAACTGGTCAAAAGCAGAATGATAAAAAATGCCTGGGCGAATTCTGTTCGGACTAGGCGAAGACGAAGGGACGCAAAATGTGGGATTACGTTAAACTGATCGCGCTTGGCCTGATCGCGGTGTTAGCCGCGATTGCAGCCAATTACGCGCGCGATCCGGCCTATCTGGTCAACATGCTGACGATCATGCTTGTTGCAGGGGGGCTGTTCTTGTGGACAGTTCGCCAAGCAGGCGAGCCGAAGGTTGTTGCATCAGAAAAAGAATATATGGACGGTGTTGTGCGCGCAGGCGTGATTGCAACAGCGGCTTGGGGCGTTGTGGGCTTTTTGGTTGGGGTAATCATCGCCTTCCAATTGGCCTTTCCTGTTCTGAACTTTGAATGGGCGCAGGGCTATGCCAACTTTGGCCGTTTGCGGCCGTTGCACACGTCAGCTGTTATTTTCGCTTTTGGCGGTAACGCGCTGATCGCTAGCTCTTTTTACGTTGTGCAGCGCACAAGTGCAGCACGGCTTTGGGGCGGTAACTTGGCTTGGTTCGTGTTCTGGGGCTATCAGTTGGTGATCGTACTGGCGGCAACCGGCTATCTGCTGGGTGCAACCCAATCCAAAGAATACGCCGAGCCGGAGTGGCTGACTGACTGGTGGCTGACTGTTGTTTGGCTGGCCTATCTGGCAGTCTTTGTCGGCACGTTGGTTAAGCGCCGTGAACCGCATATCTATGTGGCCAACTGGTTCTACCTGTCGTTCATCATCACTGTGGCGATGCTGCATGTGTTCAACAACCTGTCGATCCCGGTGTCGCTGTTCGGCTCTAAGTCGGTTCAGGTCTTCTCGGGCGTGCAAGATGCCATGGTGCAGTGGTGGTATGGCCACAATGCGGTTGGCTTCTTCCTGACGGCCGGTTTCCTTGGGATGATGTACTACTTTGTGCCAAAACAGGCAGAACGCCCTGTGTTTTCGTACAAACTGTCGATCATCCACTTTTGGGCGCTGATCTTTCTGTATATCTGGGCCGGTCCGCACCACTTGCACTATACCGCGCTGCCTGACTGGGCCTCGACCCTTGGGATGGTCTTTTCGATCATGCTGTGGATGCCAAGCTGGGGTGGTATGATCAACGGTCTGATGACGCTATCGGGCGCATGGGACAAGCTGCGCACCGATCCGATCATCCGGATGATGGTTGTGTCGATCGGCTTTTACGGGATGTCGACCTTTGAAGGGCCGATGATGTCGATCAAAGCTGTGAACAGCCTGTCGCACTACACCGACTGGACCATTGGTCACGTTCACTCTGGCGCGCTTGGCTGGAATGGCATGATCACCTTTGGTGCGCTGTACTTCCTGACGCCAAAACTGTGGAATCGTTCGGGCCTTTACAGCCTGAAACTGGTCAGCTGGCACTTCTGGCTCGCCACCATCGGGATCGTTCTTTACGCGTCCTCGATGTGGGTAACCGGCATCATGGAAGGCCTGATGTGGCGCGAAGTAGACGCAAACGGCTTCCTCGTGAACGCATTCGCCGACACAGTGTCTGCAAAGTTCCCGATGCTGGTTGTGCGTGGCTTGGGTGGAACGCTGTTCCTGACTGGCGCGATAATCATGTGCTACAACTTGGTAATGACCGTGAAAGCACAGCCTGAAAAGGCAAGTGACAACGCGCTCGTTCCTGCTGAATAACCGGAGGCGAAAATGGGAATTCTTGACAAACATAAGGTCATCGAGACCAACGCCTCTTTGCTGCTGGTACTGTCTTTCTTGGTAGTAACCATCGGTGGTTTGGTGCAGATCGTACCGCTGTTCTATCTTGAGAACACGATTGAAAAGGTGGAAGGGGTTCGCCCCTACACCCCACTGGAACTGACGGGCCGTGATATTTACGTCCGTGAAGGCTGCTATGTGTGCCACAGCCAGATGATCCGCCCAATGCGGGATGAGGTTGAGCGCTATGGCCACTACAGCCTTGCTGCGGAATCGATGTATGACCATCCGTTCCAATGGGGGTCCAAACGCACCGGGCCAGACCTTGCTCGCGTGGGGGAACGGTATTCCGATGCTTGGCATGTGGACCACCTGACCAATCCGCAATCGGTTGTGCCGGAATCTGTGATGCCGAAATATGGCTTCTTGCTGAACCGGATGATCGACGGTGAATACATCGGTGATACGATGAAAGTGCACCGTATCGTTGGTGTGCCTTACACCGATGAAATGCTGGAAAATGCAGTCGCAGATTTCAAAGCGCAGACCAATCCGGATGGCGATTTTGACGGCTTGGAAGAGCGGTATACAAAGGTAGCCGTGCGCAATTTTGACGGCAAGCCGGAGATAAGCGAAATGGATGCATTGATCGCTTACTTGCAAGTGTTGGGCACGATGGTTGATTTCTCGACCTTCCAGCCTGACGCAAGCCGCTAAGGGGGCCGGGATATGGATACCTATAGCCTACTGCGTGAATTCGCGGATAGCTGGATGCTGATTTTTCTGACGGCGGTATTTACTGCGGTGATTGTCTGGGCGTTTCGCCCCGGCAGCCGCAAGGTGCACGACGAAATCGCAGCATCCATCTTTCTCCATGATGACAAACCCGCCACTGAAATGGTGGACCGTTCCAAGGAGGCGCGGACATGAGTAAAAAATCCAAAACCCACCAAGACGGTGACCCGAACACAACTGGCCATAGCTGGGATGGGATCGAAGAATTCGACAACCCAATGCCGCGCTGGTGGTTGTGGACATTCTATGTGTGTATCGCTTTTGCATTGGGCTATTCGGTTATGTACCCGGCTTGGCCGATGCTTACCCGCGCAACGCCGGGCTTGCTCGGGTCGTCGACCCGAGCCGATGTAGCGGCCGAGATTCAAGAGTTCTCGGACCGCAACGCACCGATACGCGCCAAACTGGAGGCCGCAGACCTGACGGCGATTTCGGCTGATCCAGACCTGTCTGGTTTTGCCAACAATGCCGGTGCTGCCGTCTTCCGCACATGGTGTGCGCAGTGCCACGGTTCGGGTGCTGCGGGCGCCAAGGGTTATCCTAACTTGCTGGATGATGACTGGCTGTGGGGCGGCGATATTGAGGCGATCCACACGACGATCACCCACGGTATCCGCAACACAACAGATGAAGACGCGCGCCTTTCGGAGATGCCAAAGTTTGGCGTAGATGAGCTGTTGGAAAAGCCGCAGATCGAAGAAGTTGTGCAGCATGTACGGGCCATCTCGGGCCAAGAGCATGACGCAACCTTGGCTGCAGCCGGTGCCACCGTGTTTGCGGAAAACTGTGCGGCCTGCCATGGTGACGACGGCAAGGGCAACCGTGATTTGGGTGCCCCAAACCTGACCGACGCGATTTGGCTCTATGGTGGCGACGTGGCTAACCTAACGGAGACAGTCACATATTCGCGTGCCGGTGCGATGCCAAACTGGAACACCCGTTTGTCAGAAGCCGACATTCGCGCAGTTGCGGTTTATGTCCATGGTTTGGGCGGCGGCGAGTAATCAACGCCCTCTATGATTTGAAAGGCCTCCCGGTTTACACTGGGGGGCCTTTTGCGTTTTGATGATGCGGGGGGGGGGGCGCTATGGAACAGCTATTGGCCGAGGTGCGGGCCTGCCAGATTTGCACAGGGCTGCCCTTGGGGCCGCGCGCTTTGGTGCAGGCCAGCGCTAAGGCACGGATTTTGATTGCAGGGCAGGCCCCGGGGCGGGTGACACATGAAAAAGGCGTGCCCTTTGACGATGCCTCGGGCAATAGGTTGCGCGATTGGCTAGGCCTAAGCCGCGCGCAGTTTTATGATGCAACCCGCGTGGCGATTGTGCCGATGGGGTTTTGCTTTCCGGGGAACGGCTCTTCGGGCGATCTGCCGCCGCGTGTTGAATGTGCGCCGCAATGGCGCCAGCGTTTGCTGGCAGCTATGCCCTCGATTGAACAGGTTTTGGTGATTGGCCGTTATGCCGTTGCTTGGCATTTGCCTGATGCCACGTCGCGCAGTTTGGCCGAATTGGCGCGACATGCAGGGCCAATGCAGGTTTTGCCCCACCCCAGCCCCCGCAACACCCCTTGGCTGCGACAAAATCCGTGGTTTGAGGCGGATGTCTTGCCGCCGTTAAGGGGGCGGATTGCTGAACTGTTGGCCTGACCTCATGGTTGATGTGGATCAGCTTGCCGCCACTTAGTGCCTTTCCGTCGCGGCCGTGCGCAGATGTCGCAGAAAAGTAAGGGTGCAAACTCGCATCTGTGATGTCATATTGATGCAGGTCAAAGCATTGTTTTTACCGATGCGTGATACCCGAGCCTGAAATGATGCCGGAGACATGCCGTGAGCAGCGAAGAAATCGAACCACAGAGCCTTTACGCAAAGCGTGAACCGATCTTTCCAAGGCGGGTACAAGGGGCGTTTCGCAACCTTAAGTGGTTCTTGATGGCCTTTACATTGGGTATTTACTACATCACGCCATGGATCCGCTGGGACCGCGGGCCAAGCTTGCCCGATCAGGCTGTGCTGATCGATATGGCCAACCGCCGATTCTTTTTCTTTATGATCGAGATTTGGCCGCATGAGTTTTATTTCGTCGCGGGCTTGCTGATTATGGCCGGTTTGGGCCTGTTTCTGTTCACCTCGGCTGCGGGTCGGGTGTGGTGCGGTTATGCTTGCCCACAAACGGTCTGGACTGACCTGTTCATTCTGGTCGAACGATGGGTCGAGGGCGACCGAAACGCGCGGCTGCGCCTGCATCGTAGCAAGTGGAATGCCGAAAAGGTTCGTAAAACGGCCACCAAATGGTCTGCATGGCTGCTGATCGCCATCGCGACCGGCGGGGCTTGGGTGTTCTACTTTACCGATGCGCCAACCTTGGCCGTGAACCTTGTGACCGGCCAAGCGCACCCTGTTGCCTATCTGACGATCCTTGTTCTGACGGCGACGACCTTCTTTTTCGGTGGCTTTTTCCGCGAGCAGATTTGTATCTATGCCTGCCCATGGCCCCGCATTCAGGCGGCGATGATCGACGAAGACACGCTGACCATCAACTATCGCCACTGGCGGGGTGAACCGCGCGGCAAGCTGCAAAAAGGTGAAGTGGCTGCTGGCCAAGGCGACTGCATCGATTGCATGGCCTGCGTCAACGTGTGCCCGATGGGGATTGATATTCGCAACGGCCAGCAAATGGCCTGCATCACCTGCGGTCTGTGCATTGATGCCTGCAATGATGTGATGGACCGTATCGGCAAACCACGTGACCTGATCGGCTATATGGCCCTGACGGACGAAGTTGCCGAACAAGGTGGCAAAGAGCCAAAGTCGGTTTGGAAACATGTCCTGCGCCCGCGTACCATTATGTATTCTACGCTGTGGTCGGCGGTTGGCATCGGGCTTGTTGTTGCGCTGTTCTTGCGGTCTGATATTGATATGAACGTAACCCCTGTGCGCAATCCGACCTTTGTAACACTGTCAGACGGTGCCATTCGCAACACTTACGATGTTCGCTTGCTGAACAAACAGGGGCAGGATGCGACGTTCTACCTCTCGCTTACCTCGGACAAAGCGTTACAGATTTCGCTAGAGGGCACGAATGATTTGACGGTGACGGTCAAGGCGAATGAACAACAAACCCAGCGGGTCTATGTGATAGCCGCGCCAAATTCGCCTGCAGCCAAAGCGGATAGAACCGATCTGCGCTTGTGGGTCGAACAGGAAGGGTCCTCTAACCGTACCTATCACGACACAATCTTTAACGGAAAAGGCGAATAAAGTGGCTGAAACTTCAGAATTTCGGATCACAGGCCGCAAGGTCCTTGGGTTCACGGTTGCAGCGTTTTCGGTGATAATTGGGGTGAATATTTTGATGGCCTATAAAGCCATCACCACCTTTCCGGGCCTAGAGGTGAGCAACTCCTACGTTGCCAGCCAAACCTTTGACGTCGAGCGCAGTGCCCAACTGGCACTGGGTTGGACTTTGACCCCCGAATATGACGCGACCGCCAAAGAGCTGCGCTTGGCCTTTACCGATAAGGCAGGTTACCCCGCCGAGGTGTCCAGCCTTTCGGTGCTGGTTGGGCGCACGACCGAGGCCCGCCAAGACGTTCGCCCCGATTTTGTGCGCGAATCGGGTGTGTTCGTGGCACAGGTTGAACTGCCAATGGGCAAATGGATGATGCAGGTCGAGGCGGTTGCCCCCGATGGCACCGCCTTTCGCCAGCGCATTAACCTGACCGTAAGGAACTAACCCATGGCGCTGGCCGAAGAATTTGAGGTCCGCTATGATGCAGGCCACGATTTGGGCCATGTCAGCCCCTCGGCTTGCCCTGCCTGCGCGATCGCGCCTTCGGCAGAGCGCATGGCCGAACTCAGCCGCCCCAGCCACGCGCGGCTGATGCTGTCTTTGCCCACCGCCCATTGCGCGGCCTGTATGTCTACGGTCGAAAATGGCTTGCAAGCGGTGCCGGGCGTCCAATCCGCCCGCGTAAATCTGACCCAGCGGCGGGTCAGCGTCGATGCCAGCCCCGAGATTACCGCCGAAAGCCTGATCCCCATCTTGGCTAGCCTTGGTTATGAAGCACACGAGCTTGACCCAGGCCTGTTGTCCTCTACCGAAACGGATCGTCAGGGCCGAGAGTTGCTGATGCGCCTTGGCGTTGCCGGTTTTGCGATGATGAACGTCATGCTGCTGTCGGTCGCCGTCTGGTCGGGCGCAGGTGATGCGACCCGCGATATGTTCCACTGGATTTCGGCAGCGATTGCCCTGCCTACAGTGGTTTTTGCGGGCCAGCCGTTTTTCAAATCGGCTTGGGCCAGCCTGCGTGTCGGGCGGCTTGGCATGGATGTGCCGATTTCCTTGGCGATCATTCTGGCGTCTTCTATCAGCCTGTTTGAAACCTTTTATTCCGGCCATCATGCCTATTTTGATGCCGCCGTGATGTTGACGTTTTTTCTGCTCGCAGGCCGTTACCTTGACCACCGCACCCGCGCCGTGGCCCGTTCCGCCGCCGAAGAGCTGGCCGCGCTAGAGGTGCCCCGCGCCATTCGCATTGTGGACGGCGCGGAAGAACCCGTTGCCATTTCCGCCCTTGCCGTTGGCGATATCGTCCGCGTGCGTCCGGGTGGCCGGATGCCGGTTGATGGTGTCATTACCGCGGGCACGTCCGAGGTCGACCGCTCGCTTTTAACCGGAGAAAGCCTGCCTGTGCTGGCCGCGCCGGGCACGTTGGTCGCCGCGGGTGAGATTAACCTGACCGGCCCGCTGATGATCCGTGTAATGGCCGCAGGGCGCGACAGCAGCCTGCACCGCATGGCCGATTTGGTCGCCGTGGCCGAAAGCACCAAAACCAAATACACCAGCCTTGCGGAACGTGCAGCGCGCGCCTATTCGCCGCTGGTGCATCTGTTGTCTTTCGGGGCTTTTGGCTATTGGATGTGGGCCACGGGCGGCGATGTGCGCTATGCAATCAACATATCGGCGGCTGTGCTGATCATCACCTGCCCCTGCGCCTTGGGCCTTGCAGTGCCCGCCGTTGTCACCGCTGCAAGCGGCAAGCTGTTTCGCAAAGGCCTGCTGATCAAAGACGGGACCGCGTTGGAACGTTTGGCCGAGGTGGACTATGTCGTGTTTGATAAAACCGGCACGCTGACCTTGGGAACACCCACGCCCACCAACCTTGACCAGCTTCCGCCAAATGCGCTGGCGGTGGCAATAGGCCTTGCCGCCGGTTCGTCACACCCCCTTGCCATCGCGCTGACACGCGCGGCACAGCACCCGCCCGTCGATGTCACTGCCCTGCAAGAGGTGCCGGGCTACGGTATTGAGGCGCAGTATAACGGCCAAACCGTCCGCTTGGGTCGGGCCGAATGGGTGGGCGCCCCCCCAGCTGCCGAAACAGCAACATATCTGTCTTTTGCAGGCAAAACCTTTGCGATCCTCTTTGCCGATAAACTGCGCCCCGGTGCCGAAACCGCCGTCGCCGCGATGAAAAAGGCAGGTTTGCACCTCATCTTGCTCTCTGGCGATGCCGAGGCCCCCGTTGCCGATCTTGCCAAGCGCCTTGGCATTGGCGAGTGGTCCTCTGGCAAATTGCCCGCCGAAAAACGCGCCCATGTGCAGGCGATGCAAGACCAAGGCCGCAAGGTGCTGATGATCGGCGACGGGCTAAACGATACGGCAGCATTGGCGCAGGCCTATGTCTCTATCTCGCCCGCCTCGGCACTGGATGCCGCGCGCACCGCGTCCGATATCGTGCTGCTGGGCCAAGATATGGCACCTGTGGCCGATGCATTGCGTATCGCCAAGCAATCCACCCGTCGCATCCGCGAAAACTTTGCGCTCTCGGCCGCGTATAACGTCATCGCGGTGCCACTTGCGCTCATGGGCCTCGCGACCCCGCTGATGGCGGCCTTGGCGATGTCGGCATCTTCGATTACTGTATCGCTTAACGCATTGCGCTTAAGGTAGCCAAATGGAAATCCTCACCATCCTCATCCCCGTCTCGCTTTTGCTGGGCGGAATTGGCCTCGCAGCTTTCTTCTGGGCCCTGAAAACCAAGCAGTTTGAGGACCCGCAAGGCGACGCAGCCCGCATCCTCAAAACCGATTACGACGATCACCCAAAACCCTAATCGGCTTTCTGTTCGGTAAAAATATCCTCGGGGTGGGGGTCTGGGGGAGGGGCAGACAGCCCCTCCCCCAGCGGCCGAAAACCTTACTCGCCGTAAGGCACCCAAACCGTCTTCACTTCTGTCGCAGCCCGCAAAAACGCGCGGCCCTCGGCGCCGTCCCAATCGGTGGCAAGCCCGTTATTCACCCAAGTTCGCTTCAGGTTCCCAGCCGCCTCGCGCTCTACCATGCCTGACAGATCCGCCGCGCCAAAGCACCACACCGCATCTACATCCAAATGGCTGGCCAATGGCTTGGCCAAATCGCCATGCGCGCCTGTCACAATATTCACCACGCCCGGCGGCAAATCAGACGTATCCAACACTTGGTACAGGTCGGTCGCCGCCAGCGGATAGGCCTGCGACGGGGCCAGAACGCATGTATTTCCCATCGCAATCGCAGGGGCCATTAGGCTGACCAACCCCAACAAAGGCGCCTCATCGGGGCAAATCACCCCGATCACGCCGCAAGGCTCATTTATCGCCATGGCAACCCCGCGCATCGGAACCGATTTCACAGCACCGTCAAACTTATCCGCCCAAGCGGCATAGGTGAACAGCCGCGCGATGCTGGCTTCAACCTCGGCAGTCCCCGACTTACCTGTCATATCTTTCAGCCGCGCGGCAAACTCTTCTGCCCGTGCCGACAGGTTCTCGGCGATGTAATACAAAATCTGCGCGCGCAGGTGGGCGCTGGCCTTGCCCCAGCCTTTTGCCGCATGCGCGGCCTCTACCGCGTTGCGAATATCCTTGCGGTTGCCAAGGCCGACATGCCCCAGCAACTTGCCTTTGGGTGACCAAACCGCCGATGAGTACCCGCCATCGGGGCGCGCCTGTTTGCCCCCGATATAGAGCTTGGCTGTACGGTCCAAGCCGGAAACCTCGGCATTGGTCGGTTCGGCCACAGCCAGAACCGGTTTCAGCGCTTTTGCAGCCCCTTTGGGCCGCAAATAGGCAAGCAACCCTTCCCAGCCGCCCTCGCGGCCAAAGCCGCTTTCGCGCACACCGCCAAAGCCTGCGGCGGCATCAAACATATTGCTGCCATTCACCCAAACCACGCCTGCTTTGACCTTGGGCGCAATATCCAGCGCAAGGTTCACATTCTCGGTCCAGATGCTCGCCGCCAGCCCGTAGCGGCTGTTATTGGCCAGATCCACCGCCTCAACCGGTGTGCGAAAGGTCATCGATACCAGCACAGGCCCAAAGATTTCCTCTTGCATCAACGGGCTGGCAGACCCGAGGCCGGTGATCAGTGTCGGCGGGTAATAGCAGCCCGCTGGGCAGACAATCTGATATTTCTCGCCCTCACTTGCATCGACCATCGCGGTGATTTGGGCCAGTTGTACGGGGTCTACAATCGCGCCCACGTCGATGCATTTGTCCATCGGGTCGCCAATGCGAAGGCCGTCCATGCGCGCGCGCAGCTTGGTGTAAAAGCGTTCCGCCACGCCCTCTTGCACCAAAAGGCGTGATCCGGCGCAGCACACCTGCCCGCCGTTAAACCAAATCGCATCGACCAATCCTTCGACGGCTGAATCCAGGTCGGCATCGTCAAATACGATATAGGGCGATTTACCGCCCAGCTCTAACGTCAGCGCCTTGCCGGTGCCCGCCGTCGCTGCGCGAATTTTGCGGCCAACATCGGTGCTGCCGGTAAAGGCGATTTTGTTGACATCGGGGTGACCGACCAGCGCCGCACCCGTTGCCCCATCGCCCGTAACAACGTTCAAAACGCCCGGTGGCAGCCCCGCCTCACGGCTGATCTGCGCAAATAAAAGGGCGGTCAGCGGCGTATATTCGGCGGGCTTCAACACCACGGTATTGCCAGCGGCCAGCGCGGGCGCCACCTTCCATGCCAACATGAGCAGCGGGAAGTTCCACGGGATAACCGCACCGCACACGCCCAAGGGCTCCATATCCGGCTGTTCAGATGCCAAAAGCTGCGCCAAGCCGGCATGGTAGTAAAAATGCCGCGCGACCAGTGGAATGTCGATATCGCGGGACTCGCGGATCGGTTTGCCGTTGTCCAGCGTCTCGACCACCGCCAAAAGGCGGCTGTGTTTCTGCACCAAGCGTGCCAAGGCATAGAGATATTGCGCGCGCTTATGTCCCGGCAATTTTGCCCATTTCGGCTGCGCCTTGCGGGCGGCGGCGACGGCTGTGTCTATCTCGGCAGCCGTGCCTTGGGTCACCTGCGCCAAGGCCTTGCCCGTCGCGGGGTTATTGGTGGAAAACCCTTCGCCAGCGGGGCTGGATTGCCCGTTAATCCAATGGCCAAAGGGCGCGTGCTGCGCGACCCACGCCAATGCCTCGACAGCGGATTCGGGGGCGGGGCCATAGGCCATGGAGTCAAAAATATCTTTTACGGTCATGGTGTTATCCCATCGCATGGCGGTTGGCGGCGGAATAGGCGCCGGTGACGTGGTGTTCCAACTGGCGCTCTATGTCGCCCAGCAGCGACGACGCGCCAAAACGGAACAGATCGGGCTGCACCCAAGGGAGGCCCAGCTCATCGCGCATCAGGGCAAGGTAAACCAGCGCGTCCTTGGCCTTGGAAATGCCGCCAGCGGGTTTATAGCCGACCTTGATGCCGGTCCGTTCCTGATAATCGCGGATCGCGCGGATCATGGTCAGGGTGACGGGCAGGGTGGCGTTCACCGGCTCTTTACCGGTTGAGGTTTTGATGAAATCAGCACCGGCCATCATGCAAATCAGGCTGGCACGGGCGACGTTGCGCAGGGTGCCCAGCTCTCCAGTTGCCAAAATCGCCTTTACATGCGCGTCACCACAAGCGGCCCGCATTGCGCGCATCTCGTCATAAAGCGCTTGCCAGTTTTGCGTCAGCACATGGCGGCGGGAAATAACGATGTCGATTTCGCGGGCACCGGCGGCAACACTCTCGCCAATCTCGGCCAATCGCAGATGCAAAGGCGACAGGCCCGCCGGAAAGCCGGTAGAAACCGCCGCCACAGGTATCCCCGAGCCTTCAAGCGCACGCACGGCCGTTTCGACCATATCGTGATAAACGCAAACGGCGCCCGTGGTCAGCCCTTCCATCCCCAAGGCGGCCAGCAGATCGGGCCGCACGGGTTGGCGGGCCTTGGCGCACAGGCGCAGCACGCGCCCCGCCGTATCATCGCCCGAAAGGGTGGTCAGATCGATGCAGGAAATCGCCTTGCACAACCACGCCGCCTGATACTCTTTTTTCACGCTCCGCCGACCTGGTATGGTGGCTGCGCGGCGTTCAATGGCGGAGGTGTTGGCCTGCACCGAGGCCACCCAATCCAGATCAAGGGGCATGCCGGGGTTGCGGGCATGGGTTAGCTGCGGCAGGTTTTTGTCGGCTTTGGCCTGCATGGCGCTTGGCGTGTTCTGGCTGTCGGGCTGCAAGGGAACCTCCGCTAATTGGCTTGCGCAAGGGTGGCATGCCGTCTGTTGGCTGGCAAGAGTGCCGCACCGTCAGACGGGCCAAAGTTTTACCATTAGGTCAGATTTAGTGATCGAGGGGCTTTGCGTCCGCCTTCGGTGCAACGCGTGTCATAACGGGGTGCATTTCCTCGGCTTCATCCTCAAACGTGGCCCAATCGCGCGGGGTGCCGGTATCAGGCATGTCATCCTTGTTCGCAAAGCGGTGCATATGCGCCTTGGCAATAAAGTTGGCAGTGATCGGCGCGGTCAGCAGCAAAAACATCGTGATCAAAAACTCATGCCAGCTTAACTGCCCTTTGATGATCCAGAAATAGAGCATCGAGGCAATCAGCACGCCCCCTACGCCCAAGGTGCTGGCCTTGGTTGGTGCATGCAGGCGCGTCATGGTATCGGGCAGTTTGATCAGGCCAAAGCTGCCGATAAGGCCAAAAATACCGGCTGAAACCAGCAAGGCCGAGATGATGATTTCTACGATCAGTTCCATATCCGGCCCCTTATTCGATGATGTCGCCGCGCAAGATAAACTTGCAATAGGCGACGGTAGAGACAAAGCCCGTCATGGCAAACAGCAGCCCTGCCTCAAAATACACGCTGGAATGGGTGGTGATGCCGTACAGCACCAGCAGTGCGATGATGTTGATAACCATCGTATCCAGCGCCAGCACACGGTCAACCACACCGGGCGCCACGAAAATGCGGTAGAGGTTGAACAAAAGCCCAAGGCCAAAGCAGGCAAAGGCGAACAGCAGGGCATAGTGGATCATTCGAAAATCCTCATCAAACGGGCTTCATAGCGGGTTTTGATATCATCGCGCACTTCATCCGGGTTAGGCGCGTGCAGGCAGTGTACCAACAACGCGCGCCCATCGCCCGACATATCGGCCGTGACGGTTCCGGGGGTCATTGTGATGGTGCCTGCCAAAACGGTAATCGCCTCGGGCGAGTGCAGATCAAGCGGCACAGTGACCCAAGCCGGTTGCAACTGGCTGTTGGGTTTTAACAGCACGATACCGGCCACGATAAAGTTGGATTTCACAATGTCATACATCACGATCAGCACATACCCGATGATCGCAATAGGGTTGCGCAAAATCGGGCGGTCGGGCCAATAGGGCGCGGTGATGATCGGGATGATGATGCCAAGGATTAGGGCAAACACCAGCGATCCCAGCGTCAACTGGTTGACCAAGAACATCCATGTGATTACCAGCAGTAAGGTCAAATAAGGGTGAGGGAAAAGCTTGCGCAGCATCGACCTACTCCTTTACCGGGTTCAAAACGGCGTTGATATAGGCCGTTTTGTCAAACAATTCGGTGCTTGTATCGCCCAGCCAATCGGTGACTGGCCCTGCCATAACCGTCAGCGCAACCAATGCCGCCAGCAGCGACATGACCACGGCAAAGGCCAGCGGCTCGGGTTTGCCTTCGGGCTTTGGCAGGGTGGTTGTCGTGGCATAAGCCTTCCAGAACACCTGCGAGCCTGCACGCGAAAAGCCGATGATGGTGACTAGTGACGTCACAAGGATCGCCGTCCAGATCACCGCCATATTCGCGCCGCGCGTGGCATCCATCACCAACAGCTTGCCCAAGAACCCCGATAGCGGCGGCATGCCGGCCATCGCAATGGCCCCGCCGAAAAACAGCGCCGTCATCAGCCCATGTTGCCCTGTAGGCGGCAAAGCCACACGCAGGCTGTCATTGCCGCGCCTGTCTTGGACCAGATCCACCACCAAAAATAGCGCCGCCGTGGCGAGGGTCGAGTGGATGAGGTAATAGAGGCCCGCTGTCATCGCCTGCGGCGTGAACTGTGACACCGCGATAAACAGCGTGCCCATCGACCCGATGGCGGCAAAGGCCACCAGCCGCGCCATGCCCGTGGCCCCGATCACCCCAATCGCCCCGACGATCAGCGTGATGATCGCGGCAGGCAGTAGAATGTCGGCAAACAATGTGCCGGTGGCCGCAGTTTCTGGCGGAAAGATCAGCGTAAACACGCGGATCACCGCATAGGCGCCAACCTTGGTCATAACCGCAAACAGCGCGGCCACAGGGCCGGGTGCGAAGCTATAGGTGGCGGGTAACCAAAATTGCAGCGGCACCAGCGCACCTTTGACAGCAAAGACCAGCAGCAACAGCACCGCGCCTACGCGCAGTAAGGCGGCATCGCCCGCAGGCAGCTCGGCCACCTTGACCGCCAGATCGGCCATGTTCAGCGTGCCAGTCACCGAATAAATCGTCGCCAGTGCAAACAAAAACAGCGTCGATCCAACAAGGTTATAGGCCACATATTGCACGCCCGCCTTTAGCCGGTTCGCGCCGCCACCGTGGATCATCAACCCGTAGCTTGCGATCAGCAGCACCTCAAAAAACACGAACAAGTTAAACGCATCGCCGGTTAGAAACGCACCACAGAGCCCCATTAACTGAAACTGAAACAATGCGTGAAAATGGTTGCCGCGGGCATCCCAGCTGGTGCCAATGGCATAAAGCTGCACCAACAGCGCCAAAACCGCCGTCAGCGCGATCATCATGGCCGACAAACGGTCCAACACCAAAACGATGCCAAAGGGCGCGGGCCAGTTGCCAAGGTAGTACACTTCGGGCGGGTTATGTGCGGCGGTATACAACAAAACCAGCGAAATCGCGGCCAGAACCGCTGTGCCAACCGTCGAAAACACCCTTTGCAATGACAGATCATGCCGCATCACCAGCACGATAAACGGCGCCAGCATTGCAGGCAAAATGACGGGGGCGATGATCCAATGGTTCATTTCGTGCCCTCCTTCAGGTCGATGGTGGGCGGTTCTACAGGCGGTTCGCGCTCTTCCATGCCGATATAGTCATCTCCGGTTTCCAAAAACGCGCCCAACGCCATCATCACGATCAGCGCCGTCATGCCAAAGCTGATCACAATCGCCGTCAAAACAAGTGCTTGGGTTAGCGGGTCGGTATAGCCTTCGGGGTGTTTGGTTATGATCGCGGGCAGGCCAATCGCCAATCGCCCCGAGGCAAAGATAAACACGTTCACCGCATAAGACAGCATGGCCAGCCCTACGATCACCGGGAAGGTGCGTTTGCGCAAGATAAGGTAAACCCCGCATGCAGTCATCAGGCCAACAGCCGAGGCGACAAGAAGTTCCATATCAGCGCGCCCCCTCGGTTTGCTCTTCATCCGGTTGAATATCAAACGGTTCGATATTGACCGTTTCACCCGCACGAATGGCGATCCGGCTGATTGAGGCCAAGGCCAGCATCACCGCGCCAACAACCGTCAGGAACACGCCCAGATCGAAAATCGCCGCCGTGGCCAGCTCAAACTTTTCAATAAACGGCAGTTTGAAATAGCCGAAATTGGTGGTCATAAACGGCCGCGCCGCGAACCAAGAGCCGATGCCACACAGGCCCGCAATCGTCACGCCCCAACCGATTAGCGCGTGATAATCAATCCGCTGCCGTGCCGCCGCCCAGCCAAAGCCCGAGGCCATATATTGCATAATCGTGGCAATCGCGACAACAAGCCCCGCGATAAAGCCGCCGCCGGGTTCATTATGGCCCCGCAAAAAGATGTAGACGCCAACCATCAGCGCGATCGGCAAGATCATCCGCGTGGCCACAACCAGCATCAACGGGTGGCGATCACCCGCACGTTTCTGATCTGGCACCCATGCCAGCAACCGGTCATTCGCAGCCCCACCACGCAACAGGCCCTCGACCAGCGCGTAAATCACCAAACCGGCAATGCCCAAAACGGTAATCTCGCCAAAGGTATCATAGCCACGGAAATCAACGAGGATCACGTTGACCACGTTCGTTCCGCCGCCAAGGGTTTTGGAATTGGCGAGATGATAATCGGCAATCGTCGGAAAGGCGAAATCGCGCATCATCAACGCATAGATCAGCGCGCCAATCCCAAGCCCTGCCGCCGCTGCGATAAACCCGTCACGCCCACGCCGGCCTGCAGTGCTCTCAACAGGGCTTTCCTTTGGCAAAAAGTTCAAGGCCAGCAACAGCAGCATCACAGTCGCCACCTCAACGCTGATCTGGGTCAACGCAAGGTCTGGCGCGGAAAGGTACACGAAACCCACCGATACCATCAACCCGATCACACCAACCAACACTAAGGCCAGTAGCCGGTTGCGGTGATAGGTGAACAGCGCCCCCGTCGCCCCCATCAGCAGCAGCCAGCCAACGGCGGGTACCGGCTCAATCACTGTCAGGGCACGGGTTCCGGCTGCATGAGTACCGGTTTGATACGCGTAATAACCAGCTGCCAAAATCGCCAGCGTGGCCACAGCCAAATAGCGCGCCAAGGACCCGTCATGCAGACGATCCGTCACGGCGCGCGCAGCCTTGGCAAAAGGCTCCATCACGCCGTCGAAAATCGCCTTTGCCTCGGGGCGCGGGGTTGCAAGCCAGATTGCATCCAGCGGGCGATGCAGCCCTAACAGAATAAAGCCCGCCCCGACCGCGATCATCGACATCCACAGCGCCGGCACAAAACCATGCCAATGGCTGATATAAACCTCGGCCTCGCCGCCAATCACAGCGCTGGCGGTGGTGCGCACCAGATCGCCCACCATTGTCATCGGCATCACGCCAATCGCCACAACCAACACCGCCAAAAAGGCAGGTGCCGCCCACATGCCAAAGCCGGGGTCATGCGGCTTGCTGGGGTAATCGTCGCGCACGGGGCCAAAGAACGTATGCGCGATCAGCCGGAACGAATACGCAACCGAGAACATCGCGCCAATCGTTGCCAACACTGGCATAATCCAGTGGTTGCCAGCCCAAACGGTATGGACCGTTTCCTCCAGCATCAATTCCTTGGATAGGAACCCGTTTAGCGGCGGAATCCCCGCCATCGATAGCGCCGAAATACACACGATGGTAAAGGTGATCGGCATCAAATGCCGTAACCCGCCCAGCCGCTTGATGTCGCGGGTATGCGCCTCATGGTCCACAATCCCCGCGCTCATAAACAAAGCGGCCTTGAATGTGGCGTGGTTAATGATGTGAAACACCGCGACCACAGCCGCCTCGGTGGTGCCAAAACCCAAAAGCATGGTGATCAGGCCCAAATGCGACACGGTCGAAAACGCCAGCAGCGCCTTTAGGTCATCTTTGAAAAAAGCAATCTTGGCGGCCATGATCATGGTAATCAGGCCGGTCGTTGCCACAATATAAAACCACTCGGGTGTGCCTGCCAAAACCGGCCACATCCGCGCCATCAGGAACAGACCGGCCTTAACCATGGTGGCCGAATGCAGATAGGCCGAAACCGGCGTGGGTGCTGCCATCGCATGCGGCAACCAAAAGTGAAACGGGAACTGCGCCGATTTGGTAAACGCCCCAATCAAAATCAGTACCAACGCAGGCAAATACCACTCCGACCCTTGGATCAGGTCTTTGTTCTGCAAAATCACCGTTAGATCGTACGACCCAACGATATTGCCCAAAATCAACATCCCCGCGATCATCGCCAAACCACCGGCACCCGTCACGGTCAACGCCATGCGCGCGCCTTGGCGGCCTTCGGGCAGATGCTTCCAAAACCCGATCAAAAGGAAAGAGCTAAGGCTCGTCAATTCCCAGAAAATCAACAAAAGCAGGATGTTGTCAGATAAAACAATCCCAACCATCGCGCCTTGGAACAGCAGCAAATAAGTGTAAAATTGCCCCATTGGGTCTTTGGTCGACAGGTAAAACCGCGCATATAAAATAATCAGCAGGCCAATCCCAAGGATCAGCACGGTAAACAATAACCCCAACCCGTCCAAAAAGAAGTTGGCGTTCAGCCCCAGCGCAGGCAACCACTCAATGCGTGCCGTAATCACCTCGCCGCGCATCACTGCGGGCGCATGTAGCAATACCCCCAGCAAGGCAAGCGCGGTCACCAAACCGGTAACAGTAGCGCAGGCATTTCGCCCCGCGCGGATCAAAAGGCCAGGGAGCAGCGCGCCAAGAAACGGCAGTGCGGCGATCAGGGCAAGGGACATTCTATTTGTTCCGTTCGTTGCTCGGGTCGTCAGAGGGTTGAAAACGGCCAGAAAACGTTAAGTCAGCCGTTACTATTTAACTGTGCGACAGGCGGCGCGCTGTCAAGGTAAACCAGATATTTACTACGATTAACACTTATTCCGCAGTGCCAAACGCGCCGCTTTCTGTTCGGTCCAAATATCCTCAGGGGGGAATTCGCCGTCAGGCGAAGGGGGGCGCGAGCGCCCCCGCTACCCTACCCGTTTTCGCGCAGCACTTGCCCCGCCAAATACAGCGACCCGCAAATCAACACCCGCGCCGAGGGCTCATTTTTTGCTATAGCCCGCAAGGCCTGAATCACCGATGCCGCCTCAACCGCCTGCATCCCTTCGCGCACCGCCGCTGCACAGGTGGCCTCGGCTGGTAAAGTCGCAGCCTCACCCGGAATAGACACCGCCGAAAGGCTGGCCGCATGCACCGCCAAAGGCCGCAAGTAGCCGCCGATATCCTTGGTGTTCAGCATGCCGCAAATCAAATGCGTCGGGCGTTTGGGCATCGCGGCCAGCGTCGCGGCGACCGCTTCACCGCCTGCAGGGTTATGGCCGCCGTCCAGCCACAGCTCCACGTCCGGCGCGGCGTCAACCAGTGGGCCTGTGCGTAACCGTTGCATGCGGGCAGGCCATTCGGCACGGGTCACCGCCGCCTCTGCGTCGCCTTGCCCTAACAGTCGCAGCGCCATCAACGCGGCCCCGGCGTTTTGAATTTGGTGTGGGCCTGGCAGGTTGGGCATAGGCAAATCCAGCAGCCCGTTTTCATCCTGAAACACCATCCGTCCACGATCGGCAAAGCAATGCCAGTGCTGGCCAAACACATGCAGCGGCGCGCCCAGCTTAGCAGCGCGGGCCTCAATCACCTCAAAGCCTTCGGGTGCTTGCGGGCCAACGATACACGGCACGCCGCGTTTGATGATCCCGGCCTTTTCGCCAGCAATCAGTGCCAGCGTATCGCCCAGATACTGCTGATGATCCACGGAAACAGGGGTAATGATCGTCAGCGCGGGCTTATCCACCACATTCGTCGCATCCAACCGGCCGCCAAGCCCGACCTCTAGCAAGGTATAATCGGCAGGTACACGGCTAAACGCCAGCATCGCCGCACAGGTCGTCGCCTCAAAAAACGTAATTGCATCGGGGCCGTTTGCGGTGATGCACTCATCCAGCAAGGCCGACAACGCCTGCTCATCAATCAGCTGACCTGCCAGCCGGATGCGTTCATGGAACCGTGCCAGATGCGGGCTGGTATAGGCATGAACCCGCAGGCCCGCCGCTTCCATCCCTGCGCGGATCATCGCTTGGGTGCTGCCTTTGCCGTTCGTGCCAGCGATATGAACAACCGGCGGCAAAGCACGTTCTGGGTGCCCAAGTGCGGCCAGCAGCCGGACCACACGGTCCAGCGTCAGGTCAATAATCTTCGGATGAAGCGTCATCATCCGTTCTAACAGCGCGTCAGAACTGATGCGGCTCACTTTACGGGGGCTTTCTGCTCCACCGCAACCGGCTTGGTGGCGGCTACAGGCTCGGGCGCGGGCAAATCACCGTGAACGGCGGGCGATTGCTTGGTCAACATCCGCAGCACTGTTACCAGCTCTTCGCGCATATCCTTGCGGTGGGTCACGCGGTCCAACATCCCGTGGTCCAGCAAATACTCGGCGCGCTGAAACCCTTCGGGCAGCTTTTCGCGGATGGTTTGTTCAATCACCCGTGGTCCGGCAAAACAGATCAGCGCGTTGGGTTCGGCAATTTGCACATCGCCCAGCATGGCATAAGATGCAGTAACCCCGCCCGTGGTCGGATGCGTCAACACGACGATATAGGGCAGTTTTGCCTCACGCAGCATTTCCACGGCGACGGTCGTGCGCGGCATCTGCATCAGGCTAAGGATACCTTCCTGCATCCGTGCCCCACCCGCAGCCGAGAACAGCACCATAGGCCGGTTCAGTTTTACCGCGCGTTCAGCAGCCGCTAAAATGGCGTTGCCAACATACATGCCCATCGACCCCCCCATAAAGGAAAAGTCCTGACCCACGGCCACAATCGGCGTGCGGGAAATCTCGCCCTCGACCACCAACATCGCGTCTTTTTCGCCCGTTGCCTTTTGCGAGGCTTTCATACGCTCGGGGTATTTCTTTTGGTCCCTAAATTGCAGCGGGTCGGCGACCGGCTCGGGCACTTTTACCTCGACAAAAATTCCGCCATCAAACAGCGCAGTAAAGCGTTCGCGCGGGGTGATCGCCATGTGATGATCGCAGCTCGTGCAGACATTCAGATTGTCACGCAATTCGCGGTGAAACAGCATGGTGCCGCATTCGGCGCATTTCGTCCAAAGGTTTTCGGGCACCTCGCGCCGCGAAAACAAAGAGTTAATGGTTGGACGGACGTAGTTGGTGATCCAGTTCATCTGTGCTTGGCCCTTTGGTCGCTCTGCTTGCATCCCAAATAAGCCTACAGGCGGGGAAATGCAAATGGGATGGTGGGTTGAAAGATATGAGGCGCAGTTGCAAGCTGCACGCAACAACCGCAAAGGGGCGCAGTGTGACAGGGCAAAACTTGGGTGTGGGCCAAAACCCGAATGAGCGCCGCGCTATTGTCTGTGCGGTCACCGCCGATCATGCCTTTGCATTGGCCGCTTTGATTGCAGGGTTTCGGCGGCATAATCCCGACTATACAGGCGCGTTTGTGGTGTTACATGATGGGCTGACCATGAAGGACCAAGGCCAGTTGCGCGTGCTTTGGCCCAATATTCAGTTTCGACCCTTTGGCCGCGATGTTCTGGCCCAACGGTTTGGTGCCAATGTGGATTTAAGCACGATTTTGCAACAGGTCAGCCCGATGATCTTTGCCAAATTCGAACTACCCGAGTTACTGGCGGATTGTGACAAATGCCTCTGGCTTGATGTTGATATGCTGGTCCAAGGCAATCTGGCCGAGGTTTGGAATTTCGATGTGTTGGCATGGCGGCCCTTGCCGCAAGGGGCCTTTGCGCGGCGGGCCGAGGTGATGGAAAGCTTTGCCGATATGCGCGGCGATGGCCGTTTGCCTCTGCTGAACGGCGGCGTTTTGGGCATGGGGCGGGGGGTGAAGATTTCGACCGTTGATCTTTACGCCATGGCCGCACGGTTGATCATGCAAACCAGCACAACCTCGGTGGATGAGCTGGCGGTGTATTTTCTGGCGGCATCGCGTGGGGTGCCTGTGCATCTTCTGGATCAGCGGTTCAACCATCCGGTTGTCGCCGCGGGCGCGCGCGCTGCGCTGGTGGTCCATGCCATTGGGCCCGACAAGTTCTGGAATGCGGCGCCTTTGCAGCTTGCCTATCCCGAATGGGCGCAGAATCTGCAACAGTGGCAGGGCGCGGGCTATGCTGGGCCACAACGGCTTGCCGACGTGCAGGCCGCGACCCCTGACATGGCGCTAAAGGCGGCGCGGAACAGGGCCTATTGGCAGCAACTCTACACCGATATTCGGCCCGATTTGCCGCTGTGCTTGCAGGTTGACCTGCAAAGCGATGGTAAAACCTTGCGGTTTTCCCATGCCTCGACAGCACAGCTTCACCTGACCCGCCAAACAAACGCACGGCGGATCGGGGTTGAGCTGCATTTCGCAGAGGGTGAAAGCCTTGGCGCAGCCCTTGCGGCGCGGCTTGAAGGTGCCGTCATCCCAGACCTGCTGAATGACGAAACCTTAAAGTTGGCGCAAACCAAACACGGCTGGTCCTATACCGCCGTGGTGCCGGTAGGCCAATGTGCGCAGGTTATGGGCGCGTTGGCGCAGGCCCTAGATCACGCCACATCCCGCGCCAAAAGCTGACCGCCGGGGCCGGGTTTTACCTCAAACCGGCTGATCTTGCGGACAAGGTCCGACAGCTTGGCGCTGCCATAGGTGCGCACGTCAAAATCTGGCGCGCCTTGGGTGATGTATTGGCCGATTTGCCCCAATGAGTACCACTCTCCCTCGGGGTCAATCGCGCGCATTGCGGCGATGATCAGCGGAATTGCCTTGGTCGGGGCCTCTTTTGCGCCACGAGCGGGCACGGGCTCTGTGGCCTCGGTTGGCAATTCGGGCATCATCCCGCGGTCGGGTTTGGGCGGGGCAGGGCGCTCTTCGATCGGTTCATCGCTGCCAAGGTTTTCGACGTAAATGAACCGCTTGCAGGCCATCCGAAACGCCTCGGGCGTCTTCTTTTCGCCGATGCCGTACACATCCAGCCCTTGTTCGCGAATACGCGCAGCAAGGCGGGTGAAATCGCTGTCAGAACTGACCAAAACGAATCCGTCAAACAGGCCCGAATGCAGGAAATCAATCGCCGCAATCACCAACCCGATATCAGACGCGTTCTTGCCGCGTGTGTTTGAAAACTGCTGATCGGCCACCAGCCCCAAGGCCGCCACCTTACGCGCCCAGCCGCCAAGGCGTTGCGCTGACCAGTCGCCATAGATGCGCCGCACCGAGGCCTCACCCAAACCGGCAATCTCTTCAAAGATCGCCTCGGCATAGGATGCAGGCACGTTGTCGGCATCAATCAGTACGGCAAGCCGTGGGGCGCGGGAGTTTGGCATAGTGTTTCCTTTCGCAGTTCGGTCGATGTTAGCAAAAGGTTGGGCGCAGCGACAGAGAGCATTCGCAGGGGCGCAGTATCACTGCAGTATTCGCACGAAAACGGCCCGCCTTGCAGGGTGCAGGGCGGGCCAGTCAATGCAGGGCCACTTACTTTTTGGCGCGGAAATCCGAGTGGCAGGCTTTGCAGGCGCCACCAATGGCCCCCATACCGGCCTGAATGCCCTCAACCGAGGCGACATCAATCGCGCCGGCTGCGGTTTCTAGGCCTTTGGCATCCTCAATAAACCCTTCGGTGTTCATCCAGATGTCTGGGCGGGCCTCGGAAACAGGGTCATCGGCTTCAACCTCAAACTTGGCAGGAATATCAGCGGCAGCGGCAACGAGCGCGGCCTTGGCGGCCTCGGCAGCGCTGGCGTCAAACGCGGCTTTTCCGCCTGCCATATCGCCCAAAATTTTGGTGTTCATGCCGATGGTATCCATCAGCTCCATACGGGCCTTGACAGTCGGGTCCTGCACGCCGTCTTTGGCAATGGCGATATTGGCGGCGACACCGGCGGTCAAGGTCAGGCTAACAATCAAGGCTTTGGCAACGAATCGCATAGGGCTATCTCCTGTTGGTTTCTGCCAAAGAGTATAACCGCTTGCCGGTATCCGCCAAGTTTCCAGCCGCGGCATCGGCGGATTTTCACGCTATTGTCAGAATATAAGGTGCTTAGCCGTCGGCCAGATGCCGTTCACCCCGATCGCGCGCCAGCTTGATCTGCTTTTGCCGCTCGCGGAACCTTTCGCGGTCGGCGTCCGTGTGCTCATCAATACACTGATGGCAAGACACGCCTTCCTCATACTCGGGGCGGGTTTTATCCTCGGCGGAAACAGGGCGGCGGCAGCCGTGGCAGGTGGAATAATCGCCGGGCACTAAGCCATGACCCACCGACACGCGGTTGTCGAACACATAGCACTCGCCGTTCCACAGGCTTTTTTCCTGCGGCATGTCCTCAAGGTATTTCAGGATGCCACCTTTCAGGTGAAACACATCCTCAACCCCTTGGCCCAGCAGATAGTTCGTTGATTTTTCACAACGAATCCCGCCAGTGCAAAACATCGCGATGCGTTTGTTGTGAAAGCGGTCTTTGTTCGCCTCCCACCATGCGGGGAATTCGCGGAACGATTTGGTTTCGGGGTCAATCGCGCCCTCAAATGTGCCGAGGCCGAACTCATAATCATTGCGCGTATCAATCACCGCCACATCCGGTGATGAGATTAGCTCGTTCCATTCCTCGGGGTTCAGGTAATGGCCAACGCGGGCACGCGGGTCGATATCGGGCTGGCCCATCGACACGATTTCTTTTTTCAACCGCACCTTAAAGCGGCCAAAGGGTTCAACCTCGGCCCAGCTTTCCTTGTGTTCCAGATCGGCACAGCCAGGAAGCGCGCGGATATAGGCTAGAATAGCATCAATTCCGGCGCGGTCGCCTGAAATGGTGCCATTGATGCCTTCGTTCGCCAGCAAAAGCGAGCCGCGAATGGCGTGGGCGCGGCCAAAGGCCAGCAGCGGCTGTTGCAAGGCTGCAAAGTCGGGGAAACGGGTGAAATGATAGAGTGCTGCGATTGTAAACATGGGCATTCTCTTGCCGTGGTCGGCGCGAAAAGGCAAGGTATCAGTTGACGCAGGAGATGAGGTTCCCATGACAAACGCGCTTATTGTGATTGATGTACAGAATGATTTTTGCCCCGGCGGCGCGCTGGCCGTGGCGGGTGGTGATGAAATCATTGCGGGCATTAACGGGCTGATGGATGATTTCGCTGCGGTGGTGTTAACGCAAGATTGGCACCCTGCGGGGCATTCATCCTTTGCCGACAGTCACGGTGCGGACCCGTTCAGCATGATCGAGATGCCTTATGGCCCGCAAGTGCTGTGGCCGACCCATTGTGTGCAAGGGACGGGTGGCGCGGCCTTTCACAGTGACCTGAACACCGACCGTGCCGATATGATTATCCGCAAAGGGTTCCGGCCCCAGATCGACAGCTATTCGGCGTTTTTTGAAAACGACCATACCACGCCGACGGGGCTAGAGGGCTATCTGCGCACGCGCGGCCTGACCAAGCTGGTGCTGGTTGGTTTAGCTACCGACTTTTGCGTGGCCTATTCGGCGCTGGATGCGGCCAAGCTGGGCTTTGATGTCACCGTGCAAATGGGCCTCTGCCGCGCCATAGACCTTGACGGGTCGCTGGCGGGCATGGTTGCGAAAATGAAAGCGGCGGGGGTGGTGGTGGCCTAAAGGCCCGCGTCCTCATCCAGCCCCAGCATGATGTTCAGGTTTTGCACCGCAGCGCCTGACGCACCTTTGCCAAGGTTGTCCAAAATCGCCGACAGCACCACGCGGCCCCCTGCAGCATCACCCAGCACCGACAATTCCAGCTTGTTGGTGTTGTTGAAGGCCTGCGGGTTTTCGCGGGCTTGTTCTTGGCCAAGCGGGCGCACCGACACAAACTGGCTGCCCGCATAATGCGCGGTCAGGGCGGCGTGCAACTCTACGGCGCGGCTGGTGTGCAGCGGAATTTGCACGATCATGCCTTGGGCATATTGACCCACCGTTGGCACAAAAATCGGCGATTGACTGACGCCGCCGTAATGCATCACCTCGGGCATATGCTTGTGGTGCTGGGTCGTTGCATAGATGAAATTGCCAGTGGCCTCACCCTTTTCATATTCAGCGATCATTGCTTTGCCGCCGCCGGTATAGCCCGAAATGCCAAAGATGGAGAGGGCATCCTCCGCAGCAATCAGCCCCGCATCCGTCAACGGCCGCAGCAGCGCAATCGCGCAGGTCGAATAGCAACCGGGGTTCGACACCAGCTTTGCACCGGCAATCGTCGCACGCTGGCCTGCTGCCAATTCGGGAAAGCCGTACACCCAATCGGGGTTTACACGGTGCGCCGTGCTGGCGTCGATCAGCCGTGTAGGCAGGGTGGAACAGATCACCGCCGCTTCGCGTGAGGCATCATCAGGCAGGCACAAAATCGCAACATCGGCCTGCGCAAAGGCATCGGCCCGCGCACCCGCATCCTTGCGCCGATCTTCGGGCAAGGAAATCAACGTGATGTCTTTGCGCCCCACAAGGCGGTCACGGATTTGCAAGCCAGTTGTGCCAACTTCGCCGTCGATAAAGACTTTCGCGCTCATATCCATACCCCTTTTGGTGTGATTGGCCCCCTGTTTACACGCTTGCGCCGCGTTCGCCAAGCTGGACAAGGGCCGATCAGCTTGATTTAACGGGATTTGAACAGTTGGGGGCGGATCATGGTCGATATTGCAACGCGGGTGCATAACCACAAATGGAAGATTGACCCGATTGTCCGGTCTTTGATTGATACCGATTTTTATAAGCTTCTGATGTGCCAGTCGGTTTTCCGCAATAAACCCGATACCAATGTCACCTTTAGCCTGATTAACCGGACCAAATCGGTGCGACTTGCCGATTTGGTGGATGAGGGCGAGCTGCGCGAACAGCTGGATCATATCCGCACCCTGAGCCTGTCGCGGGGTGAGAGCACTTGGCTACGCGGCAACACCTTTTACGGCAAGCGCCAGATGTTCAGCCCCGATTTCATCGAATGGTTCGAGAAACTGCGCCTGCCGCCCTATCACCTTGAAAAACGCGATGGCCAGTACGAGCTGACGTTTGAGGGCAAGTGGCCCGAAGTGATGATGTGGGAAATCCCCGCACTGGCCGTATTGATGGAGCTGCGTGGGCGCGCCGTTTTGGGCCATATGGGCAAGTTTGAATTGCAGGTGCTCTATGCCCGCGCCATGACAAAACTGTGGGAAAAAATCGAACGTCTGCGCAAGATCGAAGGCCTGAAAATTGCGGATTTCGGCACCCGCCGCCGCCATTCCTTTTTGTGGCAAGATTGGTGTGTGCAGGCGATGCAAGAGGGGCTGGGCGATGCCTTTGCCGGCACCTCAAATTGCCTGATCGCGAAACGCAGCGAGGTTGAGGCGATCGGTACCAACGCCCATGAATTGCCGATGGTTTACAGTGCCTTGGCAAAAAATGATGCGGAGTTGGCACAAGCCCCCTATCAGGTGCTTGCTGATTGGCACGAAGAGCATGACGGCAACCTGCGCATCATGCTGCCCGACACCTATGGCACCGCAGGCTTTTTGAAAAACGCGCCAGATTGGCTGAACAAATGGACCGGCATTCGCATTGATAGCGGTGACCCCGCCACCGGTGCCGAAACCGCGATCAAGTGGTGGCAAGACCGCGGCGAAGATCCAAAGCAAAAGCTGGTCATTTTCTCGGACGGCTTGGATGTCGATATTATCGAGAAACTGCACAAGCAATTTCTAGGGCGGGTTAAGGTATCATTCGGTTGGGGCACGATGCTGACCAATGATTTCCGTGGGCTGGTCGCCGATGATGCGCTGGCGCCGTTCAGCCTTGTCTGTAAGGCCATTTCGGCCAACGGGCGGTCAACGGTTAAGCTGAGCGATAACCCAAACAAGGCGATGGGCCCCGCCGATGAAATCGCACGCTATAAACGGGTGTTTGATGTGGGCGCGCAAAAGGCACAAGACGTTATCGTTTAGCCCTTACACGGGCATCAGGCAGTCATAACTGGCCAGCACGCCTTGCGGTGTTTCATACGCCGCGAAACAAACTGGCGGGCCATTTTGCCCGCCGAAAATACGCCTGGCGCAGGGCTATTATGCCAGTTTTGATAGGCAGATATACACAACCGCCGACAAGGTCGCCGTTGCAGGCACCGTGATAACCCAAGCGGCAACGATCGTCAGGAAATGCGACCGGCGCACCAGCTTGCGGCGGCGGCGTTCCTCAACAGCGACAGGCTTGCCCTTTAGAATGCCCAGTTTGCGCGCGCGGCGTTCTGCGTGGAATTCACGGTAAAACCCAACCCCGAAAATCGCCCCCACCGCGATATGGGTCGAGCTAACGGGCAGCCCCAACCATGACGCCACAATCACCGTAATAGCCGCCGAAAGCGCGACACAATAGGCGCGCATCGGGTTCAGCTTGGTGATCTGGCTGCCCACCATCCGGATCAATTTCGGCCCGAACAGCATCAAGCCAAACGATAGACCTGCCGCGCCAACAACCATAACCCACAGCGGAATCTGCACTTTGCTTGACGTATCAAAATCTTGTACTGCGTGCACAATCGCAGCCAGTGGCCCCACCGCATTGGCCACATCATTCGCGCCATGCGCAAATGACAGCAGCGCAGCCGAGGCGACCAGCGGCCAGCCAAACAGCTTTTTCAACGACTTTTTGCGGTTTTCCAGCCCTTCGGATTGGCGGCGGATCAGCGGTTTGGTGATGATCTGCGTCAACACGCCAACCCCCAGCCCGATCAGCAAAGCCATCGGCAAATTAATGCTGACAATCTTTTTCAAACCTTTGATCGACAGATAGGCCGCAAACGCGCCCGCCATAATCGCAATCAAAATCGGCACCCACAGGCGGGCGGCAGCAATCTTATCCTCGGCCTGTTCCACCTTGGCCTTGATAAACGCCAAAAACAGCGCCGCAACAGCCCCGCCCAACACGGGCGAGATCACCCAGCTGGCCGCGATTTGCCCCATCGTCGGCCAGTTCACCGCAGCCAAACCTGCCGCCGCAATACCTGCGCCCATAACCCCGCCGACAACCGAATGCGTGGTTGAAACCGGCGCGCCCATCCATGTCGCAAGGTTGATCCACAGTGCCGCCGAAATCAGCGCCGCCATCATCGCCCAGATAAAGGTGGTTTGGTCAGCAAGGCTTTCGGGTGAAACGATACCGCCGGAAATGGTCGACACAACATCACCGCCCGCCAACAACGCGCCAGCGGTTTCAAACACTGCCGCAATCGCAATCGCACCGCCCATGGTCAGCGCATTCGCACCCACCGCAGGCCCCATGTTGTTGGCCACATCATTCGCGCCAATGTTCAGCGCCATATAGGCCCCGAAAACTGCCGCCGAAATCACGATTAATTGGTCTTGGGTGCCGCCGGTCAAAACCGCCGCAACGATCGCCACAATGACGATAAACGCCAACCCGATGCCGGGCGCTATCAGCGGGCGTGCCACATATTGCGTGGCCTGTTCCAGATGCGAAATACGGTTAAGATCTTTGTCCAGCGTCTTCCACTGGTTCACAGGGCGGTCGGTCATTATGAAGGCCTGTCATGCGAGTGTTACAATTCGCAGCGGTGCTAGCTGGTTTTTTTCCCGGAAACAACGACGATCAGGCGGTTTTCGTCAAATGCATCAGGATAAGCGCCTGTAATTCAGGCTCTCGGACACGTTTGGCGGCCTCCTCGGCCGAGAACCAGCGGGGCTTGCGCAGGTTGGCTTCTGGAAATTCCGCTTCAAGATTGGTGACATGCAGGTCAAAAACCAGCGCATCGCAGGATTGCTTTACACCGCTGCCACGCTGTTTTTCATACTGAAAACTGCCGATTGCTTCGGGCGCGATTGTGCCCTTTACGCCAGCCTCCTCCCACGCCTCAATCGCGGCGGCCTCGGCCAAGGTTTTGCCGCGCATGGGCCAGCCCTTGGGGACAATCCAACGGTTGCTATCGAGGCTGCGGACCAGCAAAACCTGCCGTTCGCCAGCGTTTTCACGCCAACACAGCGCCGCAACTTGCAGCAGGTTGGGACGAAAGAACAGACTGTATAGGGTGCGCAGGGCGGTCGGGATCATGCCATAATCCGTTCGGCGCAGAGCAGCGCACGGGCAATATGGCTGCGCATAACCGGATCATCTGGCGCAAGCCGTGGCATGGTCCACCCCACCGATGCCAAGCAGCGCGCCAGCGTAAACAGATCAACCGCCCGTGCGTCCACTGGACGCGAAGTTTCATAACCGCCAATCAACCCCGCACGGATTTCGGCAAAGGCGGGTTCGTAAAGGTTTTGTGACAAGACGGTGCCAAGATCATAGAGCGCAAATCCAAGCCCGCTATCGTCAAAGTCGATTAGCGACAGCGCGGTGCCATCCACCAGAATATTTTCACGCAATACATCCGCATGAATAGGGATCAGTGGGGCGGATTGTGCATGGTCTTGCAGGCCTGCGCGCAAAAACTGGCGGGCGGCACACATTTTGCCCTGCTCGGCAGGCGTTAACGCAGGATGTTCCCAGAACCGGCCCCAAAATGGCGTCTCGCCGGTAAGGCCATCAATATCCCACGCGGGGCGCTTGAAACCTTGGGGCAAGCCAAGGGTTTCCGTCGCCGAATGGATGCGCGCCAACACCTGCCCCAACGCATAATGCGTTGCGGCTTGGTCTTTGGCCCCGCCCGTCAGTGGCACGCCCGCATCCCCCAGCGGCGCCCCCGCAAGCCATTCCACCGCCGAGGCCATACGCCCCGATGACAGCACCACCAACACCCCGCCACCCTTCGCAGCCAAAGCACGCGGCACTGGCAAGCCGCGGTCGGCCAAAGCGCCACAAAACCACAGCTCAGACTCAATCGCAGCCGCCGTTTGGTAGCCGACACGGTGCAGCCGCAACGCAGCAAAGCCGCCGTTGGGCAAAGCCATCCGAAACACCGCGTTTTCACGGTTGCGGATCAGGGCCAGCAGTGTGCCGCCCCAATGTGCCGCCGCCTCGGCCGCCAGTTGCTCGATGGTCATGCAGGTACCTCTTGCAATGCGTTATGTAGCGCATCGATTAGTAAGTCTGCGTGTTCACGCCCGAACGGCAAGGGCGGGCGGATTTTCAGCGTATTCCCAGCGCGGCCAATCCGGTTCAGGATAAAGCCTTTGGCCACCATTGCCTCGACCAGATCCTCAACAAACGCCGTGGCTGGGGTGTTGTCGGCGTCCAGCACAAATTCGGCCCCAAAGAACATGCCCACGCCGCGCACTTCGGCCAGCAAGGGGTGGCGCAGGGCACGCAGACGTTCCATCACATAGGCCGAGGTTTGGGCGGCGTTCTCTTGCAAGTCTTCGTCGTCGATCACTTTTAGCGTGGCAAGGCAGGCTGCCGCCGACACAGGGTTGCCGCCGAACGTATTAAAATAGCCAAAGGCGGTGCGGAATGCCGCCATCACATCAGGCCGCGCCAGCACAGCGGCCACGGGGTGACCGTTCGCCATAGGCTTGCCGCAGGTCACGATATCAGGCGTCAGGCCCAACCATTCATGCCCCCAGAAATGGCTGCCCATGCGGCCAAAACCGGGCTGCACCTCATCACACATCACAAGGCCCCCCGCCGCGCGGATCACCGTCTCTGCCTTTGTAAAAAATCCGGGGGTGACGGTGGGGATGCCCTCATTGGCAAAGGCCGGGCACAGCATCATGCCCGAAAAGCCAATGCCACGCGCATTCAGATCGTCAATCGCCGCCTTGATATGGCCCGCGAAAATACTGCCATCGGGGTCAGGATTGCGCAAACTGTCGGGCGCAGGCACCAGCCGCACATGCGCCGGATATCCCCCAATTGGAGGGCGGCGCGACGACAGGGCCGAGGTCGCAGTCGTGTTCCCGTGATAGGTGTTATCCGTGGCAATCACCCCGATCTTACCTGTCACCGCCTGCGCCATCCGCAGGGCGATATCATTCGCCTCAGACCCTGTGCAGGTCATGATACATTGCGAAATGCCGTGGCCCAGCCGCGCGGTTAGCTGTTCGATATAATCCAGCACAAGGTCGTGATGATAGCGCGTATGGGTGTTTAAAATCGCTGCTTGTTTGGCAATCGCGCCTACCACAGCCGGATGGCAATGCCCCACATGCGGCACGTTGTTGTAGCAATCGAGATAGCGTTTGCCCGCCGCATCCCACAGCCAAACCCCCTCACCGCGCACAATATGCACGGGGGTGCGATAAAAGGTCGGCACATTCGGCCCCATAAGTCGGGCGCGGCGGTCAGCAATCGTTTCACTCATTCATCCGGCTCCACTTTGCCCCGCAAGGATTTCACTGTGCCGCGCACCGATTTGGCCGCCAGCCTGCGTTTTTGGCTGCCATAGGTTGGCTTGGTCGCAATCCTACGTTTGGGCGCAACCAATGCCGCGCGGATCATCTCGACCAATCGTTCCCGCGCAATCTCGCGGTTGCGGATCTGGCTGCGGGTTTCCTCGGCGCGGATCACGATCGCCCCCTCCAGCGTCCACCGCCTGCCGGCAAGCCGCTTTAGCCGGGTTTTCACCGGGCCGGGCAGGTGGGGCGACCGCTCTGCCTCAAATCGCAGTTCCACAGCTGTTGAAACCTTGTTCACGTTCTGACCACCGGGGCCAGAGGCACGTGTAAAGCTTTCTGACAGCTCCCAATCCGCGAGCGTTATTTCATCATTGATGCGCAACATGCTGTGAACCTAACCGAAATAACGCCGAGCGAAAGGGGGGCGTCACGCAATATTCATTACCTTGATCAGCGGCAATCTGTGCATAGGCTGCCCCGCCAGCGCAAAGATCGTAATACCCGCAGCATCCTCGCCCCCAGTCCACCCAAGGTCAGGCTTGACAAGACCGCAAGGCCAGTTCAGGCCGTGGCCAAGTTTTAAAAAGGGTGTTGCAATGTCGGATGACACAGAGAAAACCAAAAAACCATCGCGCCAACAGGTCTATACTTTGGTGATCGAGGTGGGCCGCAACCCCAATGATGGTCTGCCTGCCAAGGCGACAGGGGCCGCACTGATGGTCTATGCCAGCGGCGTGGATGAGGCCGAGGCCGTGCGCGAAACCGTGGCCATTCTGAAACAAGCCGACATGGCGCCGCTTGATGTGTCAGGCTATGGCACGCTTGAAGAGCGGCTGGAAGCCGGTGATGAGATCGCCGAGGATGAGCGCGAACTGATGGACCGCGCCCTCGCCGAGAATTCAGTGGTCGTGGCCCAAATGACCCCGTTTTTCGACTAGAGCGGTCGGGTTCAGCCTAAGGTGTATCTCATCACGCAACGTGACATGCCTTAGGCCACCAACAAGTCGCGCATCAACCGCGCCTCATGGGCTTTCACGCCTTGGCGCGCTGCTAAAATTGCGTCAGCACAGGTTGCCAGTTCGGGGAACAGCGCCAACACTTCGGCGCGGGTTTCGTGCGTCATGCCGTTCAAAACCTGCTCACCGGGGTGAAAGCTTTCGGTCTCCAGCCCATTTGACCATAATACCTCATGCGCATCGCAGAGAATGTGAAAATACTCGACGTCGCCGCCTGCCGTATCTTGCCTGATGGTGCGCCCGTTCACCAAATGCCGCGCCTTCACCAACACCTCATCCTCGCCGCAAATAAGCTGTGCTGCCGACCCACGGATCAAGACACGGTGCTGCGGCGAAAGCGACAAGCGATCATGGGTGCCAAAAACATTGGCCTCAATAATAACCGGCGCGAAATCTCCCGTCGCGGCCACTTTGCGCGCGCCGATCCATCGAATGGGTTGCAGTCCGTGGTCAAGCGTCATCACGCGGTCTTCCAGCGTCAAATCTTCAATCGCGACCTCGCCCCGCGCGGTACGGATCAACGTGCCACGCGTAAAGCAAGGCACCGTGTTCACCGTAACAAAGCCAACGTCCGTGTTCCCGTCTGCATCGGAAACGGTGTAGGTAAAGGTTTCCGAGCCAAGGTTGCCATCCGACATCACCGTAATGGTGCCGTTCGCATTCACCGTAATCTGCTCGCCACTGGCCAGCGTCACCACACTGCCCGCAACGACAGCCTGGCCGTTGATCTGGGTGATTGTCAGCACGGACCCAGTCGAAGAGCTGTCATTTGCCAAAATATTATAGGTCGCAGGCGTGTTTTTGCCGATGTCAAACTCATCGTCGCCGGCGATCAACGCAACCTGAATACTGTCGCCCGCAATCAAAAGGTTACTGTCATAAACCCGGTCACCCCCGTCCGCGATCGCAATTTTGATCGTGTTGGGCTGGTTGGCAATTACCGGCGCTTTCAGCGTCAGCGTGACCGTAAAGCCGTCCATCTCGGTGTTGTACGGCGAGGTTGAGGACGGATTGTTCACAAACAGGTTCGAATTCGACGTGGTGTTGATATTGTTGATCGTAATATCGCCCGTGCCCACGGTCAGCTCGGCCTTTACGCCGTTCACCCACACCGCTGTCGCATCGTTGAACCCAGAGTTTACGTATTCCAGATATTCCTCGGATGAAAATACGATCTGCATCGTCAACACGCTGCCAACCGGTACAAATGTCGCGGTGAAAACGGCCGCGTCATAGGTTTGCACACCTGCAATCTGGGTCAGCTGCGAATCGCCTGCCTGCCCCATACTGCCGCTTGTGCTGGCAGATTGGTTTGCTTGCCCCGAGCTGTGGGTAAAGTTCGTGGCCGAGCCCGTGGATAGAATCACGCCAGTATCAGACGGCACGACCCCCGGCGAGGTCGTCAGCCCGCCTGAATAAATCCCCGAGGACGCGGCTGCGCCGGTATAGGTTGCGCTGGTGATTGAAATTCCGGCGCCGAACATGGCATTCGCCATATCCATTGCAGATGCCCCCGTGTTAATTGCGAGTGCAGTAGCAGTAACCATTGAAACAACCTCCGATAGGGTTGCCGCCAATATGAATCACATGGCACCGACGGCAGATTAAATGATTTAGGTTTTCTGTAGATGAATAATGAGGGGAAAATATGGCATTCTTCCCCTTTGACAGCCTTTTTTACGCAGCGTAAGATACCCCCATACGCCCTAACATTTCCAAAAGTGGCTTGGCCTCAAACCCTTGGATCACGCCATAGGGTTTTGAAAGCGATTGCCATGACGGCCCGTTGCTATGCGACAGCAACCGACAGCCTTCGGCCCGCAGCAGCTGCGGCGTGCCAATATCAAGGGCCACACAAGAGGTCACGGTCCGCCGTAAATCCATCAGCGCGGCCCGTCCGTCCGTCAGGTGGCAGGCCTGCGTCAGCACCGTTTCATCGCCAAACAGGTATTCAACCTCATCGCCCGACACGGCAATCAACTGATCGGATGACACCAGAATATCGGAATGTGCGCCGAAATAAGGCGCGCGCAACAGCACCGGGCTGAACGACCCACGGCTTGGCAAAACCATTCGCTGAACAGACAAAACCGGCGCAAAATCACCCGCCTCGGTCAGCAGCATGTCACCGGGTTCCAGCCGCCCCGCTGCAACTGGGCCATCAACCGTATCAATCTGGGTGTGCAGCCCGACCCATTGTGCGCGGCCCGGCAGGTTTTGCCCCTCGGTCACGCCAAACCATTGCAAGGCGCTGTGGCGCAGAATGCCTGCACCGCCCCTGCAAATCTGTAGCAAATCCTCAAACAGCATCGGCATCGGGTCACGGCCCTGCGCGCAAATGGATGCCCTGTCCTCAGGCATCTCGGCCGCAAGCGTCCAAATCTTTTCTGGCCCGTCCCAGCTAAAGATAAGCCGCAGGATGCCTTCGCTGGGAAAATTCAGGGGTCCTGGCAAAACATGCCGCACCAGCCGGTCGCCTTGGCGGTGCAATAGCGCCAGGCCAGTCACGTCATCGGCAAACAGCGCCATCGCGCGGGGCCAGTTATCATCGGCCTTGAAATTCAACAGGACTGTAGAGTCTGCAAGCGGCAGCGTGCATTCAAAAACCAGCGTCCCTTTGGTCAGTAACGCACCATCGCTTGGGGTTCCAAGCGCCGCGCCGTGGTCGGAAAGGGCAAGCCAATCGGTCATATTGCCCCCAAACTGCGGGCAATATTGCGCGGGTCAGCGACCACACACCCCAAACCCAGCGCCACAACAGCGGCGGTGTCGGGTATTCCAACATGTCTTACCATTACTGCTCCAATGCCTTTGGAGACAGATCAAACGCACGCAAAACCCAAGAAACTGGGTCTTTGTTGTCTAACCACCCGTTGGGGCGCGTTGGCCCAGCGTTTGCCCTGCCTCAGGACTTATTATTGCCAACCAGTAAAGCGCAGATTCGGTCATCTGTCACTTGCGCGCATGGCAAAGGTGCAAGGGTAACCAGTCAAGCGTTGCTGCACCGCCACAGCTCTGATGCAGGGGGTGCGGCCATGGCCCCGGTTGCACGGCTGCGCCCAAAACGGTATCGCTTGGGCAACAGGTCTTTGGCCCACCGCACAGGCCCAATCGCATAAGGAAGCCACATATGCCCAATCCAGCCCTTCCCGTTGATCCGGTTGCCCTTACCGCCAGCTTGATCCGTTGCAACTCGGTCACCCCTGCCGAGGGCGGTGCCTTGGTATTGTTAGAGGGCCTGCTATCCGAGGCAGGTTTTTCCTGCACTCGCGTTGATCGGGGCGGTATCGCCAATCTGTTTGCCCGCTGGGGCCGGCCCGGTGCCAACCGCAGTTTCGGCTTTAACGGCCATACCGATGTGGTGCCCGTGGGCGATGTGGCCGCGTGGACGCATGACCCCTTTGGCGCCGAGGTGGTGGATGGCTGGATGTATGGCCGTGGTTCCACCGATATGAAATCGGGCGTCGCCGCCTTTGCCGCCGCCGCGATTGATTTTGTGCGCCAAACCCCGCCCGATGGCGCGGTTATCCTTGCGATTACCGGCGATGAGGAAGACGTGGCGACCGATGGCACTGTGGCGCTGTTGGATTGGATGGCCGCGAATAATGAACAGATGAGCGTGTGCCTTGTGGGCGAGCCGACCTGCCCGAATGTCATGGGCGAGATGATGAAAGTCGGTCGTCGCGGCTCGCTTACCGCGCATTTTGTGGCGCGTGGTGTGCAGGGGCATTCGGCCTATCCGCACCGCGCCAATAACCCGCTAAACGCGATGGTGCGGTTGATGGATAAGCTGGCAACGCATGAATTGGACAGCGGCACCGACCATTTCGACCCCTCCACCTTGGCGATCACCACAATCGATACTGGCAACCCCGCCACCAACGTCATCCCTGCCGCCTGCCGTGCCACGGTGAATGTCCGGTTTAATGACAGCCACAGCGGCGCGTCGATTTCCGAGTGGTTGCGCGCCGAGGCCGCCGCCATTCAGGCCGCGACCGATGTGCAGTTTGATGTTACCATTAAAATTTCGGGTGAAAGCTTTGTCACCCCTCCGGGTGAACTCTCGGCGCTGATCGCGAAATCGGTTCAGGCGGAAACCGGCGTTTCCCCTGCGCTCTCTACCTCGGGTGGAACCTCGGATGCGCGGTTTGTGAAAAACCACTGCCCCGTGGTCGAATTCGGCCTTGTCGGCAAAACCATGCATCAGGTGGATGAGCGCGTCGAAGTGGCGCAGATCCATCAGCTTAAATCCATCTACACCCGGATTTTAACGGATTATTTCGCATGAGCATGAGCATGAGCATCCGCATTGAAGTGACCCAAGATATCGCCGCCTGCCACGCCCTGCGTCGCACGGTTTTTATCGAAGAACAAGGCGTGTCCGAGGCCGATGAGATGGACGATCAAGATGCCGCTGCCGTGCACCTGTTGGCGTTGGTTGATGATCGGCCCGTAGGCTCGGCGCGGTTGCTAACGGTGGGCGATACGGGCAAAATTGGCCGGGTCTGTGTGTTGCAAGAGCAACGTGGCACCGGCCTTGGCGCTGCGATCATCGGCACCGCGATTGAGGAGTTTCGCCAAATGCCTGCCATCAAACACGTCAAGCTGGGCGCGCAAGCCCATGCGATTGCCTTCTATGAAAAGCTGGGGTTCGCGGCCTATGGCCCCGAATACGACGATGCCGGAATTCCGCACCGTGACATGATGCTTGATCTTTAGGTGCGTGACGCCGCGATTTGGCCGTGCTAGGGCTTGGGAATGGAACAATTACCGTCAAAATCGCAAATCGTTCAGTGGCTCACTGATAACCCCACGCTGACCTCTAAGCGCGATATCGCGCGGGCCTTTGGCATCAAAGGCGGCGACATGCGCATTGAGCTGAAGCGCATGCTTAAAGAGCTAGAGGCCGAGGGCACGCTGGTCAAAAAGGATCGCCATTTCCGCGACCCTGACGCGCTGCCGCCGGTATCGATTTTGAAGGTTGAGGCGCCCGATGCCGATGGTGACCTGTTCGCAAGTGCCGTGGAATGGAATGAGGACGGCGATGCGCCCCGCATTCTGATTATCACCAAAAAATCCGATCCGGCCTTGGGGCAGGGCGACCGCATTTTGGCGCGTTTGGAACCTGTCGGCGGCAAGGACCATGATTATGAGGCGCGGCTGATCCGCAAGCTGGGGTCAAACCCGCTAAAACTGTTGGGAATTTTCCGTGCGGAATCGGAGGGCGGGCGCGTGGTGCCTGTCGATAAGAAAAATGACAAAGAATGGCGCGTGCTGCGTGACGGTACGATGGACGCCCGCGATGGCGAACTGGTTGAGGCCGAGCAAGCCGGCCCCAAACGCATGGGCCTGCCGCAAGCGCGCATTACCGCGCGGCTGGGCGACCCGTCTGGCCCGCGTGCGATTTCGCTGATCGCCATTCATCAGCATGGTATCCCCGACCAATTCCCCGACAAAGTGATCGCCGAGGCGGATGCCGCCGAACCAGCGCCCATGGGCAAACGTGAAGACCTGCGCGCCCTTGATCTGGTGACCATCGACCCCGTGGATGCCCGCGACCGTGATGATGCGGTTTTGGCAATGCCCGACCCTGATAAATCCAACCCCGGCGGCCATATCGTTTGGGTCGCGATTGCCGATGTCGCGCATTACGTCCGCCCCGGTTCGGAACTTGACCGCGAGGCAAAAAAGCGCGGCAATTCCAGCTATTTCCCCGACCGCGTGGTGCCTATGCTGCCCGATATATTGTCGGGCGATCTGTGTTCCTTGCATGAAAACGTTGACCGCGCCTGTATGGCCGTGCGGATGGTGCTGGATGCCCAAGGTCGCAAGATCAGCCACCGCTTTACGCGCGGGATGATGCGCTCGGTTGCGTCACTGAACTATGCCCAAGTGCAAAGCGCGATTGACGGCAACCCAGATGCCGTGACCGAGCCGCTGCTCGACCCGGTTCTGCGCCCGCTTTATGCGGCGTATGAGGCGACCAAACATGCCAAGGCCGAACGCCAGCCGCTAGATTTGGACCTGCCCGAACGCAAGATCATCTTGTCGGACGAAGGCAAGGTTCTGTCGGTTGATTATTACGAACGTTTTGATGCACATAAGGTGATTGAAGAGTTCATGATCCTCGCCAATGTCGCGGCGGCTGAGGAGTTGATAAAGCTGAAAACCCCGCTGCTGTTCCGCGTGCATGAAGAACCCAGCCCCGAAAAGCTGGACGCGCTGCGTGAGGTGGCCGAGGCGTCTGGCTTTACCCTTGCCAAGGGGCAGGTTTTGAAAACCGCGCACCTGAACCGGCTGTTGTCGCAGGCGCAAAACACCGAGTTTGATGAGCTGATGAACATCACGACTCTGCGCTCGATGACCCAAGCCTATTACAACCCGCAAAACTTTGGCCACTTCGGGCTGGCGCTGCGCAACTATGCGCATTTCACCTCGCCCATCCGGCGGTATTCTGACCTGATCGTGCATCGCGCGCTGATCGCGGGCCACCGTTGGGGCGATGACGGGATAACGCCGCAGGATATCGAGGAGTTGGCCGATACCGCCAAGGCGATATCCGACACCGAACGACGGTCAATGATCGCCGAGCGTGACACCACTGATCGCTACCTTGCTGCCTATCTGTCCGACCGTGTGGGGGCCAGCTTTAAGGGCCGTGTTTCGGGCGTGCAACGCTTTGGGCTGTTCGTGAAACTGGACGAGTCCGGTGCTGACGGCCTTGTCCCTATCCGATCTGTGGGGCGCGAGTTTTTCCATTTTGATCCTGATACCCAAACCCTGATGGGTTCCGATACGGGCCTGATCATCGGCCTCGGCCAGCGCGTGACTGTGCGCCTGACCGAGGCCGTGCCAGTGACCGGCGGGCTGATACTGGAGCTGCTGGAAATCGAAGACCGCGCCTTGCCCAAAGGGGGGGCGCCGCGTGGCCGTGGTGGCCCGCGCAAACCCGGCAAAGCGGCGGCCCATGCTAAGGCGATCAAGCGGAAAGTGACGCGTCGGCGCAAATAGGGGCGCAAATAATTGCCGATAAAAGCTGGGGCCGTTGCCATTGGCGGCGGCGGCGCTAAACTGCCTAAAAAATAAAGGCGGGCGGCAGTATGCGGTTATTAAAACCTATTTTAGTGTGGTGCATGGCTGCGGGTTTGTCCACGTCTGCGCCAGCCCAAACCACGAGCGCAAAGGATATATCGATGCCAGAGGCAACGGTTTTGGCCGATACCCAAGGGTTGCAAATCTGGCTGGCGGGGTTTCGCATACGGGCCGCTGCGGCGGGCATTTCCGACCCGGTCATGGACCAAGCCCTAACAGGGCTGTCCTTTGATGCGGATGTTATTCGCCGCGACCGCAACCAATCGGAATTTACCAAAACGATTTGGGATTACCTTGACACAGCCGCATCAGATGAGCGGGTGAAAAACGGCACGGCCGCGTTGCAAAAACACCGCGCGGTGCTGGATCAGATCGAGGCGAAATACGGTGTCGATAAAGAGGTGGTTGCAGCGGTTTGGGGTCTGGAAAGCGCCTTTGGTAATTTTCGCGGCTCAGTTCCGACAATCCAATCTTTGGCCAGTTTGGCCTATGACGGTAGGCGCGCGGCGTTTTTTGAAGGTGAGCTGCTGGCGGCGCTGAAAATCTTGCAAGCGGGTGATACGGTGGCTGCTAACATGCAAGGCTCTTGGGCCGGTGCCATGGGACATACGCAATTCATGCCGTCGTCTTTTCTGGCCTATGCGGTTGATTTCAATGGCGATGGCAAGCGCGATATTTGGGGTGATGACCCGACGGATGCGCTGGCGTCGACGGCATCCTATCTGGCGGGGTATGGCTGGACCAAAAACATGCCTTGGGGCGTCGAGATCACGCTGCCCGCCGGGTTTGACTATGACCAAACCAGCGAGCGGGTGAAAAAGCCGGTGGCCGAATGGCAAGCGCTGGGCGTGCGCCGCGCGGATGGCCGCGATTTACCCGATCATGGCGCGGCATCGGTACTGCTGCCCGGCGGCGCACGGGGGGCGGCCTTTCTGATTTTCTCTAATTTTCAGGTGATTGAGCGGTACAACACGGCTGATGCCTATGTGATTGCCGTGGGTCATTTGGCCGATTTGCTAAAGGGCGGGCCGCGGTTCAAATCGGGCTGGCCGCGCGACTTGCGGGCGCTGACACTGGATGAACGGTTGGCCCTGCAAACGCGGCTCACCCACGCGGGGTTTGATACGTTGGGTGTTGATGGCAAGATGGGGCCTAATACGATTGCGGCTGTAAAGGGCTTTCAAAAAGCAAAGGGGATTGTGCCTGATGGTTACCCCAGCCTTGATGTGTTAAACAGGCTGGACTGAGGGTGTTTCTAAAGGGGGCATTATGAAACCTATTCTTATGTTTGCCGCAGCGGTTTTTGGCCTTGCGGCCTGTGTTGGGCCGCAGACGAAGGGGGCCGATGTGGCAGCCCTTGCAGGCAATTGGCAGGTGATAACGCTTGGCGGTACGGCGCTGCCGGACACGGCCAGTGTGACGATCAATTTTGCAGCGCCTGCTGTGTCGGGCAGTTCGGGGTGCAACCAGTATAGTGGGACCTTTAGCCAAAAGGGTAATGATCTGGCCTTTGGTCCCGCAGCCATGACGCGCAAAGCCTGCCTGCCTGCGCGCATGGATATTGAGGCTGGGTTTACCCGCGCGCTTGCCGCCGTAACCCGCTATGACATGGCCGAGGATACGCTACGGTTCTATATTGGCGATACTTTGGTGATGCAGGCGCGGCCGCAATAAACCGCCGCGCCTCGCGCTTTACTCAGCCGAGGATTTTGCCCAAAGGTTGATGTCTTCTTCCGATGAAATCCGGTCAATTTCGGCCAGTTCAGCAGCGGTAAACTCAAGGTTTCCAACAGCACCGGCGCAGTCAATCACCTGCTCAGGCTTGGACGCGCCGATCAGCGCCGTGGTGATGCCGCCGCCGCGTAACACCCAAGCGATTGCCATTTGCGCCAGCGTTTGGCCCCGCGCCTGTGCCATATCGTCCAGTGCTTTGACAGACGCCAAGGCGCTTGCGGTAATCGTCGCAGGCTGTAGCGATTTGCCTTGGGCCGCGCGGCTGTCAGCCGGAATCCCGCCCAGGTATTTCTTGGTCAAAATCCCCTGCGCCAGCGGCGTAAAGGCAATCGACCCCACCCCAAGTTCGGCCAGCGTATCCTTCAACCCATCCTTTTCAACCCAGCGGTTCAGCAGGTTATAGCTGGGCTGATGGATCACACATGGCGTACCCAAATCTTTCAGAATCGCCACGGCTTCACGCGTGCGCTGCGAATTGTAGCTGGAAATACCGACATACAGCGCCCGCCCCGACCGCACGATATGGTCCAGCGCGCCCATGGTTTCCTCAAGCGGGGTTTCGGGGTCAAAACGGTGCGAATAAAAGATATCCACATAATCCAGCCCCATCCGTTTCAGCGATTGGTCACAGGACGCGATTAAATACTTGCGGCTGCCCATTTCGCCATAGGGGCCCGGCCACATGTTGTAACCCGCCTTGCTTGAGATGATCAGCTCATCACGGTAGCCCTTGAAATCCGTCGCCAGAATATCGCCAAATGCCTCTTCGGCCGACCCGGCAGGCGGGCCATAGTTGTTGGCCAAATCGAAATGTGTGATGCCATGGTCAAATGCCGTCTGGCAAATCGCGCGCTTGGTTTGATGCGGCGTATCATAGCCGAAATTATGCCACAGCCCAAGGGACACGGCCGGCAGCTTTAGCCCCGACTTGCCACAGCGGCGATAGGTCATGCGGGAATAGCGATCTTCTGCGGGTGTATATGGCATCATGCGCTCCTTTGACTGGTATGGAAGTTCTGGCCAATGTCAGGCCGGAACGCAACCCTTTCCCATTTCATCTTGGTCCAAATACCTATGCGCCATCGGCCCCGTAGGGCCAACAGCGTTAGGTCATCGCGTTTAACGCGCGGCGCCTCAGACGAACCTGTTCCACAGGTTCTCCAACCGCTCTTGCTTGCCAGACCGTGCCTGCGGGTTCACATCCCGCGCCAAGACGTCCTGCATGATGCTGCTAAGGTCAGACTTTAGCATCGCCTGCGCACTGTCGGTTTCCCAACCCGCATAGCGGTTTGTGCGCAGCGCCTCTAGGCTGCCATCTTCCAACAGTGCGGCCGCCGATTTTAGCGCCCGCGCGCAGGTGTCCATCCCGCCGACATGGGCCAAAATCAGGTCTTCGGCGTCCAGCGATTGCCGCCGGATTTTGGAATCAAAATTGGTGCCGCCAGTCGAATAGCCGCCCGCGCGCAAAATCTCATAAAACGCCAATGCCTTTTCGACGTGGTTGTTGGGGAACTGGTCCGTATCCCAACCGGATTGATAGTCGTTCCGGTTCATGTCGATCGACCCGAAAATCCCAAGGCTGGCTGCCGTTGCAATCTCATGCTCAAAGCTGTGACCTGCCAAAATCGCATGACCCTGCTCGATATTCACCTTCACTTCTTTTTCCAGGCCATAACGGCAGAGGAAGCCGTACACCGTGGCCACATCATAATCATACTGATGCTTTGACGGCTCTTGCGGCTTTGGCTCGATCAAGATCGCGCCTTTGAACCCGATCTTGTGCTTATATTCGACCACCATTTGCAAGAAACGTCCCATGTGGTCGGCCTCAAGCCCCAAATTGGTGTTCAGCAGCGTCTCATAGCCTTCACGCCCGCCCCACAGCACATAGTTCTGGCCGCCCAACCGGTGCGTCGCATCCATGCAGCCTTTTACGGTCGCTGCAGCATAGGCAAAGACCTCGGGGTCAGGGTTGGTTGCCGCCCCAGACATCCAGCGCTTATGGCTGAACATATTGGCGGTGCCCCACAGCAGCTTGGTCTTTGACGTCTCCATCTTGGCCGCAAAGTAATCGGTGATTTCTTCCAGATTCCGCTGGCTCTCGGCAAAGTTTGCGCCTTCGGGCCGCGCATCGGCATCGTGAAAGCAAAAGAACGGCATGTTCAGAATATCGAACATCTCAAACGCTACATCGGCCTTTTGCCGTGCCAAATCCATGGTGTCGCCGAACCAAGGCCGTTCCAGCGTTTGCCCGCCAAACGGGTCGCCGCCGGGCCAGGCAAAGCTGTGCCAATAGGCGGCGGCAAAGCGCAGATGGTCCTCCATCCGCTTGCCCATAATCACCTCATCGGGGTTGTAATGGCGAAAGGCGAATTCGCTTTGGCTGTCCGGGCCTTCATATTGAATGGCGGGGATGGATTTGAAAAAGTCGGTCATGTTAGGGCCTTAATTGCAGTTTGGGCAGCGGTGTAACGGGCATGGCCCGCATCAAACGCCGAGGTTAACGAAGGGATAGGGTCTATCTGCCGCGCAATCGGGGGCAGGGTGGCAATCTCGGCCCCTGCACCTGTGGCGGCCATAATCGCCAGCCGCGCCGCACCGAATGCGCCGCCAAAATCACCGGACTTCGGCACCAAGACCGGCACATCAAGCGCCGTGGCAATCGCTGCAAGCCAATAGTCGGACCGTGAGCCGCCACCAACCGCGATCAATTTTTCCAACCGTGTTCCCGTACTGGCAAGGGCGTCGCGGCAGTCGCGAAAGGCAAAGGTCACACCTTCCAGCACGGCACGGGTGGCAGCTGCGGTGTCGGTGGCATGTTCAAGCCCAAGAAACGCACCGCGAATGGCGGAGTCGTTCAGCGGTGTGCGCTCGCCGCCCAAATAGGGCAAAAACATCGGCTTGCCGGGGGCTTGCAGTGGGCCGAGGCCGCCTGTCAGGGCTGCCGCAGTTTGGCCCACGAGCCCCGCATACCAGTTCAACGCATCTGTGGCCGACAGGATGACCCCCATCTGATGCCATGTATTTGGCAAAGCGTGGCAAAACGTATGCACCGCCGTTTCCGGGCTGGGCTGATAGCCATCATTGGCCGCAAACAGCACGCCCGAGGTGCCAAGCGACACAAACGCCTCACCCGCGCGCACAACGCCCACGCCAACACCCGAGGCGGCATTGTCACCGCCGCCGCCCGCAATTATCACGCCCGCAGGCAGGCCCCAACGGGCCGCCAGCGCCGTGCGCAGATCGCCGGAAACAGCTGACCCCTCAACCAAACGCGGCATGTTTTCGCGTGTCAGCCCCGTTGCGGCCAGCAGATCATCCGACCAGTCGCGCGTTCCGGTATTCAGCCAGCTTGTCCCTGCCGCATCCGACATTTCGGCGACATGGTCGCCCGTCAGCCATAGGCGCAGATAGTCTTTAGGCAGCAAAACCTTAGCCACACGCGCCCAGTTTTGCGGCTCATGCGCACGCACCCACGCCAGTTTTGGCGCGGTAAAGCCGGGAAACACGATGTTGCCAGTTATGCGCCGAAACATCGGGTCGCCATCCATCTCGGCGGCTTGCACGGCGCTGCGCGTATCGTTCCACAGGATACACGGGCGGATCACCTCATCCGCCGCGTCAATCAATGTGGCCCCGTGCATTTGACCTGACAGCCCTATGCCGCGCACCGCCCCCAGCCCGTGGGCTGAAAGCTGGTCCATCACCGCCTCGGCGGCCGCAATCCAATCGGCGGGGGATTGTTCCGACCACCCGTCATGCGGGCGCTGCACGGTCAAAGGCGCGGTGGCCTCGGCCAAAACAGTTTGATTATCGTCAATCAAAATGCCCTTAAGGCCCGAGGTGCCAAGATCAAGGCCGATATACATCAGGCCGCCTTTTCGGTTTTTTTGCCAAGAATAATCATCGACAAGATGTCTTCATCCGTCACCTCATCCACGTTGACCGTGCCCACCAACTGGCCGTTTTTCATCACGGACGCGCGGTCGCACAGTTTCATGACGTTGTGGATGTCATGCTCGATCAAGAAAATCCCCAGCCCTTGCTTTTTCAGCTCTTGGATCAATTCCGAAACCATCTCGGTTTCTTGCGGGCCAAGGGCGGCTGTGGGTTCATCCATAATCAGAATGCGCGCGTTGAAATAGACTGCGCGCGCTATCGCAACTGATTGGCGTTGCCCGCCCGAAAGCGCCGACACTGGCACGTTGAACTTTTTAAAGTTCGGGTTCAGCCGCTGCATGATCTTGCGGGTTTCGGCCTCCATCTTGCTGTCGTTCACAAAGCCCCAAGGGCTGACAATCTCACGCCCCAAGAACAGGTTTGACGCGGCATCAAGGTTATCGGCCAGCGCCAGCGTTTGATAGATCGTCTCAATATTCTGCGCACGGGCATCGCGGGGGTTTTCAATAGTCACCGGCTTGCCGTCGATCAAAATCTGGCCCGCATCGGCCTGATAGGCGCCTGACAGGCACTTGATCAGTGTTGATTTTCCGGCGCCGTTATGGCCCAGCAGGCCAACAACCTCACCCGGATGCAGATCAATCGTGACGTGGTCAACGGCCTTGATGCCGCCGAATGAGATCGAGATATCGCGCATCTCGACCAGTGGGGTTCCCTTAGTGGTCATGACGTTTCCCTTCACTTCACTTTTTTGCGGTAGAGGTTGTCGAGGTAGACAGCGAACACAAGCACCGAGCCGACGACGATTTGCTGGATAGAGGTATCAAACCCGATCAGCACCATGCCGGTTTGCAAGCTTTGCATCACCAACGCACCCAGAATGGCGCCGTAAATCGTGCCCAAACCGCCTGCCAAGGACGTGCCGCCAATCACGGCTGCCGCGATGACGTACAGCTCATCAAATACACCCAACGCGTTGGTGGCCGAGTTCAGGCGCGCCGAGGCAACCACACCGGCAAGACCAGCCAGCATTCCCATCAGCGCAAAGATTTTTAGCGTCATCCACTTGGTATTGATGCCTGCCAGTGCCGCCGCCTCGGGGTTGCCACCGATGGCAAACACATAGCGGCCAAACCGCGTGCGGGTCATCAGAACCGTCATGCAAATGCCAACAGCCACCAAAATCAGCACCGGAATGGCAAAGCCGTGGCTGATAAACAGACCTTCGGGGGGCACGGTGATATTATTTGCCTTGGCATAGGCGTTCACAATCCCCTTGGGCCACGGATAGGCGTTTACCAACAGCACCGACCCGATAATCGCACCGCAACCGACCACGGCCAGAAACGCCTCGGCCCACATTGGGCGCAGTTTGAAATCGTGCATAATGCGTTGCTTGCGGCCCGAATGCAGCATCCAGATCACACCGGCACAGGCCAACAGCCCGACGATCCAGCTGCCTGTCGCCCCCACCGCGCCGTAAGGGCCACCGCCCAGCAGCGCAAAGTTTTCATCGACCGGTGAAATTGTCCGTCCGCCTGCCGATAGGAACGCACAACCGCGCCACACCAGCAAGCCGCCCAGCGTTACGATAAACGCGGGGATGCCGCGATAGGCGATCAGCCAGCCTTGGAACATCCCGATCAACGCGCCGGCAACCATGCCAACGATCACCGCGAGGATCCAGATGAACGGGCTGCCAAGGCCGATCAGCGGCGGCAAAACGTTCACCTGCAACAGGCCCATGATCATCGCCGTCAGGCCCAGCACCGCGCCAACCGACAAGTCGATGTTGCGGGTGACGATTACCAAAACCATCCCTGTGGCCATGATGCCGATGGATGAGGTTTGGACCGAAAGGTTCCAAAGGTTGCGCGGCGTCAGGAAAAACCCGCCATTGCCGAAAATCGCGCCGTAAAAGTGAAAGCCAAACCAGATCAACAACAATGCGCCGACCATGCCCATCAAGCGCGTGTCAATTTCAGTCGCGCGCAAAAAGCGGTTCAGCAAGGATACGTTTTGGTCGGTCTTGGGGGTGGATGTATCGGTCATATCCGGGTCCAACGAATAAGGGGAATGGGGTGCAGGCAATCGTCCCGAGGGAATACCCCCGAGGTGCCAAACGCAAACCATCAGCCATGTCAGGAAAGGGAAATCCGGCACCAACGCTGTGGCTGGTGCCGGAAAGGGCTTAAGCGATTACTCGCAAGCTGCAACGCCAGCCATTGCGCCTTCACAAGCCATCTCTTTAGAGATGTGGCCCGCGTCGATTGCAAGGTTCAGCGTGTCTTTGGTGATCGGGGTTGGCTTCAGCAAAATGGCGTTCATCTCAACGCCTTTTTCGCCACCGTTAAACTTGGTCGCGCCGTCGATTGCGCCCATTTCGGTGCCTTCAGCCAAAGCAGCTGCGATTTCGCCCGCTGCTTTACCCAGTTGACGCGAGTCTTTCCAAACCGAAACGGTTTGGCTGCCGCGTGCTACGCGGTTGATCGCTGCCAAATCGCCGTCTTGGCCGCCAACAGGAATAACAAGGCCCTGCGCTGCCAAAGCTGCAACAACGCCGCCGGCCATACCATCGTTTTCGGCCAGAACAGCATCAACTGCGTTGTTGTTTGCGGTCAGGATCTGCTCCATGTTCTTTTGCGCGTTTTCAGGCTTCCACCCGTCCGAGAACGCTTCGCCAACGATCTTGATCTTGCCCGAAGCTACGTCCGCGCCGATCACTTCCATCATGCCTTCCAGCAAGAAAGCGGCGTTCGGATCACCTGGGTCGCCCTTGATGATCGCATAGTTGCCATCGGGTTTCACAGCCATAACGGTTTCGGCGATGATCGAGCCGACGCCTTTGTTATCGAATGTCAGATAGAAGGTGCGGTCATCTTCGATCAGACGGTCATAGCCGATCATCGGAATGGCTTCGGAAGCGGCTTTGTCAATCGCTGGGCCAATGGCGTCTTTGTCCCATGCGTTGATGATCAGCGCGTTTGCACCTTGAGCGATCAGCGCTTCGATATCGGTCAACTGCTTGGCCGAAGAAGACTGTGCGTCCGACGAAATGTATGTATCGCCAGCGGCTTCAATCGCGGCTTTCATCGCGGCTTCGTCAATCTTCCAGCGCTCTTCTTGAAAGCTGGCCCAAGACACGCCGATGATTTTACCTTCGGCCAGAGCTGCTGATGAAAAACCTGCCGTTGCGATGACGGCCAGCAAAATTGCGTTACGCATGTGTTTCCTCCCTGTGGAATCGACCCTTTGCGGGCCGGCCCGACGGATTCGCCGGTACAGTTTCTATCTAGTCGTTAATAAATTCAGTTGTCAAAATAAAAATAACTGTCACAATGTATTTGTTGCCGATTATATGATCGATAATGCCGCGCTGCAGCGGAAGTATTGGCTATTTGGTGGAAAAGACCCAATTTTTAATTCGATGGATGAACTAATGATGCCGCAAGTGCGAGATAGCTCTGCCTCAAACGCTGTGCCGGGCTGCGGTCCGCTCATTCCTCCGCTATCAGATGCGCTGCGCCCGTTACGGCAGCAAATCTTTGAACGGGTGCGCGCGGCGGGCCAAATTGCGCGGGTGCAGGTGGCCAAAGAATTGGGCGTCAGCCCTGCATCGGTGACGACCGGTGTGTCCGAGTTGATCGAGGCTGGTCTGCTGGAAGAGGTGATCGCCCCGCGCGAAGGTGATGCTGGACGTGGCCGCCCCGCCGTTGCCTTGGGCGTGCGGGCCTGCGCCCATCGCGTGGCCGGAATGAAGCTGTCAGACCGCGAGCATACCGCCGTCATCGTCGATTTCGCGGGTAACGTCATCGCGGATGAGGTGGTGCAGCGCACCCCCGGCGCGATGTCCTTGCCGCAGTTGTTTCAGGCAATGGAAACCCTGCTGGACAGCGTTTGTGCCAAGGCAGGGATTGAACGCACGGCGCTTACGGCGCTGGGGCTTGGTGTGCCGGGGTTTGTGGACAGTGGCGCAGGGCAGGTGATGTGGTCGTCGGTTATGGCTGACAGGGGCGTTGATTTGGCCGCCCTTGCCACGGCGCATCTGGGCCTTGCCGTGCATATTGATAACGACGCCAACCTCGTCACGCTGGCCGAGCTGTGGTTCGGCGCGGGGCGTGGTTTGCCCGATTTTGCAGTGGTGACGATTGAGCATGGCGTGGGCATGGGCGTCGTAGTGAACCACCGCATCTATCGCGGCGCGCATGGGCTGGGAATGGAGTTGGGCCATACAAAAGTGCAGCTTGACGGTGCGCTTTGTCGCTGTGGCCAGCGTGGCTGCCTAGAGGCCTATGTCGCCGATTATGCACTGGCGCGTGAGGCATCAACCGCGCTGAACTGGGTTGGCAAGGATGGACAGTCGATCAACGTGCTGCTGGAAAGCCTGTATGACCATGCCAAGGCCGGCAATGCGGCGGCGCGATCAATCTTTCGCCGCGCGGGGCGGTATTTGGCAGTGGGTTTGTCAAATGTGGTGAACTTGTTTGACCCGTCTTTGATTATTCTAAGCGGCGAGAGGATGCGCTATGACTATCTCTATGCTGCTGATACTTTGGCAGAAATGGAAAACCTTGCCATCGCCACCGGCCGCCCCCGCCCCCCGATTGAGATACACGCTTGGGGCGATTTGCTGTGGGCGCAGGGGGCTGCGGCCTTGGCGCTTTCGGCGGTGACCGAGGGGCTGCTGGCGGGCAATCGAGACGGGCTGCGTGAGGTGGCGGCGCAATGAGGGGCCTTGCTGTATTGGTTTTTCTAGCCGCAGCCCATGCCGCCGTGGCCGACCCCAGTTTCAAAGACCGCGCGGCGGCTTTGCCCGCCCGAGTGGTCTATGCGGGTGAATGGGAGCATTTCGTCGGCGGCGGCGTGGCGATATTGGATTGCAACGCAGATGCGCGGCCTGACCTGTTTGTCGCGGGCGGTACGGCGCCTGCCGCGTTGCTGGTTAATACGACTTTGGACAAGGGCGATATTACCTTTGCGGCGGCTGATCTGGCCCCAATAACAGACGTAACCGGTGCCTATCCGCTGGATATAAACGGTGACGGTTTGCTCGATTTAGCCGTGCTGCGCGTTGGCCCAGATGTGTTTTTGCAGGGCGAACCCGATTGCAAGTTCCATGACGCCACCGCCGAATGGGGCCTGCAAACCGGCGATCAGTGGTCCACCGCCTTTACCGCCACATGGGAGGCGGGGCAAAACTGGCCCACCCTTGCGATCGGCCATTACGTAGACCGCAGCCGCGCCGATGGCCCGTTTGAGGCCTGCGATATCAATAGCCTGTTCCGGCCCCAAGCAGGCGGTTACGGCGCAGCGGAAACGCTTTCCCCCGGATTTTGCGCATTGTCGATGCTGTTTTCCGATTGGAAACGCAGCGGCACCCCCGACCTGCGCATCTCAAACGACCGGCATTACTATGTGCGTGGCGGGTATGAGGAAATGTGGCATTTGAACCCGCTGGTACCCTATGCGCAGGCCGATTGGCCCCGCTTTTCGCTATGGGGGATGGGGATTGCCAGCCGCGATATTACAGGCGACGGGTTGCCCGAGGTGATGATGACCTCGATGGGCGACCAGCTGTTGCAATTCAACACCGGCGCCGGCTTTGAAAACGCGCCGTTCAGTTTGGGCACCTATGCGCACCAACCCTATAGCGGCGATGATGGCCGCCCTAGCACCGGTTGGCATGCCGAGTTTGGCGATGTTGATAATGACGGTCGTGATGATCTGTTCATCGCCAAAGGCAACGTTGACCAAATGCCGTCGAACGCGATGCACGACCCCAACAACCTGCTGATGCAAGGCGCGGATGGGGTGTTTGTTGAAAAGGGCGGCGTGGCGGGGATTGGCACGACGATGCGGTCGCGCGGGGCAGGCTTGGTTGATCTGAACGCCGATGGATTGCTGGATATCGTCGTTGTGAACCGCCGTGCGCCGATGGAGATTTGGCAAAACACCACAGCAGATACAGGCCATTGGCTGGGGGTTTCCCTTAAGGGCAAAGACAATACCCAAGCCGTTGGCGCGTGGATAGAGCTGCGCGTGGGTGGGAGGGTGCAATCGCGAGAGATGACCGTGGGCGGCGGCCATGCCTCGGGCCAAGCGGGGCCGCAGCACTTTGGGCTGGGCGTAAATGACAGCGCCGAGCTTCGGGTGATTTGGCCCGATGGTACGGCAGGCGACTGGACCACTGTCACCGCCGATCAGGTTGTGACGCTTAGTCCCTAGCGGTCAATCGGCAAGCCACTGGGCACTGTGGCGGGAATGCCAAGCCGTCCTGCAATGGCGACGGGGTCAGTCAAACCATCCAGAAACGCCATGATGGCCGTCGCCTCGGCATCAGTCAGGGGATGCGCGGGTTGGCGGATTGCGGCTTTGATCGCGGTCGACTCGGATGGGTCGTTTGTGGCGGCCCAATCATCCTTGGCTGGGGTGAATTCGGGTAGCACGGCTTGGGGTGTGTAGGCATCCAAGCCAGCCGCAGGATCGGCGTGAAACATCACAAACGCGCGCAAATCGCTATGGCTGCCCGCGTGGCCGTAAGGTGCGGTCGCCGTGACATTGCGCAAGGATGGCGTGCGAAAGGCATAGGCATCCTCGGGGCGGTTTGTCACCCGAATGCGGCCCAAATCGCGTTGGTTTGTCTCGAAACGCTCGGTTTTTCCGGGGCCAAGCTGGGGCGTGCCCATCGCGTGAAAGCTTTGGTCGGTTAGCAACGGGCCTGTGTGGCAGGTGCTGCACCCCGCCGTGCCATAAAACAAATCGGCCCCTGTGGCGGCAAGCGGCGGCAAGGGGGCTTGGCCCCGCAACCATGCGTCAAAGGGTGCGGTATCAGACCGCCATTCAAAGCTGACAAAGGCCGCGATCGCATTGGAAATATCGGTGAAATGGATCGCACGACCCCCGCCAATCTCGGGATAGACGGCTGCAAACTGCTGTTGGTAGGCGGGAATGGCGGCCACGCGTGCTGCGATCTTTTCCCACGCGCCATTTGGGCCGGTTAGCTGGCCAGTGCGCACGGCCTTGGAGATCTCATTTTCCGAATAATGGCCGGCCATTTCATCGGGTGACAGCACCGGAAACATGCTCTGCGCCGATAAAAGCGAGGCGAAACCGCTGACCATCTCATCCTCAAGCGGGGTGCGAAAACCGGTGGGGCGGGTGGCGTCTGCCTCTATCCGGCCATCGTGAAACAGGCTGCGCAGGTCCAAAATCCCAAGGTTAAACAGCGCGGGCGCGTTGCGGGGGATGCGTTGCTCGGGCATGTCGGCTGGGTCGGGGTGGCGATCAGGGCCAAGGCCAATGCCGCCCTCGCCCAAAGACAGTGACACACCATCGGCTGTGCCAAAGCGCGGATGATGGCAGGTGCCACACGAAATGTTACGGTTTCCCGAAAGCTCGGCGTCCCAGAACAACAGCTGGCCCAACGCCACCTCATCCGCCGAATGCGGCCTGAAATCGGCATCGGTTAGTGGTTTGGGCCGTGTTTCGGCCTGCGCGGGCTGTGCCACCGCCGCAATCAGCGCGAGTAGGGGTATGTATGGGTGCATTGTGTCCTCCGTTACGCAACATATGCTGCTGTTGCCTGAAACAGAAAGCCCAAAAACTGGCCCATTGTTGCCTATTTGGTGAAACACACTAGGTAGTTTCGTTGTATCACTATGCCGACAGTGCAATACATGTAGTAGTTAAGTCGTATGAACGTCGGGCAGGAGACAGGATGCAGTGGTTTAAGCACAAAGGGTTGGGCGTTGTTACGCTTTTGCTTGGCGCCACGCTTGCGTTTCCTGATCCTGTCAAAGCGTTGGATAAGTTGGACTTTAATGTCGCCGGTGGTGATAAGGATGTAGAATCCGCCCTGCGCGGCGCGTCTTTGCTGCTGGCCGCGCAAGATGAGGGCACAACCAACCCCCAAGACCTTTTGGCCTCGGCGCGGGCGGAATACGGGCGGCTGGTCGGCGCGCTTTATGCGATGGGCCGCTATTCCGGCGTTGTGACTATTCTGGTTGATGGGCGTGAGGCGGCCGATATTCCGCCTTTGGATGCTCCCAGCACGATCGGCACGATAACCCTTAACGTCGATCCGGGCCCGGTTTTCACCTTTTCCAAAGCCAACATTACGCCGCTTGCTGCTGATACCAAGCTGCCCGAAGGGTTTCGCATCGGGGGGGCTGCGGAAAGCGATGTTATTTCGGGTGCGGCCTCGGCTGCTGTGGATGGCTGGCGCAATGCAGGCCACGCCAAGGCCGATGTGACCGGCCAAGACCTGACGGCAGACCACAAGGCCAACACGTTATCCGCCGACCTGACGGTAACTGCTGGCCCGCGTCTGCGCTTTGGTGAATTGCGTGTAAGCGGCCAAGAGCGGATGCGCCTGAACCGGATCATTAAGATCGCGGGTCTGCCAAGCGGCGAACAATACAGCCCCAAAGAACTGGAAGATGCCGCTGAGCGTCTGCGCCGCACGGGGGTTTTCAGCTCGGTCGCGCTGGTTGAAGATGAAAAAATTACCGTGCCTGATGTGCTGGGGATTTCGCTGAAAGTGGCCGAAGAAAAGCTGCGCCGCTATAGCTATGGTGCCGAGATTGGCAGCAGCGAAGGCGCAAAGCTGACGGGGTATTGGTTGCACCGCAACCTGTTTGGCGGCGGCGAACGCTTTAAGGTCGAAGGCGAGGTTGCCCAGATAGGCGCACAAGATAGTGGCGTCGATTATGCGCTTGGCTTTACCATCGATCGGCCGGCAACCTTTAGCCCCGATACCACAGGTACGGCCTTTTTGAATTTCGGGCATGAGGATGAAGCGGATTACGTCTCGGATTATGTCGAAACGGGCCTTGGGTTTACCCATTATTGGTCACGCGAAATCACGGCGCGGGTCGGGCTGGAGTATTCGCAATCACGGGTGCAATACACCTCGACCACCGAAAATTACAGCAACCTTGCGCTGCCGGTTGGGGGGAATTGGGACAAACGCAATTCAAAAACCGACGCGACCCAAGGGTTTTATGTTGATGCCGAGGCCGCGCCGTTTTTGGGGTTTGGCACCACAGATTCCGGCTTTAAGCTAGAGGTGGATGCCCGTGCCTACCGTGGGTTTGGTGAAAATGACCGTGTTACCTTTGCGGCCCGTTTGCAGGCCAAAGGTGTGTTTGGGGCGTCGATCGATAACCTGTCGCCAGATTATCTATATTATTCGGGCGGCGGCGGTACAGTGCGCGGGCAGTCCTATCAATCGCTTGGCTTTACCTCGTCCGTCACGGGTGACACCACAGGCGGCACCGGCTTTTTGGGCGCGTCGTTTGAAGTGCGTGCCAAAGTGACCAACAGCATCGGCGTTGTAGGCTTTGCAGATTTTGGCCAAATCGCGAATGACGGCATGTTTGGCGGTGACACGCTTAGCCATGCAGGCGCTGGGTTTGGTTTGCGGTATGCCACCGGTTTTGGGCCTATCCGGCTTGATGTTGGGGTTCCGGTTTCGGGTGGGGGCAGCGGTGCCCAAGTCTATGTTGGCATAGGACAATCTTTCTGATGCGCAAAATATTGATTTCATTTCTGGTATTCCTGCTGCTGCCCTTTGCGGCATTGGCCCAATCCGATGATCGTGACACGCTGACCGCGTTTCTAGAAGACAACCTGTCAGGCAGTGGCCGCAAGGTAACTGTCACCGGCTTTACCGGCGCGTTTTCATCGCAGGCCCAGATTGACAGCCTGACCATCGCCGATAGCGAAGGTGTTTGGCTGACCCTAAACAAGGTCGTGCTGGATTGGAGCCGCGCGTCCCTATTGCGCGGCGTGGTGAACGTGACCGAACTGACGGCCGATGAGGTGATCGTCGCGCGCAAACCTGTTGCGGATCCGGATGCCATTCCCAGCCCCGAGGCGACAGGCTTTACCCTGCCCGAGTTGCCGGTCTCTGTTAGCATCAAAAAGCTAGAGGCCAAGCGTCTTGTGCTGGGGCCGACCGTGCTGGGCGAAGACGTCGAAGCGACACTTTCAGCCTCGTTAGAGCTGGACGGTGGCGAAGGCAGCACGGTTCTTTCGCTGGTGCGCACAGGCGATGGGCCAAGTGGCGCGCTGACGCTAAAGGCCAGCTATGCCAACGCAAACAAGCAGCTTGATATTGACCTGAACATGACCGAAGCCGCCGGTGGCCTTGCCAGTACCTTGCTTGCCCTGCCAGACAGCCCCTCTATCGTGTTGAACGTGCAGGGCACTGGCCCGCTTGATGATTTCGCGGCCAATCTGAACCTGCAAACTGACGGCCAAGAGCGCCTGTTGGGCGAGGTGGTGCTGAAGGGTCAAACCGACGGTGCGCAAAAGTTTACCGTTAGCCTGAATGGTGATGTCGCGCCGCTGTTCGTACCCGAATATGCTGAATTTTTTGGCCCCGAGGTTAACATAAAAGCCGAAGGTCAGTGCAGCACCGCAGGCCAGCTTGACCTGACTGCACTGTCGGTTGATGCGCGCGCGTTGCAGCTTGATGGCGCGGCAGTGATCGCCGCCGATGGCTTGCCACAAATGCTGACCTTGGTTGGGCGTTTAGGCCTGCCGAGCGGCGAGCCTGTGCTTTTGCCCTTTGGTGGCACGGATGAGACCCGCGTTGCCGCAGCCGATTTGCGCCTGAATTTTGATGCAAACAAAGGCGAAGGCTGGAGCGCGGCTGTGAATATGACCGAGATGGTGCGCAGCGATGTCACGGTTGGCACGGCACAAATTATCGGCTCGGGGCGGATTAACCGGCGGTCGGGTATTGGCGGTACCATCGTTGGTGGTACGCTGAACATTGCAGCCGAAAATGTGATTTTGGCCGATGCGGGGCTGGCGCAGGCTTTGGGCCAAGATATCAACGGCAAGCTGATCTTTGATTGGCAAAAGGGCGGGCTTGGTTTTCATATTGGTCGGCTGGAACTGATTGAGGACGGCTATAAAATTGCAACTTCGGCGCGTTTGGGCACCTTTGAAAGCGGCTTTCGGTCGCGTGGGATTGTTGATGCCGAATATGACGATCTGTCGCGTTTATCCATTTTGGCAGGGCGCCCGCTGGGGGGCAAAGGCGCGTTTCGCATAAGCGGCCAAATCGTGCCGTTGGGCGGCGAATTTGATGCCACGGCAGCGGTAAAGGGCACCGATATCAGCGTTGGCATTGATGAGGTTGATAGCCTGTTGCAGGGGGACTCGACGGTAGATTTTGCGATTGCGCGGTCGAAAAAGGGGACGTTCCTGCGCAGTCTGAATATCAAGGCGCAGCAGCTTGTTGCCACCGCCAAGGGGACTCTGGCGACGGATGGCAGCGATGTGAAAGGCAATTTGACCTTTGCCGATCTGGGCGCGCTGGGCGCGAAATACGGCGGCAGCCTGAACGCGGCTGCAAGCTTTACTGGCACAGTTGCCGATGGCCGCATCACGCTGGATGGCACGGCGATTGACCTGCGGGTTGGCCAGCAACAGGCCGATGCTTTGATCGCGGGGGTAAGTGAGCTGTCGGTGGCAATCGGTATTCGCGATAAGCGGTTGGAGCTGGAAAAGGCCGATATCCGCAATCCGCAACTGAACGCCCAAGCAACAGGCTATTTAGATGCGGCGGGCAGTGATGTGACGGCCAACCTGTCTTTGCCCGATTTGTCGCCTTTGGGCGCGGGCTATGGCGGCGCATTGCAAGCGGTGGTGACGGCAAAAGGGACGGTCGAAAACGGGCGTATCACGTTGAAAGGGCAGGGCAATGGGCTTGCCGTTGGTGTGGCGCAGGCTGATGGGTTGCTGCAAGGGGCCAGTATTCTTGATACAGCGGTGAACATTCGCGATGGCCGAGTTGAGATTGACACAGCCAGCCTGTCAAACCCGCAAATCAGTGCCAATCTTGATGGCTATTATGACCCCGCAGGCAGCGATATTTCGGCCAATCTGTCCTTGCCCAGCCTGTCGCCTATCGGCGGCGGCTATCGTGGCGCATTGCAGGCCGTGGTTACGGCCAAAGGCACGCTTGATGCAGGGCGCATTGAACTGTCGGGCCAAGGCGATAACCTTGCGATTGGCAATGCCGAGGCGGATAGCCTGCTGCGGGGACAAAGCACAGTTAAGGCGGCGGTGAACTTCCGCGACCGCAAGCTGGAGATTGAAACGGCGACCCTGTCAAACCCGCAACTTTCGGCAAGTGCGACGGGCTCTGTGACCGAGGCCGTGCGTACCGTGCAGCTAGAGGCGCGGCTGGCCAACTTGGCGCTGATTATATCCGATTTTCCGGGGGCTGTAACGGTTTCAGGAACAGCCATTGAAAACGGCGAAGGTGTTACGCTTGACCTTACGGGCACCGGCCCCGGTGGCATTGATGCGCGGATTGCAGGGCGGATTGCGCCAAGTTTCAATAGCGCAGATTTGGCGATCACAGGGTCGGCCCAAGCGGCACTGGCGAACGCCTTTCTTGGCGCGCGCACGATTTCCGGGCAAACCCAGTTTGATTTGCGGTTGAACGGGCCGTTTGCACTGTCGTCGCTGTCGGGGCGTGGCAGCCTAAGCGGCGGGCGGTTTTCGGCGCCAAATCTGGCGTTTAGCTTGCAAGATATTGCCTCGACCGTCACGTTGGGGGGCAATGCACTGCAACTTAGCCTGACGTCAGCCCCCAGCACCGGCGGTACGTTGGCGGTGGATGGCAGCATCGGTTTGGCGTTGCCCAATACGGCCGATCTCCGCATCACATTGCGCAATGCGGTGCTGAAAGATCCCAATCTTTACTCTGTTTCCTTGGGTGGCGATGTGACCATTCAAGGGCCGCTGACCGGTGGCGCAGTGATTGGCGGAACCATCCGCATTTCCGAAGCCGAGTTGCAGGTGCCGACGACGGGGTTTTCGTCAATCGGGTCGTTGCCGGGGCTAAAGCACATGAACGAGCCTGCTGCGGTTAAAGAAACACGCTATAAGGCGGGGCTTATTGACCTTGGGCAAAGCGATGGTGCCGAAAGCGCTGCGCGCCCCTTTGGCCTGAACCTGACGATCGATGCCCCTCGCAGTATTTATCTGCGCGGTCGTGGCATTGATGCCGAGTTTGGCGGCAATGTGGTTATCCGTGGTACCACCAACAGCCCTGCACCGAGCGGCGCGTTTGAACTGATCCGCGGCCGGCTTGACATCTTGGGCAAACGGCTGGATCTGACCGAGGCGCAAATGTTGTTGCAGGGCGATCTTATCCCCAGCTTGAATATCATTGCGACCAATGAGGGCGATGATGTGACCACCTCGGTTGTGATTTCTGGTCGCGCCGATGATCCCGAAATCACCTTCACTTCAAGCCCGGACTTGCCGCAAGAAGAGGTGCTGGCACAGCTGCTGTTCGGCCGTGACCTGTCATCAATTTCGGCGCTGCAAGCCGCGCAGCTTGCATCTGCGGTGGCCAGCCTTGCCGGTAAAGGTGGCGATGGTATCGTGGGGAACCTGCGCAAAAGCTTTGGCTTGGATGATCTTGATTTGACAACAGATTCCGAGGGCAATGTTTCGCTAAAAGCCGGTAAATACCTGACTGAGAAAGTCTATACCGAGGTTGAAGTGGATCAGCAGGGGCAAAGCCAAATCAACCTGAATCTTGACCTGAAGAAAAACGTCACCGTGCGCGGCTCGGTTTCGGCCGAGGGCGAGACGGGGATCGGGATATTCGTGCAAAAGGATTATTGAGGCGCGGGGTAACGGCGGCCTTCGATTTCGGCATCAATGGCGGCCCCTAGTAATACGGAAAATGCCGAAAGGTAGAACCACATCAGCAAGGCTACAACGGCCCCGATAGAGCCATAAACTTGGTTGTAATTGGCAAAGTTTCCAAGATAGAAAACCAACCCGCGTGACACGGCGATCCAAAGTGCGAGCGCAAAAAAGGCGCCAATTGTCAGGAATGGCGAGCGCTTCTCGCGGCGTGGGCGGTTTGGCCCAAGCCGGTAGGCAATCGCGATGCTAAGCATTACCAACAATACGCCGACAAGAAAGTTCGTCAGCCGCAACGCGTTGGCAGTGGCGGCGCCCAAGGGCAGGAAGTCGATGATTAGGGGCATTACAACGGCCAATGTCATGCCGGAAAGGACTAGGCCAATCAGGACCAGCGTGACAATAAAGGCCCTCAGCACATGATGCACGCCGCTGCGGCTTGGCAGGCCGTGAATGGCATTGATACCGCTAATCAGGGCGCTTACCCCCGCCCGCGCCGACCACAGTGCAAACACCGTAGATAAAACTGTCGCTACCCCAAGGCTCCGCGAATTCGTGGCTAAAATGCGCTGTACTTGGCCATATAGCAGATCATAAGCCTCATCCGGTAAATAGCTTGCTGCAAGGTTGAGTTCGGTTTGCACGACGGTCGGATCGGCGACAAAACCCCAAATAGTGATGACAGCCGCCAAGGCTGGAAAAACGGCAAGAAAGCCGAAGAAGGCGATACCGGCTGCAATCAGGCCAATCTGTGCATTTGACACACGGTTCCAGACCCGCAATGAGTGTTGATAAAATGCCTTGATCACTCTGGCCCTTTTGTTTGGTTAGGGCAGACATAATACTACGGGCTAAGTATAGCAAACCAATACGGCCCGCCAAAAGCGGGCCATTTCAATTTTGGGGGTATAACAGGCCAGAATTAGTGGCTGCCTGAACCGCTTTTCGACCCGGCGCTTACAACGCCCATAACAACGACTGAGCTTGCAATAATGCTGAGTGTAGTGGTCGCACCCAAGGTGCCAAAACCAACACCAACACCACCAGCAGGGACCGAAGTGACAATGGCTGGAGTTATAGTTTGAGCAATCGCTACGGTTGAAGACGCAGCAATTGCGGCGGCAGTAATTATTCCAAAACACATTTTCATAGGCGCTCTTTCTCGTTAAAAAATCCATCGTCAAGCTTGCATGGACGTAATAATGTCAAAAATCCCTGTTCAAATCAACGCTATTGTAGTTGTTCGACCGTGACATAACCGATTGAATTACTTAAAAATTGATGTGATTTTCGTATTTTTCCACCAGCTTCGATCCAAAATGTGTTTGAGAATCTGCCAGACGGACCACTACAGGTTTCGGTCGTGCGGTGGGTTGCATAATTGCGTTCAACCACTGTAATCGTTTCCGCCACTTGGCCAATCATCCTGCATTCGAATTGGAGCTGAACAGGTTTATCCTCGCCATCCAAGACAGTGTGAACGCGTAGATGTGTCGTGTTTTCGTGCTGCAGTTGCGCAACTTTCGGCACTGCGGCAGACATCAGGTCCTCACCCAAACCACGCGATGCGACTATGATACCATTGCGCATCGAAAGAGATTTTTTGTCTTGTGACGCCCAAGTTTCAACGTTGCCATTTGCACCGATTTTAAAAATTGCAGCTTGGGCGCCACGACTTTCAATCGTGACGAGTTTAAGTGGCACGGCAATACTTTGAAGTGCTGCACGCGTTACCCCAAGACTGGCGCTCGCAGGCGAATCTTTCGCACCCATGCCAGCCTGAGTTGCGGCGATCACCGCTTTATACATAACGGCTGTACCTGTACCTTCAGTTTCAGAACTGCAGGCAGACATGCCGAAGATCGCAAGCAGCAGTTGCAAGACCATCCGGGGAACGTTCAGCTTCATTTCCAGAACCTTCCGAATTGATCATTAATTGCATCGGCTTGATAGCCGCGAACGGATTCGTAGAGCCGACCATCGACGTCAAGGCGTGCGCCACCATCCCGCAGGAAAGGTCGTAATTCGATCGGTGCTGTCGTTGGTGACGGCTTGCCAAGAATCCAATTCATAGGGACAACAATTCTTATGCCCTTATCAAAGGAGCCGCTTCCAAAATCCTTTGCTGAAACATTGGTCTTGGTTGCAAAAGCGCCTACCCGCCAGCCGTTTCCAAACAGGCGGTCAATTGAAAATGTGGCACCAATGTCGCCCGCAAGATACTTGCCAAAATCTAGTTGGGCATGAAATCCTTGTCCGATTTCATAATAGGCCGAAACATGGGCGCTAACGGTGGAATACCTGTTTGGCCCATTTACGGGGCCGGAATCGGTTTCGTACATATAAGTAGGCAGTTTAAAGCCAAAGTGTTGGTTCGGCGCGCGTTGTTTTACGTAGTTCACTTCGGCCCCTAGTGCCCAGCGGGTGCCTGCTGGCTTCCACAACACTTCTGTAGAGATGCCCCCAAACATACGTTCAAGGTAGCCGATGGAAACCCGTGTAAACAGGTCACGCGAGATCTTGGAATGCCAGTGCAGTGCTAGTTTTTCAATCGCAGTGCTGCCGTCTTTATCATAGAAATACACGGCGGACCGTACGGCTTGTAGGTGCCCGCGATCTGGCAATGGTGGGCGGTCTTTCAAGTTGCCTGCGATAACATGTGTCACCTCTCCCGACAGCACCAAGCCGGGACTGAACTGATAGCTGGCTTTTGCCGAAAGCCCGACGTCGATTTTGAACGGTGCCTTTTGATCAAAGAACCTAAACCGTGCGTTGGGGGTGATCGACCATTTATACTTTGGATAGAGATCGGGGTCGTATATCATGCCTTCTGGGGGCGTATTTTCGCCAGACACAACGATGCGTTGCGACATTTGCGCAATCGAGTCAGGTGAAAATTCCAACGACTCTAAATCGGCTCGTTTAACCGTAATCTTTGCGGCCGGAACGCCGTTGGCCAAAGGCACGATCTCAAACGTTTCAACCGAGGCTGGAAGTGTTTGGCTTAACGCGCGCGCTGTGCGCCCAATGGCCTGGGCTTTGTTATAGTAACGGGTGTTGCGAATGCGAACTTGCGCCGTCGTTGCCGAGTAGGCAATCGACTCTATAACAATGCCATCATCGTCAAGAAGTTGCGCTGTATTGCTGCGCAAAATCGGCGCCGCATCATATTGTGCAATCCACCCGGTCCCCCACGACTCTGGGTCTTTTGCACGGTTGGGCCGTGGCCTAATGGGCGTGGGCGCACTGTCAAGGATCCCACCACCTGCGCGTTTCTTTGGGTTGATGAAAAATTGGCCGGTAATGCCGAGTGTACTGCCATACATGTAATAGGCGCCAAGCCTGTAACTGTCGTTTTGTTGATATTCCACGCCAAAGTTATACGAACTTTTGCGTTTGAATGTGCCTCGGGTGGCAGCCTCTTCTGTATAGTTATCCGAAGAATACTCGCCTTTCAGCGTCCACGTGTCAGCCACTTCCCACTCCGCACCAGCAAAGGGTGCTGCGGGACCGCGAAACCACTGCTTAAGGTTAAAGTTGCCGCCGTACCCAACAATGATCGGGGGGCGGGCACCAAAGGGCGAACCAATGTCGCCGTGGCTTCCCAATCGTCCCCAGCCCAAGCCGGCGGTGACCTTTATGTTGGGTGATATGTTTTTGGTTGCCGCTATATATTCGCCAGACAGAACGCCCGTGCCGGCAAAATCCTGAAGCCCAATCGTGGCCGCCGGCACATAGCGGCCTTCATTCATCACCTGAAACCGTAAATCAAAGCTTCGATCATAATAGGTTTTGAACTGGTTGACGCCTGTTGTGCAAGACGGTTGGCAAGCGGCGGTCTTGTTCCAGTCGCGTATCCCTAAAAAACGAAAACTGGCCGAAATTCGAGGTGTAATCTGAAAAGAGAGCGTATTGCGGCTGATTGGGCCAAAATGGCTACTGGTGACGGATAGCATCCCATCTGGTTGCGCCTCAGCCGAGGGCATATCGATCATGCCAGTCGCGCCATAGAGGTTTAGGGACGGTTTGACGTCGGCCTGCACCTGAGACGTGGCGATGGATACAATAATCAAAGCCGTGCTAACGCATAACAAGCAGCGCGCCGCAAATGGATGGCGGAAAAGATTAGGAATAAACTGCATTTGGCCTCATTTTCCGAGGGCGCGCGAAGTCGCCGCCGATAGGGTAAACAATGTTTCAAATAGGTCGCGCGGTTTTAGAAACGGGCTATTGCGCGGCTGCAAATTGCTCCTCTAGGTGATAGCCATCTGCAAAAGCGACGACGACATTGCGGGCTGCATCTGCATCGCCAATTGCAACAGCCGCCCGCAACGCGCGCAGGGCCGAGGCCATTTGTAATTCGGTCAAGCTTTGCTCTTGGGCGCGCAGAATTTTTGGGTGCGGTGTTTTCAAAAGTCGCTCGCCGATCAGCAGTTCTTCATGCAGCTTTTCCCCTGGGCGCAGGCCGGTCACCAAAATAGGGATGTCGCCATTGGGGTGCTCGGCATCGCGCACGGTCAGCCCTGCTTCTTCGATCATCTGCCGCGCCAGATCGCGGATTTTTACGGGTTCGCCCATATCCAGCACAAAAACATCGCCACCACCGCCGCCGTCAGAAAATGATCCGGCCAACAAAACAAGCCCCGCCGCCTCGGCTATTGTCATGAAAAAGCGTGTGACGTCTTCATGGGTCAGGGTTATCGGTTCACCATTTGCGATTTGTGCTTTGAAAAGCGGAATAACTGACCCAGAGGAGCCCAACACATTGCCAAATCGTACCATCGAAAAGTGCGTGCATTTGGAGCGCTTCGCCAAGTCTTGGATAACCAGTTCGGCCAACCGCTTGGACGCCCCCATAATATTCGTCGGGCGCACCGCCTTATCTGTCGAAATCAGCACAAACTTTTCAACGCCGGTCTCGATAGCTGCATCTGCAAGCGTGCGGGTCCCCAAAACATTGTTGGCCAGACCCGCGATTGGGTTCGCCTCAACCAAGGGGACATGCTTGTAGGCGGCAGCGTGAAACACGATATCCACTTGGTGCTGTTTCATAGTCATTCGCACCACGCGGCTATCTGTGACCGAACCAAGTACGGCGACGACGCGCGTTTCTGTGCCTGACATAAGCTTGGTTAACATGCGTTCAATCGTGTAAAGCGCGATTTCGCTTATCTCGAACAGCACAATGCAAGCGGGTTTTGCTGCCAAAAGCTGTTGGCAGAGTGCCGTGCCAACCGAGCCCCCCGCACCGGTTACCAGAACGGTTTTGCCACGATAGGCCTCGCTTGCGAAGGGCATCGACGGTTCAAGCTGTGCACGGCCCAAGAACTTTTCTGGATCAACCGGGGCCAAAGTATCCACCAGCTGTTCAACCCCAACAAGCTGCGCGAACGACGGCACGGACATGACCATCAGGCCCATAGCTTGCAGTTTTCGGGCGATTTTAACCAGCTTCATTCCGGGAATCGACGGCATGGCAAGCAAGACGCGATCAGCGTCAAAGCGTTTGGTCAGATCGGCAATGCGATCAGAGCCGTAGATGGTCAGCCCTCCGACCGACATCGACAACAGCGCTGGGTTGTCATCGATAAAAGCAACGGGCCTGATCGTGTTATGGGTGCGCAATGCGGCAAGCAGCTGCATCCCGGTTCGGCCTGCGCCATAGATCAAAACGCGCTGGCGCTGTTTTCCTGCGCGCAAAATCCACAAAAGCATATGAAGCAACGCAAAACGCGCACCCACAGCCAGCAGGAAGAATATTAACCCGAACAAAATGATGCCCAGACGTGGAAAACTAAGGTTCGACGCCGCGACCACAGCACTGAATGATAGCGTGACCAAAAGGGCCATGACCCCAGTGCGCAAAATGCCCGAGGTTTCATAGGCGTTTAGCTTGATATTCGGCATTCGCAGCGCGATGGTTCCCACCGCGGCTAAAGCCAGCAATGTGATCGCCACCGGCCAGAAGTGCTGAAATATTGCACCCGTTGGAAGGGCTTCGTACAGCAAGATCCAAGCCACTAAATATGCAATCGGCGCAAGCAACATGTCTACCAAGGCCAAGCAGAGCTTTTTTTCCTGTCTGGAAAGCCTGTCTACGAAATGAAAGAGTTGTCGCCTGATCACTGACACGAGTGCCCTCTTAGTGGTAGAATTTTTACCCGACACGCATCAGCGGTGTCTTGTTAAATGTGCCCTGTTTCCGATTGATAATTGGTTAACGCGTGCGCGATCTTTCGCTAAAAAGAGAGTCCAACGTGCGTTAACCTGTTACGAGATTGGTCCCATTTGGCTGTTGTGTGCTGCGGCGCTTTGGGTGACCATTGGGCGCAACATTCAAATAAGGACTCTGCAATGGCGCTACCCCTACTTCTTGCTGTCGGAACCTATGGCAGCGCTGATATCACTGACATGCAGGTCGGGTTTGATGTGATTGCAATGCCAAGTTTGGCGGATTTGCCGAGTATTGATGCGGCCCGTCGCGCGGCGATAAAGGCGGTGGCGTACAAAGGGCACAAAGCCTTTGGCGGCGCCGAGATGGACGCCTTACCCAGCCTGGAAATTATAGCAAATTACGGTGTGGGCTATGATGCGATTGATGTGGTGGCCGCCAGTGCGCGCGGCGTGCGTGTCACCAATACGCTCGATGTTCTGAACGATGATGTTGCCGATTTGGCGGTGGGTATGCTGCTGTCGTTCAACCGCAACATGGTGGCCAATGCTGAATGGTTGGCGCGGGGCGATTGGACAACCAAAGGCGACCCGCCCCTTGCCCGCAAGTTTAGCGGTGGTCGGGCGGGAATTATGGGGCTTGGCCGCATTGGCCGCGAAATCGCAGACCGGTTGGCCGCGTTCAAGATGGAAATTCACTACCATAGTCGCAGCGCTAAAAACACACCCGAAGGCTGGGTTTGGCACGCCACACCGCAGGCCTTAGCCGCCCATTGCGACTATCTGGTCGTGGCGCTTGTTGGGGGCACGGAGACCCAAGGCTACGTGTCGCGTGACGTGATCGCCGCCATGGCCCCCGATGCGGTGATTGCCAATATCTCTCGCGGCTCGACCATAGATGAGCAGGCCTTGCTCGAGGCCTTGGGGACTGGGCGTATTCGCGGTGCGGCATTGGATGTGTTTAGCCGTGAACCGCAGCTTGATCCGCGTTTTATGGGGCTGGCAAATGTGTTTCTTCAGCCGCACCAAGGCTCTGCCACGATCGAGACTCGCAAGGCTATGGCAGCGCTGCAACGTGCCAATATTCACGCCCATTTTGCCGGTACGGCTTTGGCGACACCTGTTAACTGAAGCGGGAAACTTTTCGCACCTGTACCGAGCCGCGACCGTACAACATAATGCAAATGCCGCCCGAAAAACGCTTGCCCCTGCTGCGAATAGCGATTAGACGGCACGAACGGAGTGCGGGCGTAGCTCAGGGGTAGAGCATAACCTTGCCAAGGTTAGGGTCGGGCGTTCGAATCGCCTCGCCCGCTCCAGTTTTGGCAGTCTTAACAAAGACTTACAAAAGGCCGCCTTCGGGCGGCTTTTTTGTTGTTGCCATCTGTTGCCATTTCCATTTCAGCTCATCTGCCAAAACATCGAGGTCCAGCACCGCATTGCGCACTGATTCCGCAGGCATATGCAGGTAGTTTGCTTCGGTGACCCGTGAGTTCGGCGAATGCCCAACCATCTTACGGATAAGCTCCAGCGGTGTCCCACGCAGCCACTGGTAGGACGTGAAAGCCTTACGTCCGAACTTGGCTGTGAACCGCATTGGCTTGCCGAACCGCTGAACTCCAGACTTGATAATGGCCGACTTCAGAGATTTGCGGTAGTTGTCCATCGGCTTGGTTGGGTCTCTGAAGCCTGGAAAGACGTGTGCTTGGTCATGACCAAGCGAAGCCAGGTCACGTGCCAGTCCGTCCCCCATATTCACCTCAAGGTTGCTATGCTCAGTCTTTGGCGTGATTCCATCGATGCTGGTAATTCGGATCAGACCTCGCGGCAGATCGACCTGTTCCCATTTTAGTTTCATTGCCTCGGACGCTCGCAACCCAGTCTCACACATCAATCGGGTCAGCACTCGGTGGCGTAATGGGAGATGCTCCAGAATGCGAAGCAGTTCATCCAACGTCGGCACCTCAGTCTGCACAGGTGGTTCTTTCAGATCGGTGATCTTTGGCCTCTGGGTGATCAGCCGCTTTTCCAGGCACCAGTTCAGCATCAGCCGCAGTTTGCGTACCTCGGTATTGATGGTGACAGCCTTCACACCCTCTTCGCGGCGCTTGCCCTGATAGCCCATGACGGCTGCGTTATCGATCTTGCCCACCTCTGCTTCGCCAAGATGGTCCAGAATGTGGGTCAGGCCATTGAGATCAGTTCGCAGCGATGCAACCTTTTTGTGACCAGCCTTACCCGAGCATTCCCCAGCCTCGGATATCTGTGCAGGCGCAGGATAGTGGCGCAGCTACCGCATCAGCAAAGTTTATGATCGGTGGCTGGGGCTCGTTGATTGGCAAGTGCCTCGAACCGAGAAGTTTGAGCGAAGTCGGTGCCTATATGCGTCCTGCAGGACAGTCGTTGGGACTGGTCGTCGATACACCGTTTCTGGATACGCAGCGACCATTCACCCAACAAATTGAAGCCGTACGCACAGGGCTTTCGGCCATTGATCGAATAAGCCACTGGTGGCGGAGTAACGGGTCGGAATTAGCAATTTGGTATAACACCGCGAAGGAAGCTTGAATGAATATTGATAGCATTATCGCAAACATCACCAAAAGCTCGACGAAGGCGTTATTGGGACAACGCGCCCGCATCTCTGCGAAACTAGGGGCCGACAGTGCCCATCAGAACACTCAAAGCATTCTCGACGCCGTAGATAACGAACTACAGCGTCGGTTCCCGACACCACGAGATGGATGGTCGACGGGAACTCAAGGTGACCCTCGCTATTTTCGCACCGGAGGGACAATTTGTGCGTTGGTGGTCCGTATGGAAACACATGGCCATGCAAAAGGAAGTTATTTGGTCGAGGTGAATGGATCGGCACTAGACGAAACCCCGCGACACATCGCCCAAGCAAGAATTTTAGCGGAGGCTAAGCTCGGGCTCGTGGCACATAACTGAAAATCAGGTCCCATTGGCGGCACCACACCCGTTATGAAACTGAAAATGGCCGCGTGAATTCTACGATCGCACCCCGTTAAAAATGGGGAGATTACCAGGGTAACGATTTGAGCGGGTTCGACCTGACCAAGCCATTTTTTCATTCAGCCGCTGCTGCAACACCCAGGGTGCATTCTGATTTTTTTGCCGAAGCATCCAGTGTCTGTGTGACAAACCCCACTATGGATGCAACCGCAGCCATAGTGCTGGCTGCAATGAATCTTGGATTGATGCATCCGCGCACAAACCCGTAGGGACTAATCCTCTGGATGGCCCATCTGCTCACGGTCTTGACGGTTGTCCTGAAAACCGTGGTCGAGGCTGCTGTAGACATTGATCGGGAACCTGATCATCATTGATAGGATAATGAAAATGCCTGAACAAAAGGGTTGGTCGGTTGGGAAATAACTTTGGGATCGGCCTGTTTTGTTTAGGGGCATTTATCGCCACTGAGACGGCGGCTGGGTGTCCGCAGGAACAAGAACCCTTCACATCCTGCCAGATTGAAGGCCGCAATGCCGAGGTCTTTGTCTGCTTCAACGATCAGGTCGCAACCTATAGTTACGGACCTAATGGGTGAGGAGATCGACTTTGATGAAGTCGTGCCAGGGTCTCAGATGCTGTTGCAAGTCTTATCGGAGGTTGCCCTTGGACAAGACGAGAATGCTTGGGCTCTCTACCATGAATTCGTAAAGCGGCAGCGCGGTGTGAAGCCAAACGATGGCGGGGACCACACGGAAACCAGATGAGCAGCCAATGATTGGTGCATCTTTCGTTGCCAAACCATTGCCAAATTTGCCAAAATGATAAGCAAACCACCCCAATTCACCCCCGTTCGAAGCACATTTGGCATTATTAGACACTCACCCAATCCAATGAAAACAATAGGTTAAGCGAACCAAAATCAGGTTAAAAGATTGCCAAGGTTAGGGTCGGGCGTTCGAATCGCCTCGCCCGCTCCAGTTATACGGGTCTTTTCAAAGACTCCGGAATATGGACGCCTTCGGGCGTCCTTTTCATTTCGTCCCAATCGTAATTCTTGCACGGCTGTTGGGCTGCCCCCCCCCTCGCGTGGTCCAGTTCGAATGCTTTTACATGCTAGGCCGCTGGCCTATCGGCATCTTACTTTCTGGTGCCGACAGTGCCGACCTAACCTGCAGATAGGACGGCTGACGGCTTGCAAAGAACAAAGTATTCAGCAATCGTGCACCCATTGAATTTTGAGCAGTGTCAGAAAACTCTGGGGAGAGACCAACATGAATATCACACGCCGGGCCGCCCTTATGGGCGCAGTCGCCCTTACGCTTGCAACACCTGTATTGGCGCAAACTGCCGCTTGGCCGACCAAGCCTTTGCATGCGTTCGTAGGTTTTCCCGCAGGCTCTTCGCCTGATCTATTGGCGCGAATCGTGACCGAGCCGCTGGCGGCCAAGCTGGGCCAACCCATTGTGATTGAAAACAAACCCGGCGCGGGTGGAGTGATTGGTATTCAGCAAATGCTGAACGCCAAAGACCAAAACTATGCCTTTGGCACCACCATCAACGGCCCGATGACCACGGCGCCGCGTTTGGTGCCAGACCTTGGGTATGATGTTGCCGCCGATATTACGCCGGTCGTGCTGATCGCAACCTCGCCATTGGTGCTGGTTGTGGCGGCAGATTTCGCCGGTACGGATTTAGCAGCCTTTATCGCAGCTGCGGGTGCTGAACCCGAGGCGCTAAGCTATGGCTCGGTCGGCAAAGGCTCGGGCGCGCATTTGACCGCCGAGCTGTTTTCGGACCGTGCGGGCATTGAAATGCTGCATGTGCCCTATACCTCGTATGCCGAGGTGACGACCGCGATCATTGGCCACGAAATTGATGCCGGTTTCATGGCACCTTCGGCGGCGATGCAATATGTACAGGCCGGTACGTTGAAAATCCTCGGGATCACCTCGCTAAAGCCGTTCGACCAGGCGCCGGGCGTGCCGGTTATGGCAGGGCAAGGCGGCTTGCCTGCTGATTTCCGGGCCGAGCTGTGGAACGCGTTTATCGCGCCCGCAGGCACCGATGCGGCGGTTGTGGCCACGCTGAACACCGATTTGAATGCGATCCTTGCCGATGCTGACGTGCAAAAGCGGCTGGCCGATATGGGGTGGCAGGTTGCCGGTGGCACAGCCGAGGAATTGCAGCAGCGCATCACCGACGACACCAAGATCTGGGGGGCCGTGCTCGACCGGATCGACGCAAAGAAGTAACCGATGAAACGCGATATTGCTGATCTGGCCGGTGGCGCGCTTCTTGCCGCCATCGGTGCGTTCGTTGCGGTTTATGCTGTGGCGCATTACGATATCGGCACATTGCGCCGCATGGGGCCGGGTTTTTTTCCGGCCCTTTTGGGGGGGGTGTTGGCGGTGCTGGGGCTGGTGATTGCCCTGCCGGCATGGGCGCGCGGCGCGGCGCCGGTTCATATCGTGTGGAAAGATGCCGCCGCCGTGTTGGCCGCGATCCTTGTGTTTGCGGCGGGTTTGGAACGTGGTGGCCTCGTCTTGGTGACCGCCTCCGCGGTGCTCATAGCTTCCATAGCCGCGCCTGACCGCCGCATCGGCTGGCGGTTTGTGCTGGCGGCTGTTGTAACCGCGCTGTCTGTTTTGATATTTCATTTTGGGTTGCGGATGACTGTTCCGATGTGGCCAGCATGAGCGGCTGGGAAGGCTTTTTGCACGGGCTTAGCGTCGCCTTGCAGCCTGGCGTGCTGATTTACTGCGTGTTTGGCGTAGTTTTGGGCACATTCGTCGGCGTTTTGCCCGGCATTGGCGCGATGGCGACGATCTCGCTGCTGTTGCCAATCACCTATTACCTTAGCCCCGAGGCCGCGCTGATTATGCTGGCGGGGGTGTATTACGGGTCGCAATATGGTGGGGCGGTGGCGTCAATTTTGCTGCGCTTGCCCGGTACGCCGCAATCGGCAGTAACCACGCTGGACGGCTATCCGCTGGCACAACAGGGCCGGGCGGGGGTGGCACTGTTCACCTCGATGACCTCCAGCTTTCTGGGGTCGATGTTTGGCATCATGGTGCTGATCGTGCTGTCAGGCGCTTTATCGCGTGCGGCCACGGCCTTTGGTGCGGCCGATTATGCGGCGATGATGGTGCTTGGCCTCGTGGCCGCGTCTACCATTGGTGCCAAGCATCCGGCCAAAGGGCTGGCGATGGTTGTGCTGGGGCTGATCCTTGGCTGCGTTGGGGTGGATGTGAACTCCGGCGCGCAACGTTTTATCTTTGGTCAGACCGAGCTGATGGACGGCATTAACCTTGTGGCCCTGGCGATGGGCTTGTTTGGCGTGGCCGAAGTGATCGCCAATATCCAAACCGCCGAACGTACTGGCGTGCCGCGCCGCGTTGCCTTGCGTGATCTGCTGCCCAGCCGCGAAGAGCTGCGGCGCATCCCCTTTCCGGCGCTGCGTGGCGCCAGTTTGGGCAGCTTTTTCGGCGCGCTTCCGGGGACTGGGTCAACCATTTCGTCCTTCCTCGCCTATGCCGCCGAGCGCCGCATTTCGCGCCATCCTGAAAAATTCGGTCACGGTGCGATTGAGGGCGTGGCCGCCCCCGAGGCCGCCAATAACGCCGCCGCCATCAGTGCCTTTGTGCCCACGTTGACGCTGGGTATTCCCGGTGATCCGATCATGGCCTTGATGCTGGGGGCGCTGGTTATTCACGGCGTTCAACCCGGCCCGATGATGCTTGAGGCGCGGCCCGATATGTTTTGGGGGCTGATCGCAAGCTTTGGTATTGGCAACCTGTTGTTGCTGGTGCTGAACCTGCCGCTGATCGGGATTTGGGTTTCAATGCTGCGCATTCCGTTCCGCTGGCTCTATCCGGCCATTTTGATTTTCGTCTGCCTTGGTGTCTATTCGGTGCGGGGGGCGGCGTTTGATATCTTTGCTGTCGCAGCCATTGGGGCGATTGGCTATGGGCTGTCGCTCGCGCGTTTTAACCCCGCGCTGTTGCTGCTGGGTTTTGTGCTTGGCCCGTTGATTGAAACCAACCTGCGCCGGGCCTTGCTGATTTCACGCGGCGACCCGATGGTGTTTTTGCAGCGCCCGATTTCAGCGGTGTTTATGGTCGCTATCGTCGCGCTTATTCTAACGTCGGTGGTGCAGGCTGCGCGGCGCCGCAACCGGTAATCGCCACAGCTTGGCGCTGGTTGAAACCTAACAAAAAAGGCGCCCCAAGTTTCGGGGCGCCTTTTGGTTCTTAAAGTCGGCTTAGTGCTTTTTCTTAGGCGGGATCAAATCGGTGATCGTGCCTTCGAACATTTCGGCCGCAAAGTTGATGGTTTCCGACAGGGTCGGGTGGGCATGGATGCTGTGCCCAAGATCAACGGCATCGGCCCCCATCTCAATCGCGACCACGACTTCGGATAGCAGCTCACCAGCGTTGGGGCCAACGATACCCGCACCAATAATGCGGTCATCCACAGGGTCAAAGATCAGCTTTGTAATGCCTTCAGACCGCCCGATAGACAGCGCACGGCCTGACGCAGCCCAAGGGAACACGCCTTTGCCGATCTTCATGCCTTTGGCTTTGGCTTCATTTTCGGTGACGCCAACCCACGCTACCTCGGGGTCTGTATAGGCGACCGAGGGGATGATTTTCGCGTCAAAGAAGCGTGGCAGACCTGCGCAAACCTCGGCGGCAACCTTGCCCTCATGCACGGCTTTGTGCGCAAGCATCGGTTGCCCCACCACATCGCCAATCGCAAAGATATGCGCCTGGCCGGTGCGTTGCTGTTTGTCGACGGCGATAAAGCCGCGGTCATCCACAGCCACGCCAGCAGCCTCGGCATTGATAAACTTGCCATTCGGGCGGCGGCCAACGGCGACCAAAACCTTGTCGAACGTATCGGTGGTGATGGCGCCTTTGTCATCCTCAAACGTCACTTTCAGTCCCGATTTTTGGGCCTCAACTGCCGTCACTTTGGTTTTCAACAAGATTTTTTCATAGCGCCCTGCAATACGGGTGTGCAGCGGTTTCACGATGTCTTTGTCGGCACCCGGAATGATCTGGTCCATCAATTCCACTACGGTGATCTTAGAGCCCAAAGCATCATAAACGCAGGCCATTTCCAGCCCGATAATCCCGCCGCCCAGCACCAACATCCGCTTTGGAATGTCGGCCAGTTCCAGTGCGCCGGTGCTATCGATCACCCGTGGGTCATCTTTCGGCAAGAACGGCAGCGCCACAGGTTCAGACCCCGCAGCAATGATGCAATTGTCAAAGCTGACGGTCTTTTTGCCATCCGGCCCGTCGACCTCAATCATCTTTGGGCCGGTGAACTTGCCATAGCCATTCACCACCGTCACCTTGCGCGCCTTGGCAAGGCCCGAAAGCCCGCCTGTCAGCTTGGTCACGACTGATGCTTTCCAGCCGCGCAGGGTATCAAGGTCAATTTTGGGCTTGGCGAATGTCACGCCATGACCACCCATTTCCTCGGCCTCGGTGATCACCTTGGCCGCGTGCAGCAGCGCTTTGGACGGAATACAGCCCACGTTCAGGCAGACGCCGCCGAGGTTGTCATCCTTTTCGATCAGCACCACGGATTTACCCAAATCCGCCGCACGGAACGCCGCAGTATAGCCGCCGGGGCCAGAGCCGAGAACAACCAGTTCGGCGTGAATATCACCTTTGCCCGTTGCCGCACCTGTTGGCGCAACGGTCGTCGGTGCAGCAGGGGCCGCCGCCACCGGGGCTGCCGCTGGTTTTTCGCCCGCAGCACTTTCCAGATCAATAATCACCGTGCCTTGCGACACCCGATCACCGACATTCACGCGAATGGCGGTGATTTTACCTGCCGCAGGCGACGGCACCTCTAGCGTGGCTTTGTCGGATTCCAGCTCCAGCAGCGGGTCTTCCTTGGCCACGGTATCACCGACCGCGACCAAGATTGTGATCACCGGAACGTCTTTGAAATCACCAATATCAGGGACTTGAATTTCCATATCCAGCGCCCCCTTACAACATCAACCGGCGCACATCGCCGAGCAGATGTTTCAGCGATGCGTTGAACCGTGCGCCCAAAGCGCCGTCAATGGCGCGGTGGTCAAACGACAGCGCCAAGGGCTGCATCAGGCGCGGTACAAATTCAGACCCGTTCCAAACCGGCGAGATTTTTGCGCGCACCAAGCCCAGAATGGCCACTTCGGGTGCGTTGACGATCGGGGTAAAGCCGGTGCCACCAATCCCGCCAAGGGATGAGATGGTAAAGGTCGCGCCTTGCATATCCGGCCCCTTCAGCTTGCCATCACGCGCTTGCGCCGACAAGCTGCCGAGCTCTTTGGAGATTTGGATGATCCCTTTGCGGTCGGCATCTTTGATCACCGGAACCATCAGGCCTTGGGGCGTGTCAGCCGCAAAACCGATGTTGTAAAAGTTCTTTTTGATCAACTTGTCGCCGTCTGGATGCAGCGAGGAGTTAACCTCCCAATGCTCTTTCAACGCCGAAACGCAGGCCTTGATGACAAAGGACAGCAAGGTCACGCGGTAACCATCGGCCTTGGCAGCGGTGTCGAGTTCCTTGCGGTAGGCGTCTAGCTCGGTGATGTCGGCTTCCTCGGACACCGTCACATGCGGGATGTTCAGCCAAGCACGGTGCAGCGCAGGGCCAGACAGTTTCTTGATGCGGGGCATTTCCACATCTTCAACAGGCCCGAATTTTGAGAAATCGACCACAGGAATTGGGGGAATGCCCATCCCACCCGAGGCTGCGGCCGCAGCAGGGGCAGCCGTTTTCTTAAAGCCCGCAGTGATGTCTTCGCGCAAGATACGGCCCTTGCGGCCCGACCCGTTAACAGCGGCCAGATCAATACCCAACTGCCGTGCAAAGGCACGGATCGAGGGCGAGGCATGCGCTTTGCCAAAGCCACTATCAACCACAGCCGCAGCGGGTGCCGCCGCTGGCGCAGGTGCCGCCACTGGAGCCGCAGCAACAGGGGCAGCAGCAGGCGCTGCCGCCTCACCCGAGGCTTCCATCATCAAAATAACCGACCCCATGGAAACCTTATCGCCTTCTTTTACGCGGATTTCCGTGATTTTACCGGCAGCCGAGGATGGCACCTCTAGCGTCGCCTTGTCGGACTCAAGTTCGATCAAAGTGTCTTCTTTGGCGACAACATCGCCAACGCTGACCAAAACAGTGATCACGGGAACATCTTTAAAGTCGCCGATGTCTGGGACTTGGATTTCAATAGCCATAATGTTTTCTCCTTTGCGTCCCGATCAAACCAAACGGGGGTTCGGCTTGGCGCCGTCAATGTCATATTTCTTTAACGCGGCCGTCAGCGTTTTCTCATCAATCGTGCCGTCGCGGTACAGATCGACCATGGCGGCGGCGGCGATATGGTTCGCATCCACCTCAAAGAACCGGCGCAGGTTTACGCGGCTATCCGACCGCCCGTACCCATCCGTTCCCAACACGGTAAACCGGCCCGGCACAAAGGCGCGGATCTGCTCGGCATAGTTTTTCATGTAGTCTGTGGCCGCGATGATCGGGCCTGTTGCGCCCTCAAGCACTTGCGTCACGTAGGGTACCTTTTGGTCACCTAGCGGGTTCAAACGGTTGTGGCGCGCGGCATCTTGGCCATCGCGGGCCAGCTCATTAAGGCTGGTTGCGGACCAGATATCCGAGGTGACACCAAAGTCGGCCAGCAGCAAATCTGCCGCCTTCATCGCCTGCACCAAAATGGTGCCCGAACCCAACAGGTTGACGTGTGCCTTGGCCGGTTTGGTTTTCTTCAACCGGTAGAGGCCTTTGATAATGCCCTCTTCCGAACCCGCAGGCATTTCAGGATGCACATAGTTTTCGTTCATCAAGGTCAGGTAGAAATACACATCTTCCTGCGCTTTGCCGTACATCCGTTCCATCCCGTGATGGATCAGTACCGCCACCTCATGCTGGAAGGTCGGGTCATAGGTGATGCAGTTCGGTATGGTCGACGCCAGAATATGGCTGTGACCGTCCTCATGCTGCAAACCTTCGCCGTTCAGCGTGGTACGCCCTGCGGTGCCGCCCAGCATAAAGCCACGCGCACGACTGTCGCCCGCCGCCCAAGCCAAGTCGCCGATGCGTTGGAAGCCGAACATCGAGTAATAGATGAAGAAAGGCACCATTTGGACGCCGTGGTTGGCATAGGACGTCGCCGCCGCAATCCAGTCGGCCATAGCGCCGGCCTCGTTGATGCCCTCTTGCAAAACCTGCCCAGACTCGGACTCGCGGTAATACATCATCTGATCGGCGTCTTCGGGGGTATAATGCTGGCCCAGCGGGTTATAGATGCCGACCGAGCGGAACAGCCCTTCCATTCCAAAGGTGCGGGACTCATCCGGCACAATCGGCACCACGTTTTTGCCCATATTCTTATCGCGCAGCAGCGTGGTCAGAATGCGGACAAAGGCCATAGTGGTCGAAATCTCACGGTCGCCCGACGATTCCAACTGTGCCTTAAACGCGGTCAGTGGTGGAAGTTCCAGCTTGGGCGTGTCTTTCCACGTCCGCTGCGGGAACGGCCCGCCAAGTTCTTGCCGGCGCTCGGCCAAATAGGCCTTTTGCGCGTTGTTCAGTTTAACAAACGGTGCCTTTGGCAGGTCTTCGTCGCTAACCGGAATTTTGAAACGGTCACGGAAGGCGCGCAGCTGATCTTCGGCCAGTTTCTTTTGCTGGTGGGTGGTGTTCTGGCCTTCGCCAGCGGTACCCATGCCATAACCTTTGACAGTTTTTACCAGCAAACAGGTCGGTTGACCCTTAACCTCGGTCGCGTGTTTGAACGCGCCATAGACCTTTTCAGGGTCATGCCCACCACGGCGCAAAGCCCAGATTTGATCATCGGTCCAATCGGCCACCAAAGCTGCTGTCTCGGGGTATTTGCCAAAGAAATTCTTGCGAATATAAGCACCATCTTTGGATTTAAACGTCTGATAATCACCGTCAACGGTTTCTTCCATCAACTGGCGCAAACGGCCGGTCGTGTCTTTTTCCAGCAGCTCTTCCCAGCCCTTGCCCCACAGCAGTTTAACCACTTCCCAGCCCGCGCCACGGAACTCGCCCTCAAGCTCTTGGACAATTTTGCCGTTGCCGCGCACAGGGCCGTCCAGCCGCTGCAAGTTGCAGTTGACGACGAAAATCAGGTTGTCCAACTTTTCACGCGCCGCCAAGGAAATGGCACCCAACGACTCTGGCTCGTCCATCTCGCCATCACCAAGGAAGCACCAAACCTTGCGGTCGGCCATGTCGATATGGCCGCGGTTGTGCATGTATTTCATGAACCGCGCCTGATAGATCGCCATCAACGGGCCAAGGCCCATCGAAACCGTCGGGAACTGCCAGTAATCGGGCATCAGCCACGGGTGCGGATAGGACGACAGGCCCTTGCCATCAACTTCCGACCGGAAGTTGACCAGCGTTTCCTCATCAATCCGGCCTTCCATGAACGAGCGCGCGTAAATCCCCGGCACCACATGGCCTTGGAAAAACACCAGATCGCCGCCATGAATCGCCGATTTGGAGCGCCAGAAGTGGTTCAACCCGATGTCATACATCACCGCCGCAGAGGCAAATGACGCAATATGCCCGCCGTATTCGCTGCTTTCCTTGTTGCGCCGCACAACCGTTGCCATCGCATTCCAGCGGTTGATCGTGCGAATGCGCCATTCCATCTCCAGATCGCCCGGGAAATCGGGCAAATCATCGCTGGTCAGCGTGTTTTGGTAGGGCGTGGTGGCCGAAAACGGCAAGCTTGCCCCCGCCGCACGCGCCTGTTGCACGGCCTTATCCAGCAAGAAATGCGCGCGGTTGGCACCGTCCCGCTCAATCACATCCGCTATGGCATCTTGCCATTCTTGGGTTTCAATCGCGTCAATATCGTTTGGCAGTTCAGGCATTCAGGCAATCTCCAGAATGGGTAGGTAAAAAAGAAGGGGCGAGGGGGGGGGCTAACGGTTTGTTCGAAACCGTAACGCCAACAACAGGCGCGGTGCAGTTTCAAGACTGTGCCTTACCGATAAGACGCGCATCTTGATGGCGTGGATACTGCTGTTTTGCATTAGCGTCATATAGAAAGGATATCCTTGGGCGGAAACCGGCGGGCGAAAATCTGCGATTCGGTCGTTTTGGCGTGTGATGACACGCTTGGTCTTTGCTTGGTGCGGGTTTCAACTTTCCTAAGAATTAGCTTGTGGTAGCGCTATCTTAGGTGATGATAACCATATTGCTTGGCTTGGCAATGTAGGTTTTGGCGTTGCTTAATGATTCCGCGTTTAGCCTTGTTGCGATTGAAAATCATGCAATCTGCCGTTTGGGGGCTCTGGGCCAAACAACGGCCCAGAGCAGATTTTCAGGCTTTAATCATAAAGCGATGGCAGCCAAAGCGAGAACTGTGGAACAAAAGTGACCAGCAACAAGGCGGCCAAAATCGCAAGGTAAAATGGCCAGATTGTCTTTAGCGCTTGTTCAATTTTGATCTTGCCCACGGCACAGCCTACGAACAAGCAGGTGCCCACAGGTGGCGTACACAGCCCAAGGCCAAGGTTGATAAGCATCATGATACCAAACTGTGTCGGGTCCATTCCAAGACCTTTGGCGATTGGCAAAAAGATCGGAGTACAGATCAAGATAAGCGCGGCCATGTCCATGATCATGCCAAGGATCAACAGGATAACGTTGATCATCAACAAGATGATAATCGGGTTATCCGAGATCGACACCAACAAGTTGCTCAGCTCGGCAGGCACTTGGTACAGCGCCAGCAAATAGGCGAAAGAGCTGGCAAAGGCGATCAGGATCATCACCATCGACGTGGTCCGCACAGCGCCCGTGACCGACCGCATAAACGCATCCCAGCTAAGGCTGCGATAATAGAACTTGGTCAATAGCACCGCGTAAATCGCACCGAACGCACCGGATTCCGTTACCGTGAATACGCCAGACAGCGTACCGCCAACGATGATGACTGCAGTCATAAAGCCGGGTAGCGCATCAACCGAACTGCGCGCAACCTCGCCCCAACCGGGAAAGGGCTCGGCCGGGTATTTGTGTTTAATCGACAGGATGTAAGCAGCGATTGCAATGCAAACGCACATCAAAATGCCCGGGATAACACCTGCCAAAAACAGCTTTGATACCGAAATGCCGCCACCGGCAGCCACAGCAAAGATGATCATGTTGTGGCTGGGCGGAATAACAATGCCGGCGATCGAAGAGGTTACCGTCACGTTCACGGCAAAATCGGGGCGATAGCCGCGTTCTTTCATCACAGGGATCAGCAGTGATCCAAGTGCCGAAATATCGGCCACAGCCGAACCGGAAATGCCGCCAAACAACATGCTGGAAAAGATGTTGACCATCGCCAAACCACCTTTGAAGTGGCCGACCAAGGCAGATGCCAGCTTAACCAACCGCTGGGCGATACCGCCGTGCAACATGATTTCGCCCGCGAAAACAAAGAACGGAATCGCCAAAAGCGAAAACACCGACACGCCCGCAGTTGCCCGCTGAAACGTGATAAGCATTGGAAAGCCTTCGTACCAAAAGGCCGCCGCAGCCGCGATGCCCATGGCGAATGCGACCGGGGCACCGACGATAACGCCAACCCCGAAAACGCAAAGCAAAATTGCCAAACCCATGTTCAAGCTTCCTTTTCGTCAGTCGAGGGAACCCAGTCCCGAAATGTCAGAATACGCAAAATCGCCCGCGAGCCCGCAAACAGCAGGACCAACGCGCCGCAAGACGTGATGGCCAGCGTGCGAAAGCTTTCAGGGATGTTCAGCATTGGCAGCATCGTCGCCCAACCGAATTTCATCAGGGCGATACCGGCGATCAACATGCTTGCCCCAAAGACGGCAATGATCGCGTCGATAACAATCATCGTAACTTTTTGCAGCCCTTCAGGCACAATGTCGCGAAACAGCGTCACGCCGATATGGGTGTCTTCATGCACGCCCGCGGCGGCCCCAAGAAAGGTGATGTAGCAAATCAAGAGCAAGGCCAGCTGTTCAACCCAAGTCGGCGTTACGTTCAGAACATAACGTCCAAAAACCAACCAGCCAAAGGTAGCGATCAGCACGACCAACGAGACGGATGCGATGAAAAAGCAAAGGCTGCTTATTTTATCTAAGAAGAATTTAACGTTTTGCACGAGAGGCGAAGTGTTTGTCATTATTACACCCGAATTTCTAAATGGGCCTATGCTGCGTGGCAAAAGGCCCGCCGTGTTAACAGCGGGCCTCTCACAAGTTGCGATCGATTAGTCCGCGTTGCGGATCATATCAACCAGACCAGCTTGGGCTGGGTTGTCAGCAATGAATTTTTCGTAAACCGGCGCCATAGCAGCCTGGAATGGGCCTTTGTCAGCGATAGTGTTTACTTCAGTGCCGCCAGCTTTCACTTTTTCCATGCTCGCTGCTTCACGTGCCTGCCACAGTTCACGCTGCAAAAGCGCGCTTGTGTGACCAGCTTTCATCACGATGGTCTGCTGTTCAGGTGTCAGCTTGTCCCAAGTCGCTTTGGCCATGCACAGGCACTCGGGGATGATCAGGTGCTCGGTCAAGGAATAGTACTTGGCCACTTCAAAGTGGTTGGTCGACTCGTAGGATGGCGGGTTGTTTTCCGCACCGTCTACAACGCCGGTTTTGATCGACTGGTACACTTCGCCGAATGCCATTGGCGTGGCGTTGCCCTTCATCGCTTCAACCATCATCACGAACAAATCGTTGCTCATCACGCGGATTTTCAGGCCTGTTACGTCGTCAGGCGTGTTGATCGGGTGCTGCGAGTTATAGAACGAGCGCGCGCCGGCATCATACCAACCAAGTGGCACCATGCCCTTGGCGATCATGCCTTCGCCGATCGCTTTGCCAACATCGCCGTCCATCAGTTTGTACATCTGCGGGATGCTTTTAAAGATGAAAGGTAAGGAAACCACGTTGGTTTCAGGGATCGCTTGGCCCATTGGCCCAAGGCTAAATTCACCGAAATCGATCGCGCCAAGACGCACTTGTTCAATCGCATCGGGCTGGTCACCCAGAACGCCGTTGTTATAAACTTTGCCGGTAATCGCACCGCCAGTTTTTTCGGTCACTTCCTTAAGGAACGATTCCATCGCGATCGAAACCGGATAGTCGTCTACGTGGATGTTCCAGCCGCGCAGGTCTGTCGCACCCGAGGCGGTGGCAACAAGGCTAACACTCAGCGCAGCGCCTGCTGCAACTGCATTGATCTTCTTAAAAAACGTCATAACGATCCTCCCTGATCTTCTGTTGTTCTGTGCGTGTCGTTCGTCCGAGCATCCTTTGATTGGCATTCCTCAGAGGAATCGACCGCTGATTTCGCGTATTCTAGTATGCCAGATTAACAAATATTGTCAAACACCACATTCCCGCTTTGGCCATTTATTTTTGTGGGCTGCACAGTTTTCAAAGCCTAATGGCTGATTTCCGTGCCGTATAGCCTTGATTGCGCGGTGCCTGAAAAAAGATTGCGGCGCCCGAAGGCGCCGCAAATCCGTTTATCTAAATGACCCAGGCATCAGCAGTTTTGGCAGCCACAGCACGATTTCGGGGAATATGATAATCAGAAGTAATATCATAAGCATAGGGATCAAAATGATGACGACATCTCGCATCACCTGCATCACGTTCATGCCACCAATCGCGGCTGATATCAGCAAACAGAGCCCGTAAGGCGGCGTCACCAACCCAAAGGCCAAAGACACAATCCCGATGATTGCAAAGCTAACAGGCTCAATCCCGGCGGCTTGGGCGACGGGCATCAAAACCGTGCCCAAAATGATGATCGTGGGGATCGCATCGATGAACAGGCCGAAAAACAAGAACAGCGCTGCAATCATCAAACCCGTGCCCAACGGGCCAAATTGGGTGGCGGTCATCGCGGTTACGATCAGCCGTGGCACGTTGTAAAACGACAGCATCCAGCCAAAGGCCGAGGCCGTGCCAATCGCAAACAAGGAAATCGACGCGAACCGCCCCGTGTCATACAAAATTGCCCCCAGATCGCGGACCGTAACGGTGCGGTACACGAACATCCCCAAAATCAGCGCGTAACCGGCCGCGATAATCGCGCTTTCGGTTGGCGTTACGATGCCGCCCACAATGCCGCCAATGACCAAGATCGGCGTGAACATCGCCAGTGCTGCGCCTTTCAGAGCGTGCCAAAACTCGGCAAATGTTGGGGTGCCAGCGGTGGGATAGTTGTAAACCTTGGCATAGCCGTAGACGGTGGCCATCAACGACAGGCCAATCAGAATCCCCGGAATAGCGCCGCCCAAGAACAGCGCACCCACGGAAACCTGCATCACGCCGCCCCAAACCACCATCAGAATGCTGGGCGGAATGATTACCCCCATCACCGAGGAACAGGCTGTAATCGCAATGGAAAAGCGGGTGTCATAACCTTCTTTGACCATCGCCGGGATCAAAATCTTGCCACAGCCCGCCGCATCGGCGGTAGAGGAGCCCGAAATCCCTGCAAACAGCATTGAAACGGCTACGTTCACATGGCCCAGACCGCCGGGCATCCAGCCTGTCAGCACGCGCGCCAGCTCAATCAACTTATCCGTTACCTTGCCCGAGTTCATAAGGTTCGCTGCCAGCAAAAAGAAGGGCACGGCCAGCAGAATGAACGAGTTATAAGACTGAAACATCCGGTCGATAATGATGAACGGCGTCAGGCGCATATCAAGCATCACAATCGGGATCGTCGCAATCCCCAAGGCAAAGGCCACCGGCACGCGGATCGCGACCAGAAAGATAAACCCGCCCACCAGAATTGAGCAGGCCATAATAGTGGAAACGATCATACGAAATCTCCCCGCGTTTTGCGGTATGTTACAATGGCCTCATACAGCCGATAGCCCGCAAACAGCGTCCAAACCACGCCGGCAATGGGAACAGAAATAAAGGTGACCATCAGGTTGGCGCGCATCATGACCGAGTTTTGGATGCTCCCAAATTTGGCATAATCAATGCCATACCAAGCAAAGAGCACCGCAAAAATAAGGATCAGCACCAGCACAACCCCGTTTTGCAGCAAAATCATCAAGGGCCGCTTGGCGTCGGGCGTTACCCGTACGTCAAAATGAATGCCATCCCAAACCGCGACCATGGCCCCGATCATCACGACCCAAACAAAGATAAAGGTCGAAAGCTCTTCGGTCCAAAGATAGGTCGGGATGACCCCCGTATAGCGCGAAATCACCTGCATCGCGACGGGGATTGCAAGCGACCCCATCAGTACCGCCAGCAAAACGCGCAGTAAATTCGCAAACTTGTCTAAGACAACGCCCATTAACGCCCCCGAAATCTAATGCCCAAAACGCGAAAAACCCCGGGGCAGCCTGCGCCGCCCCGGGGAAATTGGCTTTATTACTTCGCGCGGATTGCGTTCAAAAGGTCGGTCGCGCCCAGCTCGGCTGCATAAGCATCCTGCACAGGGACAACCATTTTCAGCATCTCATCGCGGCCCTCAAACGGGATCGCTGTGATTTGCTTGGCATCCACCATCTGTTGCAGCTTTTCGCCATCTTCGCGCGATTCCAGCTCACGGCCAAACTCGCCTGCTTCTTTACCAGCTTTCAACACAGCGGTTTGCAGCGCCTCTGGCAATGCGCGGAAGGTTTTGCCGCTCATGACAATCGGGCGCACGGTGATCGCGTGCTGGGTCAGGGTCAGGTATGGCGCCACTTCATAGAACTTCAGGTTCTGAATGCTGGCGGCCTCATTCTCAAAGCCTTGGATAACGCCGGTCTGGATCGCGTTATACACTTCGTTATAGGCAATCGCCGAAGGGGCCGCAGTCAGGGCCGCAAAGATTTGTGCCTGAATAGGGGCACCCATCACGCGCATCCGAAAACCGTTCAGCTCGGCCATGTTGTGGATAGGCGCTGCCGACAGGATGTTGCGAACGCCGCCGCCATTGTAACCGACGATCTTGATGTCGGCTTTTTCCAGCAGCTCTGCCTCAAGCGGGGCCAAAACATCGCTGGACAGAACCGCGTTCCAATGGTCCAGATCACGGAACAGGAATGGCATATCCATCAACGGGATAGAGGGCGAGAAAACCGCCATGTTCGATGGCGCAAGGATTGTATAATCCACCGCGACGCCTTGGTTCAGGTAGGTCACATAATCGGACTCTACGCCCAGCTCGCCGTTCAGGCGCAAATCAAACGTCACATCGCCGTCATAGTTTTCTTTGACCAAGTCCGCGAATTTCCGCAGCGTTTTGGTATAGGCGTGGTTTTCGTCAAACATGCTCGCGCCGCGCAGCGTGGTTTGTGCGCTTGCTGTGCTTGCCAGCAAGCTGGTCGCCACAACGGCACCCGACAGCAAGGTGATGGTTTTCTTGAAAATAGACATGGTCGTCCTCCCTAAGCTGGGCCTTTCCCCGCTGGGTGGCCCTTAACTGGCGGCATTAAGGTGTATATATTTGTTACAAGTCAACGGAAATTTGGATATTTTTGTTAAAAACATTATCCGCTATTAGGCTGGAATGGGGTTAAAAACGAACAAAAGGCAGCTAAAATCGCCATTTTTTGAAAGCTGCTGCACTGGGTGCCATTACAAGATGTTACAAATTATTGACGGCTCATGCGCGCCTTGCTACGTATAAATGGGTAGGCGGGATCCGCCACCTAAACGCAGGGGGGATGCCATGGATAAAACTGGAAAACTTTCAACATTTGAAAAGCTTGCGGGTGTCAGCACGGCGACGCTGACCACTGCCATGTTCAAACGTGGTTTTAAAAACATCTACCTGCAAGGGCCGCAACGCCTGCGCGCGGGGAAAAGCATGGTCGGGCGGGCCTATACCCTGCGCTATATTCCATCGCGAGAAGACCTCGATGTGATCGATTCCTTTGCCGATCGTGAAAACAAACAGCGCAAAGGCGTCGAGGAATGCGGCGAGGGCACTGTTTTCGTCGTCGATTCGCGGGGCGATTATACGGCGGCGTCGCTGGGGTGCATCCTCGCTACACGGCTGATGATGCGCGGCTGCCAAGGCATCGTTACCGATGGCGGCTTTCGCGACACCCCCGAAATTGCAGCACTGGACATGCCGACTTATCACACTCACCCTAGCGCGCCGACCAACCTAACCAAACACCATGCGGTTGGCATCAATGACCCTATTGCGTGTGGCGGTGTCGCGGTGTTTCCGGGTGATATTATGGTTGGCGATAACGAAGGTGTGGTGTGCCTGCCTGCGCATTTGGCCGATGAAATCGCGAGTGAAGCGGTTGAGATGACCGCGTTTGAAGATTATGTACTGTTGCGTGTGCGAAATGGCGCGTCCACCTTCGGTCTCTACCCGCCAACCGACCCCAAAACCAAAGAGGATTATTTGCAATGGCGCCAAGCGAACGGCCGATAGGCGCAAATCAGATGGGCGCTGGCCTGATAGCCAGTGACGCCGCGCGTCATGGTGACCGCACTTTGGCCGACCAAGCCTATGAGCAGATTTTGTCGATGATAATGCGCGGCGAAATCGCCGTTGGTGCCAAATTGCCCACCGAACACGCGCTGAGCGAACAGTTCGGTATGTCGCGCCCGGTTTTGCGTCAGGCCCTTCAACATCTGCGCGACGATGATTTGATCGTGTCGCGCCAAGGGTCTGGCTCTTTTGTGACCCGTAAACCCGATGGCGCGGTGCTGAATTTTGCGCCCATCAGCTCGATTGCCGATATCCAGCGCACCTTTGAATTTCGCACGGCTGTCGAAAGCGAGGCCGCCTTTTTCGCCGCCAAGCGCCGAAGCGACACCGAGTTGGCCTCTATTAAATCGGCCCTAGAGGCGCTGGATGCCTGCAACGCAGCGGGCCAATTGGGTGTGGATGCTGATGAAGATTTCCACGCCGCGATTTGCAACGCGTCGGGCAATCATTATTTCATGGCCGCACGTATGTCGATGAAGGCCAATATCCTGACCGGCCTGAACCTGACCCGCAACCTGTCGCTGACCAAGCCCAAAGACCGCCTGCAACTGGTCCAAAGAGAGCATTACGCCATTTTCGACGCCATCGCCGCAGGCAACCAAGCTGCCGCGCGGGATGCGATGCGCGCCCATATTGAAAACGCCCGTAAACGGGTGTTCGACGGTACACTTGAACCCTGATTAACGGCTCTCGCCGCTTGTTACCTTGGTTGACCACAGGGGCGTGCCGACATCGGGCACCATGCGCGCCGCTGCTGCAACAACAATTGCCTGCAATCCAACAAGCCCATTTGCCGCCGCCACCAGCCCATCGGCCGCAGGCAGTTGCAACGTGATGCAGCCCGCAATCGCAGGCTGCCCCGACAGATCAACCACAATTGGCCGCACGCCATGCGCCATCAATTCAGCGGCTAACCCTTCAATATTATCAGGTTCCGCCGATTGGGCGCGCAAGAAAACCACCGCCGTGTCTGCACCTGCCATCTCAAACGGCCCATGCCGGAATTGCCCTGCCTCTAGCCCCAAAACCGGTATCCGCGCCAATTCCATCAGGCTTAGCGCCGCCGCATCGGCCACACCTTGCAGGCTGCCCCGTGCCACGAACACCGCGTTGCGCGCCGCTGCGAGTGCATCCACCGCAGGCCCCAAGTCGCCCAAGCTGGCAGGCGTGGCCAGCGCCGCCTCTAGCCCTTCAACAGGCAGCCCCAGCCTGTGCAAAATCGCGGCATGCATCGCGATTGTGATTAATAGCGACCTTGTCGCGGCATAGGCTAGCTCTACCCCGCCGGCCCCGATAATCGGCAAGCCCACCTGCGCCAACCGGCTTTGCGGTGCCAGCGTCAGCCCGATAATCTGGCTGTCATCTTGCCCGTCCAAAAAGCGCAGCACCTCGCCCGAGGCGCCTGATTGCGATGTCACAATCAACGCCGGATCGCCGGGCAAAGGCGCGCGCATATATTCCGACAGCGCCTGTGCTGTGGCATCAATACCCGCCGCACGGTATATCGGCTCAACCATGCGGTTGGCCCAATGCGACCCGCCCATGCCCAGCAGCATCAGCCGCCCCTTGGCACGAATATGATCGGCCGCTTGCGCCACTGGCCCGCAATCCGCCAAAGTCGCGCGCGCATCGGTAAATTGCCGCGACATCTCGGCGTTCAGCAGGTCAAGCCCGGTTGGTTTCATGGCAGTAAATCCCTTTTGGTCAGAACTGCATACCAGCCCCGACCAAAAGCTGCATTATTTCAGCGGGCTACGTCAAGCCATTCGCAACACCAGCGCCTAGCGCATCATATGCCACGCCGCAAAGTCCAGACCCATCGGCTGGGCCAAATCTTGGGTGGAATCATACAGCAGCTCTAGCGCGTAATGCGGGTTATGCACGAAAGCGCCCTTGTCCGAGGTCACAAACTTCCAGTTATAGGCGGCTTGCAGCAGGCGCGGCGTCCAAGCGTTATAGGCAACAGACGCACCGTTAACCTCATCAATACGCCCATCCGCATTGGCATCGGCAAAGAAATAGGGGTGCTTTTGGGCATCATACACCATCGGCACACCGGCAACCTTGGTGGCATAGTCAATAATCAACCCGTGCAGCCGGTCCGCATTGGCCAACATATCGGCGCGGATCCCCTTTTTCAGATCGCCGCTGCCGTCATAGCTGATGCGCGACAGGCGGATATTGTCCAGCGTGCCATCTTCATGGCAAGTTGTGCACGCGTCTTGTGCCACTTTCAGGCTGTGCGGTTCGTGGCAGGAAACACAGGTTTCCACCGGCCGCGCATGAAAGAACCGACCGCTATAGTCTTTGCCCGGATACTGATACCCCGACCCGCCATAACCGCCCAACCAAGTAGATGCCGCAACGGCGTAATGCGGGTTGATAAATTTCAGCTCGGGGTTCGGCGCATCGGGTTCCAGTGTGGCGACGGCCTTGGAAATCATATTACCCGCCGCGCGGCCTTGGTGGCATGTCATGCATGATGCCTCGGCCGTGGTGGCCACGGGGTGCATCAAGCCGCTGGGAAACTTAACCTCCGTCACCTTATTCAAGGCAGGGTTGTGGCAGGTATCGCAATCGACCACGCCGCCAATCGGCGTTGGTTCTTTTTTGACGCCCGGTTCGGTGCCATCTAGCCCGTAAAAGCTACGAAACCCTGCGCCAGAATGGCAGGTCGCACAAACTGCCGGAATCTCACCGTCTTTATCCCAATGGGCAAAAGCCTCGGCATGCGAATCGGAATGCCCAGACCGTGCCCAGTTTGCGATGGCGGTTTGGTTCGCGATCTTAATCTCATCCGGCGCGAACGGTCCCGACCGCGGCATCACAAACAGCTCCATCTCTTTGGCGATCGCCTCAATTTCGGGCGATGCGCTGGTGGTTTGTGCTTGTGCCACCCCAATTGCCGGCAGCGCAGCCAGCGCGAGGCTAAAACAAACATATATCCAAAATAAATCTTTTCTTCTCAATGGCATATGTTGGTTCCTTTTCTGGGGTGGGTACACCTTGGCGCAAATATATGGTATCAGATTTTATGAAATTCTGCAACGATCTCCCCGTAGCACCCTTCGCGACACGGCCATGCCAGTTGGATTTGTAATGCGCGCCTCGCTGTTTTCTTCAGGGTTGGTTTTGCCCCGTTCAGGGCCAGTCCCAGCATGGGCCGATGCCCCAACAACCCTAACGCCCGAGGCCGCGCTTACCGCAAGCCCGAATGAGGGATTGCGGGTCGAACTGATGGTGGCCGAGGATGCCCAAGTCGCCCAAGGTCAGCCGGTTTTGCGTCTGCGCGCGGCCCCTGATGTCGCGCTTGTCGCGCCGATGGCAGGGCGGATTACGCGGGTTGATCTGTTGCCAGGCCACAGGCTGTCGCAACTTGTGGTGTTCCAAGATGAGCATAATAACAGACACGCATTTGATACCAAATCCTTAGCGCTCCCCGCGTTGCTCCAGTCCTCGGGCCTGTGGCACCGAATCCTTAGCCGTCCCTTTGGTCGTATGCCGCGCGCCACTGAAACCCCCGCCGCGATCTTTGTCATGGGCATTGATACCACCCCCGATGCGCCCCCGCCTTGGGCGGCCATTGCAGGGCGCGAGGAGGATTTCAGCCGTGGCATGGGCGCGCTGACAGATTTCGCCGCCAAGTTGTTCATGTGCGAGCCCGCCAATCAGCCTTGCCCTGCCGATCTGCCCGCAACGGTCACGCGCCTTTCCGTTGCCCCCATCCATCCACAAGGGCTGGCTGGCTGGCAAATTCACCGCCATTTTCCGGCCACACCCGCCGCCCCAGTTTGGGAGGTTCACGCCGAAGATGTCGCTGATATCGGTGCGCTGCTCGCCACGGGGTATCTGCCCGCCACACGTCTGGTCAGCATCACCGGCGATGCTTTGCACGCGCCTAGTGCTGTTCGCTGCCAGCCCGGTGCCGATCTGCGCGGGTTGTGCCAATCTCTGTTGCGCCCCGGCCCGCATGAGGTGCTTTCGGGGTCAATTCTTAATGGCCGGCCCGCGCATTGGCTTGGCCCCCACGACAGGCAAGCCACCCTGCTGGCCTGTCCCGCAGCGGCCAAATCCCCGCATTGGTTTGCCACAGCCCTTGAGCGCGCGGCCCGCCATGCGCCTATCATCCCGTCAGCGGCCCTAGATCAATCGCTCGGCGGCGCACTCCCCGCCGCTGCCCTTATCCGCGCCCTCGCCACCGCCGATACAGAAGGGTTCACCCGCCTCGGCGGTTTGTCCTTGCTTGCCAGTGACATCGCCCTTGCCGATTACGCCACCGGTGCGCGCCCACGCCTTGCGACACAGCTTCGTGCTATGCTGCATAAAATCGCCGCCGAGGAGGATGCGCTATGAAACGAGGCCTGTGGGACCGCGAAATCATCGCGTTGCTGTTGCTGCTGGCCATGCTGCCGATGCTGCTGGCATGGCTTGCCTACGGCGGGTTAGACGCCGCCAGCCGCCTTGCCTTTACCCTAGTCACATCGGGCCTTTGGCACCTTGTCTTTATGCTGGCCCGCGCACAACCGCCATCTTTTGCCGGTGCGCTGACCGCCATCGCTGTGGCCATGCTTGCCCCCCAAGACCTGACCCTGTGGCAACTTATCCTTGGTATCAGCTTTGGGTCGGTCATGGCCGAGTTGGTGTTTGGTGGCTGGGGCCGCAACGTGCTGAACCCGGCCACCGTCACGCTCGCCTTTCTCGGCTTTGGCTTTCCTACAGCGCCGTGGCATGACTTTGCGCCACCCGTGGCGTGGGCTGCCATTCCCGCGCTGGCCATTGGCGCGATGTACGGCGTTATGTCGTGGCGGCGGATCCTTGGTGCGTTGGCGGTCCTCGGGCTTGCGCTTCTTGCCGAAATGCCGGTTGCGCCGGTCCTTCCCTCCGCCACCATTGTATTTGCCTTGCTGGTCACCGACCCAGTTGCAAGCGCCTCTACTCGGGCAGGCAGCTTTCTGAACGGCGCAGTTTTTGCCGCCCTTACCACGCTATTCGCCACCCAATGGCACAGTGTCGCCCCCGCCCAAATGGCTGTCTCGGCGGCGCTTCTTACCTCACTCGCCGCCCCACTGCTGGATGAGGTTGCAATCGCATTCTGGCTTGCGCGCAGGAGAAAACGTCATGGCTAATCTGAACCCCCTGTCTGCATGGCGCAGCCTTTTGGCCCTGCCAAATGAGAGCCGTACCAAGACGATTGTTATCGCCTTCCTCGTCTCGGCCATTTGCGCGCTGTTCGTCAGCGGTGCCACCGTCATCTTGCGCCCCATCCAAACCGCCAATCGCGCGGCGGAACAGCAGGCGCGGCTGGAAACCCTGATCGCGGGCATCCCCGGCATGACCGACCTGCTGGCCCAATCGGGTGGTACGCTGTCAACCGTCGTGATCGACCTGACCAAAGGCGCTGTTGCCGACATCCCTGCTGCCGATCTTGCGACGGCGCTGGAAGATAGCAGCAATTGGACCGGCCTGACCGTCGCCCAAGACACCGCCGGTTTGGGTCAGCGCCCCAATTTCGCACAAGTCTATTTCCTGCGCGGACCGGATGGCAGCCTGTCGCTGGCCCTCTTGCCGATCAGCGGGGCGGGCTATAACGGCCCCATCGACGCCATTCTTGCCCTGCGCGCCGATACGCAAACCATCGCAGGCCTTGCGATCACCAACCAATCCGAGACCCCCGGCCTTGGTGCGCGGATCGAAGAACCCGCTTGGCTGTCGCAATTCGGCGGCAAATCGGCCATCGATCCCAGCGGCGCGGTGCGCTTTGCCGTGGCCAAAGGCAGCGCGGGCAGCGCCTATGAGGTGGACGGCATCACCGGCGCCACCCGCACCTCAAACGCGATCACCCGCATCATGCGGTTTTGGCTGGGCGATGACGGTTACGGCCCGCTGCTCGCTGCAATTCGGCGGGGGGAGTATTAGGCCATGCCCGCAACCCCCAGCCTTTGGCAGGTTCTAACCACCCCGCTGATCCGGCAAAATCCGGTGACGCTGCAAATCCTTGGCATCTGCTCGGCGTTGGCTGTGACCACGTCGATGGCAACGGCGCTAACCATGTCTGCGGCACTGACGGCGGCGCTGGTCATGTCGGCGGGCACCATTAGCCTGATCCGCAGGCACATCCCCGACTCCATCCGGCTGATCGTGCAAATCGTCATCGTGGCCTCGCTCGTCATCGTGATTGATCAGGTTTTGCAGGCTTATCTGTTTGATATCAGCCAAAAGCTGTCGGTTTTTGTCAGCCTGATCACCACAAACTGCCTTGTGCTGGGGCGCACGGAATCTTTTTCGCGCCACAATCCGCCAGTGCGGTCGATGGTCGATGCGCTGGGCAACGGGCTGGGCTATTCGCTGGTGCTAACCATCATCGGCGCGGTGCGTGAGCTGTTCGGGGCAGGGGCCTTGCTAGGGTGGCAAGTGCTGCCAACGGTTGATCAAGGCGGTTGGTACACGCCGCTAAACCTGATGTTGCTGGCGCCCTCGGCGTTTTTCCTGCTGGGCGGTTTGGTCTGGGCGATACGCACCGTTCTGCCTGACCAATCCGAGCCGCTGGAATATCTGCCCCCCGACATGCGGGGGGATAACAAATGACCGATCTTTGGAGCCTGTTCCTGCGCGCCGCCTTTGTCGAAAACATGCCGCTGACGTTTTTCCTTGGGCTGTGTACCTTTATCGCGCTGTCGCGCAAAACCGCGCCCGCGCTGGGGCTTGGCATCGCGATGATCGCGGTGATGGGCGTGACCGTGCCGCTGAACCATTTGATCTACACCACGCTGCTGGCCCCCGGTGCGTGGGCTTGGGCAGGGTTGGATACCGACCTTTCCTACCTAAAGCTGATCGCCTTTATCGGGGTCATCGCCGCTACCGTGCAACTGTTGGAAATGGTGCTTGATCGGTTCTTTCCTACGATTTACGCGTCTTTCGGGGTGTTTTTACCGCTGCTTACGGTGCAATGCGCCATTTTGGGGGGCAGCCTGTTCATGGTAGACCGCAAATATGACCTTGCCCAATCCACAGTCTTTGGCCTTGGTGCCGGCTTTGGGTTTGCCGTCGCGGTGGTTATGCTCAGCGCCATTCGGGCGCGGCTGGCCTATGCTGACCTGCCCCAAGGGCTGCGCGGGCTTGGCATTACCTTTATCCTTGCCGGTATGATGTCGCTCGGCTTTTCGGCCTTTGCGCAGATGGTGGCATCATGACCGAAATCCTGCTTGGCGCCTGTATCATCACAGCCCTTATTTTGGCGTTAACGCTTGCGCTGCTGGCGACGCGCCGCAAGCTTATCCCCGCGGGCGCGATGGCCGTCACTGTGAATGGCACCGAAACGGTGATCGCCGCGCGGGGCGATAAATTGCTGGGCGCGTTGCACGGTGCCAATATCGGCATTCCGGCGGCCTGCGGTGGTTCGGGCACTTGCGGGCTGTGCCGTGTGGTCGTGACGGGCGAAGGCGCGGGCGCACCTATTGCCACCGAAAAGGCCATGCTGTCGGCGGCCGAGCGGAAAGCCCATGTGCGGCTTGCCTGCCAAACCACGTTGCGCGGGCCTTGTGCTGTCACCGTGCCAGCCGCGTTCCTTGGGGCCACGGGTTTCACCTGCACCGTCGTGTCAAACCGCCAGCTCGCCCCTCTGATCCGCGAGCTGGTTTTAGACCTGCCCCCAGACCAGCCCTTTGATTTCCGCGCCGGTGGTTTTTTGCAACTGACCGCCCCGCCGTATGCTTTGGATTTCAGCCAGATCGACATCGACCCCGCTTTCCTTGACATCTGGCAACAGGCCGATTGGCCTGCCCTGCGTACGAGTTCGGCCAGCACTGTGACCCGCGCCTATTCCATCGCCAGCAGGCCCGCCGATGTGGGCCGCGCCGTGTTTAACATCCGCCTTGCCGTGCCGCCTGCGGGCCAAGAACACAGCCTGCCGCCGGGCGTCGTCTCGTCATGGCTTTTCGCGCTGAAACCCGGCGATACGGTTGCTGCCTCGGGCCCCTTCGGTGATTTCCACGTTCAACCCACATCGCGCGAGATGGTGTTTATCGGCGGCGGTGTTGGGATGGCCCCCCTGCGCGCGATGATCCACGCGCAGATCGGCGCGAATACCCCCCGCAAAATGGGCTTTTTCTACGGTGCCCGCACCGCCGCTGACCTGTTTTATGTGGATGAGTTTGAGGCGATTGCGCAGCAAAACCCCAACTTCACATGGACGCCCGCGCTGTCTGACCCCGCCCCCGGCGACCGCTGGCAAGGGGCTACCGGCTTTATCCACGAAACCGTCCGCGCAGCGATGCAGGGCCACCCCGCGCCCGAAGATTGCGAATATTACCTCTGCGGCCCACCCGTCATGATTTCTGCCGTGCTGCATATGCTGGCGAAACTGGGGGTCGAGCCGCACTCTATCTTTAACGACGATTTCGGAGGCTGACCTGATGCCATTTCACCCCACCCGCCGCCAAATGATCGCCCTGATCGGCGCCACACTTTGGGCTGGCACCACACGCGCCGAAACTACGGCCACCCAGACCATTCAAGGCCAAGCCTTTGCCAGCCCGTGGCGCATTACCACCCCAAACGCTACCGATGCTGAAACCCACCGCGTTGCCATCGACGCGCTGCTTGCCGAAATTGACCAGCAAATGTCGCCATGGCGCGATGACAGCGAGATCACGCGCTTCAACACTGTGGCCCAAGAGACCGCCGCCTCGCCCCAATTGACCACAGTTGCCCAAGCCGCCCTAACGCTTGCACAGATCAGCAATGGCTGGTTTGACCCGACCGTCGGCCCTCAGGTGGCCCAATGGGGCTTTGGCCCGATAAAAGGGGCAAGCATGGGCGTGGATCGGTGGCAAGGCTTGCATGCCACCGGCGACAGCCTGCACAAAAACAATCCGACCCTGACCATGGATCTCTGCGGCATTGCCAAAGGCTATGCGCTGGATCGCATGGCCGAGCACCTGCAAAACGCGGGTCTCCAATCCTTCCTGATCGACCTTGGGGGGGAGCTGAAATCCGCAGGCCAGCACCCCTCGGGCCGCGATTGGCATGTGGCGATTGAAGACCCGCGCCAAACCCGAATTGGGCCCGCTACAGCGCTGCGGCTGCCCTCGGGCCTGTCGGTGGCCACCTCTGGCCTGCGGGCCCAAAGCTATGCCTTGGGCGGCGTTGACTACGGCCATATCATCAATCCGCATTCTGCCCAGCCTGCCACAGGTACGCTCGCATCGGTCTCAGTCCTGCACAGCAGTGCGATGCTGGCCGATGGGTGGGCAACAGCCCTTGCCGCGGCCGAGGAAGCCGCCCCACAACTTGCCGCCGAGAATGGCATTGCGGCGTTGTTTCTATTCACCACAAACGGCAGTTTGCACCAAAAATCCACCGGCGGCTTTGACCGTCATTTGCTTTAAAGGGCGCGCGTAATGGAAATTCTACTGGCGCTTGGTATCATCCTGCTCGCCGTCCTTGGCCTTGCGCTTGGCAGCCTGTTCGGGCGCGGGCCGGTCAAAGGTTCGTGCGGCGGCATGGCCTGCATCAAAGACATCGCCTGCGAGGGCTGCCCCAACCGCAAAGGCGGCCAGCCATGACCGAACAAACCCTGCATGCATTGCTGCAATCAGGCGTGCCCACCCTGACGCCCGACACGCCAATCCGCCGCGCCGTGGCCTTGTTGGTGCAGCACAACCTGCCCGCCGCGGCCGTGCTGGATGATAGCGGCGCGTTGCGTGGCATCCTTAGCCAAAAAGACTGCTTTCGCCCCGCGCTGCACGCCAGCTACTATCAGGAATGGAAGGGCACGGTGGCCGAATACATGACCGCCAAGGTTATCACACTTACCGCTAGCAGCGACATTATCACCGCCGCCGAGGCCTTTCACACCCACCCCTACCGCGTGTTTCCGGTGCTGGAGGGCGCGCGTTTCTTGGGTCTGCTGACCCGTAGCGCCGTTCTGAAACGGCTGGTCGAACTGGGCTAGCGCACTTCAATCAGTCTTTTCATAGGTCACAAACGGCACCTTGGTCGCCACCTGATCATAGAGCATCCGGCCTTTGTAGTTATTCTCTTGGGTGTTCCAATAGGTCAGCTTGATGCCGCCACGCTTGGCCTCGCTATGCACGGCATTTATCAACGCGCGGGCCACGCCTTTGCCGCGCTGGCTGGGCGCGGTGAACAGATCCATCAAATAGCAGGTATCCTCAACCGTCCACATAAAGCGGTGAAACAGATAGTGCGCGAGGCCGACAATTTCGCCATCCACCACCGCCACCAGCCCTTTATATTCGCCCGCCGCCCCCGACAGCATCCGGGCAAAGGAGGTCGTATAAACCTCTTCGCTGACCGAGGTTTCATAGAAAGTCAGATAGTCCGTCCACAGCTGCCGCCACGCGTCATGGTCGTCAGCGGTCAACGGGCGGATTGCAACCTCATCACGCATCAGGCGCTCCTTTTCGCGCGATATTGGGCGGGAACGCCTGCGCGTGCAAGGCCTTCAGTGGCCGCCTCCATCAGTGATGGCGCGCCATCATCGCCTCTTGCGCCGATATAATCCCTCGCGCGGCCAAATCGGAAACCTCTGCCGCATGCTTTTGCAGGGCTGCCACGGTTTCGGCATCGTCCGAGGTTTGGATGATGATAATCCCCGTATCGGTCGGGTCTATTTCCGTCACAATCAATGCACGGTTTTTGAACAAGATATCCAGCGTCAGGCTTTGGATCGTCACCTTCGGGTCGCGGCCTTGGTCTACGCGGTCGATCATCCCGATCACATGGGTTACCAACTGGTCGCGCAGGGCAGGGTCGGTTGTTTCGGTCACCGTGCGAATGCCGTTGGGCAGGTTTTCCACCGTGCGGGTGATTTTGTCATGCCCTTCAAACATCGCCCGCAGCTCGGCTTCTTCCTCGGGGGTGGTATCGATGCCTTTGAACATATGGTCCATCCCAAAGCCGCCCATATGCCCCATGCCCATTCCCATGCCGTGCATCCGCGACATCACCATATGTTCCAGCGTATAGCGGTTGGCATAGGCTGCCCCGCCAAGCACGGCGACGACCCCAAGTGTCAGCAAAAGCGTACGGTGTTTCATGGTGGCCCCTTTATATTCAAACTGCTTGATATATGTATGGGTTGGGGCGCGTCAATCGGCGTTACATCATGCGGATCACATCCTTGCCCACCGCCAAAACATAGCCCCTGCGGGCAATCGTTTTCACCAGCAATTCAGATACCAGCTGATTCCCCAAAGCATCACGCAGGCGTTTCACCCGCGTCGCCCCTGCCGCTTCCTCACAATCCGAAGAATCGCGGCCTGAAATCACACCCTCTATCTGTGCGCCGGTCATCACATCGTCATCCATCCGCGCCTCTGCCAAAACCGACAGCGTTTCAATCGCCGCCTCGGTCAGCTTGAATTCCAGATCATTGATGTAAACCGCGTTGGTTTCGCGGCTGATCAGCAGGCTCGATACCTGAATCCCCGACCGCTGAATCGCCGAAATCCGCCGGTTCAGGGCTACAATCGTTACCAGAAAAACCAAGGCGGCGATCATCAATGCGGTCGCGAAAACCAGCAGCACGAAAATCACCACGCGGTAGCTGGACAAAACATCCGAAAACGCGGTGCCTGACTGGGCCAGAATTTCCAGAAGCTTAATCTCGGCACCCGTTGTCAGCCCGTCGTTTTCAACGAAAATCTGCTCAACCCGCGCATTAAAAGCGTTGGCATCGGGCAGGTTGATGAACAGAAAAACTGCAGCCGCCAGCAAGATCAAAACAATCGCAGCAATGCCGCCGGCAACCACCCGGTTACCTGCCCGCAAGCTATCAGAAGGAGAGGTAGTAGGCGCCCGCACTGGCTTTCCTTTCGGCAAGACCCTCAGGCCCGAAAATGGAGACGACGTTCAGAAGAGTCCAGCCGTGTTGTGCTAGCCTAGGCGCAATCACGCCCGCTGCCGCCCCTTTAGAGCAGGCATTGTCGGGCAGCGCGATCACGCCATAATGCAGCCGCAACGGGCTGTCTTGCTTGGCTTTATAATCGGCATAACATTCCGCTTGCGCAGCGCTGGCCAGTAAAAGGCCTGTCACCAAAGCGGCACATCCTTGTCTCACATTCATTGTCTGATCCTTCTGCGCTGCCGTTTGTTGCGGAGTTTGTTCCGTGGGTTGTCCTGTGGCCAACCTGCCCTGAAACTGCGTTGCTATTCAATATCAACCCCTAAAACGGGGCCTGATATCGCATAACATTGCCCTGATATTGCCTGTCAACAGCGGATGGGCCGAATGTGACCTTATCAACCTCGGCGAATCCAAGCGCTGGACCGTTTAAAAAGGATCACACCATGGCTTTCTTAAAAACAAATGCCGCCCGCCGTTTCACGGCCACTTTGGCGGCCACAGCTACAGCCTTTGCTTTGATGACTGCGACCGCCGTTCCGGCCCTTGCCGATCGTCAAAGCGATGATTTTGCCAAAGCTTTGGCCGCCATTGCCGCCATCGCAATTGTTGGATCGGCGTTGACGGAAAAAGACGATCGTCGTGCCACTGCGCCCCACCGGCCCCACCGGCCCCAAACGCAACCAAGCCATCGTGAGCCCCAGCCCCGGTATGAGGCCCCACGCCGGTATGAAGAGCCACAGCGCCGCTATAAAGAGCCACACCGCAATCGCCGTGACGCGGTTTTGCCCGCCCAATGCGCGATTGAGGTGCGCGACCGCCGCCATATCAGCGTGGCCTATGGCGAAAATTGCCTGCGCCGTGCCGGTGTTGACCAACGTCTGCCGCGCCAATGTGAGATTTCTGTTGGCCGTGGCCGCACCGCATATGACGAGAATTGCCTGCTGAACTCGGGCTTTCGTACGCAAGGCCGCCGCCGCTAAGAGCAGCCGCTAAGAGCCGCCAGTATAGGCGCGTTCTGTCCCCTCGGGTGTGCGCCTAAACTTGGGGCAGAGGTAAGCTGTGCGCAAAGCACGCAACCTCTGCCCCCTTTTCATTTGTGGCGCGATTTGCTTTGGTTGCCGCATGATAAAACAAGCCCCCAATGACCAGTTTGAGATCGCCGCCCGTAATCGGGGGGCCATGTGTATTGCCGGTGTGGATGAGGTGGGGCGTGGCCCGCTTGCAGGCCCCGTGACCGCCGCAGCCGTGCGATTGCTGCCGGGACGCGTGCCGCCGGGCCTGAACGATAGTAAGGCCCTGACGGCAAAACGGCGCGAGGCATTGTTCGGCGCGATCATGGAGATGTGCGAGGTTTCCATCGCCCATGCTTCGGTTGAGGAAATCGACGTGATGAACATTCTACGCGCCAGTCATCTTGCGATGGTGCGGGCGCTGCAAGGCCTGCCGAACGCGCCGGATTATGCGTTGATCGACGGAAACCTGCTGCCGCGCGATATGCCGTGCAAGGCCGAAGCGATTATCAAAGGGGATGCGCTAAGTTTGTCGATCGCAGCGGCCTCGATTGTGGCAAAAGTGACACGCGATCGGATCATGGTGGGATTGGCGCAACAGTTTCCGGGCTATGGATGGGATCGAAACGCCGGATATCCGACAAAAGAGCATCAGTTGGCGCTCCTAAATCTTGGGGTGACCGCGCATCATAGACGTTCGTTCAAACCTGTACACAATATCTTGTATCAAGATAAATCTGTAAGTAGTTGATTCAATAAAGAATTTGACGGCGAATCAGGAATGAATCATCTTTAGACCCAAGAAAACGACGCAAAATGCGCGGGGCAGAGGCAAAGATGATGATTAAAACCAAAACACCAACCAAGACGCCAGAATCACAAGTTCTACCATTGAATCAGATCCTTGCAGGCGACTGCATTGACCAGATGAACAGCCTGCCTGCGGGCTCGGTTGATCTGATTTTCGCAGATCCGCCCTATAACTTGCAGCTGAAGGGTGATTTGCACCGGCCTGATAATTCCAAGGTTGATGCGGTTGATGATCATTGGGACCAGTTTTCCAGCTTTGCCAAATATGACGAATTCACCCGCGAATGGTTGGCGGCGGCGAAACGGTTGCTGAAACCGAATGGCGCGCTTTGGGTGATCGGGTCGTATCACAACATCTTTCGCGTTGGTGCTACCTTGCAGGACCAAGGCTATTGGGTGCTAAATGATGTGGTTTGGCGCAAGTCGAACCCTATGCCGAACTTTCGCGGCAAGCGCCTGACCAACGCCCATGAAACCCTGATCTGGGCCAGCCGGGATGAGGGCGCGAAATACACCTTTAACTATGAGGCGCTGAAGGCGTTGAATGAAGGCGTACAAATGCGGTCGGATTGGGTTTTGCCGATCTGTACAGGGCATGAGCGCCTGAAAGATGAAGCCGGCGACAAAGCGCATCCAACGCAGAAACCGGAAAGCCTGCTGCACCGGATTTTGGTCGCGACAACCAATCCCGGTGACGTGGTGCTTGATCCGTTCTTTGGCACAGGCACAACCGGCGCTGTGGCCAAAATGCTAGGCCGTGATTTCATCGGGATCGAGCGCGAGGAAGCCTACCGCAAGGTCGCTGAAAAACGCATCAGCAAGGTCCGCAAATTTGACGCGTCGGCGCTGGAGATTACCGGATCAAAACGTGCCGAGCCACGGGTGCCATTCGGGCAGGTTGTTGAGCGCGGGATGCTGCGTCCGGGTGAGGAATTGTATTCGATCGGCAACCGCTACAAGGCCAAGGTTCGCGCTGACGGCACGCTTGTTGGCAACGATGTGAAAGGCTCTATCCATCAGGTTGGCGCTGCCATGGAAGGCGCGCCAAGCTGCAACGGCTGGACCTACTGGCACTTTAAACGTGAGGGAAAGATGGTTTCCATCGATATCCTGCGTCAGCAAATCCGGGCTGAAATGGCCGATGGCCGGCCCCACTAAGCCCCCGTTTTATAACAGTTTACCGCCTGTGTCAGGGATCGTCCCTGACACCACTTCCCGCCGTGCGTGCATGGCGGGCTTTTTGGTCTGCGTCCGTCTCATCTCGGCGCGGGATTCAGCGCCTTGTTATAGGCGTGCCAGTCGGTGATGTCGGGGTAATACTTGCGGCGCCAATCGCGGACGCGGGGGTTCATAACCCGTTTGAACAGCGGCGGGAACAGTGCGGCTGTGGTCATAATCGGATAGCCATAGGGCAGTTGCGGCGCATCCTCGGCCGTGTAGGTTTGCAGCAAGGGAAAGCGGCGGTCTGGTTTGTAGTGGTGGTCAGAATGGCGTTGCAGGTTGATCAGCAACCAGTTTGACGCGCGGTGATCGGCGTTCCATGAATGGCGGGGCATGACATGTTCGTATTTACCATCGCCGAGGTGACGACGCGTGAGGCCGTAGTGCTCAATATAATTCACCAACTCTAACTGCCAGATTGCCACGACCGCCTGATAGACAAACAGCCCAAGCCCGACCCAACCGCCAAGTGTAAAGGCAAGGGCGAGCATGCCGATTTGCAGCGCGGCGTAGCGCCAGAACGGGTTGCTGGGGTGGGTTGGGGCCAAGTTGCGGCGCGCGAGCATCGCCTTTTCGGCCTTCCAGCTGGACACAACAGATTGCCACAGAACGCGCGGAAAAAACCGGTGAAAGCCCTCATTATAGCGGGCGGTGACGGGGTCGCGCGGCGTGCCGATATAAAGGTGATGAACGCGCAGATGCTCACTGCGGAAATGGGAATAGAGGACGGAGGCGAGGAGAAGATCAGCCAGCCAACGCTCGACCGCAGATTTTTGGTGCATAAGCTCGTGGCTGTAATTGATGCCGATGGTGCCGGAAATCACGCCCATGCCGAAAAAGATCATGATGGATTCAATCATGCCAAGGTGGTCGGCGCGGGGGACGTAGTAGAGCAGCCAGACCAGCAAGGCAAATTGCACCGGAAACCAGATGAGCGTGATCGCGCGGTACCATTGCAGTCCCGACTCGGGGGTTTCCAGATCGGCGTTATTAGTGTTGCGGCCTGTGATCGCATCTAACAGCGAGAACATGCCCCAAGAGGCGAAAGGCATCAGCGCCACCCACCAGCCGCCCCAAAGCGCACTGACAACTGCCACAGGCACAAGCGCAAGCGAGAGCCAGAAGGGCAAGGCGTGGTTGATACGGGTGATATCAGCGGCGGGAATGGTTTTCATAGTGCACCTTTTGGGGGTGGATGATGGACGCCGAGGTGGGGCTGGTCAACGAGGCAAAAGTGCTGCGGACGCAAGATCATAGGCTTTGCGCATCAAAGTTGGCAGATTTTCAGGGTTAACGGGCTGAAACATCCCGTGATCTGGTTGCGCCGAAGTGGTGGCGGCAAGCACAGTCAGGACCGCGTGAAAATGGGTAAAAGTGTGTTTGATCTGACCCATATCTTGCCAGTTGGCGGTGATGGGGGCGGCATCGTGGTGCGATTTGGTATCCCACCCATTGCCCGGAAACCCGATCGTGCCACCCAGCAGGCCCTTGGTGGGGCGCTCTTCGACCAACCATTTTCCATCAGGGGCGCGGGCCAGCCAAAGCGTGCCTTGCCGCGTCGGCTTTTCCGGTTTCGGGGTCTTAAAGGGCAGGGAGGTCTGGGTGCCTTGCGGCTGCGCCGCGCAAAAGGGGCGTAGCGGGCAGATGCCGCAGGCAGGGTTGCGCGGGGTGCAAATTGTGGCACCCAAATCCATCACGGCTTGGGCGTAATCACCGGGGCGCGACTGCGGCGTCAGCGTCGTCGCCAACGCTGTCAGTTCGGGTTTCGCGCTGGGCAGGGGGGTGTGGATGTTAAACAGCCGCGCGATGACGCGTTCGACATTACCATCAACCACTGTCGCGGGCTCATCAAACGCAATTGAGGCCACGGCGGCGGCGGTATAGGGGCCGATACCAGGGAGCTTGATGAGGTCGGCGTAGGTCGCCGGGAAGCTGCCCAAATCATGGACCGCACGGGCGCATTTTAGCAGGTTACGGGCGCGGGCATAATAGCCAAGGCCAGCCCATTCGGCCATGACATCGGCATCCTCAGCCATCGCTAGCGCGGTAACGGTCGGCCAGCGCGTGGTGAAGCGGTTAAAATAGTCGCGCACGGCGGCCACTGTGGTTTGTTGCAGCATCACCTCGGACAACCAGATGCGGTAGGGATCGGGGCGCTGATCGCTGTGCGGCGGGGTGCGCCACGGCATTTTCCGCGCATTGGCATCGTACCAGTTCAGCAGGGCTGCGGCCTCTTGTTGCATTATGGCTGCCTTTTTATGGTGTTTCTTGCTGGCACGCGGGGCCATCTGCGCTAAGATAGGGGGAAGTGGGGAAATGACCAGATGAAGCAGCCAAGAGGCAGCCAGTTTAGATCGAGATCACGTGGGTTTCAGGCGGCGTCAACGCTGTTGAAAGAGCGTATCCGCACGGCGGGTGAGGCACGGGGATTCGCGGTGACGCGGTTGCTGACGGCTTGGGCTGAAATTGTCGGCACTGATTTGGCGGCGGTGACGCGGCCGGTGAAAGTGGGCTATGCCAAGGGCGGGATGGGGGCGACGCTGACGCTGCTGACGACATCTGCGAACGGCCCGATGTTGCAGATGCAACTGCCTGCGATCAAGGAAAAGGTAAATGCCTGTTACGGTTATGCCGCGATTTCGCGCATAATGGTGACGCAAACCGCACCAAGCGGGTTTGCCGAAGGGCAGGCCGAATTTGGCCATGCACCCAAGAAAATAGTGCCGCCTGACCCCGCGATAAAGGCCCAAGCCCATAAGGCCGCTGAGGGTGTTCACGATAATGCGTTGAGAGAGGCCCTTGAAAATCTAACAGAAAACTACTTATCTCGGGCGAAATCACAAAGAGGCAGAACATGAACCGTAGAGAATTTTCCATCGCCCTTGCTGCTGCTATGGCTGTTGCTGCGGCCCCGGTTTGGGCACAAGATGCTGCGGCGCCTGTGGTGCCAGACGTGCCGGATATGATGATCGGCAACCTCGATTCGAAGGTCGTGTTGACGGAATATGCGTCCTACACCTGCCCGCATTGCGCAAATTTCCACACTGAAGTGTTCAAGGACCTAAAGCGCGATTACATCGACACTGGTAAGATCAAGTTCGTCTACCGTGAGGTGTTCTTTGATCGTTATGGCCTCTGGGCGGCGATGATTGCGCGCTGCGGCGGTGATCTGCGCTATTTTGGCATTCAGGATTTGATCTATTCGACCCAGAAAGAATGGGCCTCATCGCAAGACCCAGCCGTGATTATTGAGAATTTGCGTCGCTTGGGCCGGACTGCCGGTTTGGATGATGCGGCCATGGACGTGTGCCTGAACGATGCTGCAATGGCCCAAGCGATGGTGGCCAAGTTCCAAAAGGATAGTGAGGCGGATGACATCAACTCGACACCGTCTTTCGTTCTGAACGGGGTCAAGCACAGCAATATGAACTATGCCGACCTGAAGGCGCTGCTTGACGCCGAATTGGCAAAGTAAGGTATGGATGCCCCGCTCAAAGGCCTGAAAGTCATCGAACTGGCGCGGATTTTGGCTGGCCCTTGGGCTGGTCAAACGCTGGCCGATTTGGGCGCGGATGTGATTAAGGTCGAGGCCCCGGAAGGCGATGATACCCGCCGCTGGGGCCCACCCTTTGTCGACCGTGAGGGCGACCGTTCGGCCGCCTATTTCCACGCAACCAACCGTGGTAAAAAATCAGTAACGGTTGATTTTCGTACCCCTGCGGGGCAGGAAACCGTGCGCCGCCTGATCGCCGATGCCGATGTGGTGATTGAGAATTTTAAGGTCGGCGGCCTTGCGAAATACGGGCTCGACTATGCCAGCCTTGCCGCCGTGAACCCGCGTTTGATTTATTGCTCGATCACCGGATTTGGCCAAACCGGCCCCTATGCGCATCGTGCGGGCTATGATTTCATTATCCAAGGCATGTCGGGCCTGATGTCTGTAACTGGCGAACCCGATGGCCAACCGCAGAAGGTGGGGGTCGCGGTAACCGATATCTTTACCGGCATTTATGCGGCGACCGCGATTTTGGCGGCGGTGCATCAGCGGGACACATCGGGCACAGGCCAGCATATCGATATGGCCTTGCTTGATGTCGCTACGTCGATCATGGCGAACCAAGCGATGAATTACCTGACCACGGGTAACGCACCTGAAAAGATGGGCAACGCGCACCCCAATCTTGCGCCCTATGCAGTTTTTGATTGCGCCGATGGCTGGATTATCATCGCCACGGGCAACGATGGTCAATACCGTCGCTTGTGCGAACTTTTGGGCCTGCCCGCCCTCGGTACTACGCCCGAATTTGCGACCAACGCCGACCGTGTCGCCAACCGTGTGGCCCTGGCCGAGGCCCTGACCCGCGCCACCAAACAGCGCTGCAAATCCGATCTCTTGGCGGCTTGCGAAGCTGCGGGTGTGCCCGCCGGCCCGATCAATGACTTGGCCGAAGTGTTCGCGGACCCCCAAGTCATTGCGCGCGGTCTGCAAATTGAGCCTGAGGGTTTAACAGGCGTCCGCTCGCCCATGACCTTCTCGGGCGCAGATTTGGCGCTGAACCGTGCGGCCCCCAAGCTCGGCGAACATCAGGATGAGATTTTGGGCAAAGCCTAACGTCATCATCTGTTTCCAAATATCCTCGCCGAAGGCTCTGCCCGTTTTTCACACGCGCTTCTGACAGGATTGTGCGCTATTGTAACACTGTCAGGGGCTGACAAACGGGGCTGCGTTGGGCTAGTCATTGGGACCCGTGTAAAAGGTGAACCCGATGATTGATGCTGCTCTTCTTCCGCCGTTGCGCGCTGTGCTGGATGCGCCGGCGCGGGCGTTGGTGGCGCGGGGTGTGGCAGCGGATCAGGTTACGTTGGTAGGGTTTGGCATCGGGTTGTTGGCGCTGCCTGCGCTGTGGCTGGGGTGGTACGCCTTGGCCTTGGTACTGATTTTGGCCAATCGTTTGGCGGACGGCTTGGATGGTATCATGGCGCGGCATGTCGGGGCTACCGATCGCGGCGCGTTCCTTGATATCGCGCTTGATTTCTTTTTCTACGCAACAGTGCCTTTGGGTTTTGCGCTGGCCGCGCCTGAAAACGCTGTGGCGGCGGCAGTGTTGATCTGTGCGTTCATCGGCACAGGGTCCAGCTTTTTGGCCTTTGCGGTGATCGCGGCCAAGCGTGGGATGCAGTCGGATGCGTTTCCGGCCAAAGGTATCTTTTATCTGGGCGGGCTGACCGAGGGCTTTGAAACCATCATGGTTCTTACAGTGATGTGTCTGTTTCCTGCGTGGTTTGTCCCGCTGGCTTTTGCTTTTGCAGGGGCTTGCATGGTGACGACTGTTTTGCGTTGGCTGCAAGGCTGGCGTGCTTTTTCTGATGTTTAAGGAGGATACTCTATGCGTTCCCTATTGATCGCGGCGCTTGGGCTTGGGCTTGGGCTTGCGACGCCTGCGCTGGCGGATTGGCAACAAACCGTGGACGCGGCACGCGGCCAGACGGTGTACTGGAACGCGTGGGGCGGCGATGCGCGCACCAATGCGTTTATCGCCTGGGTTGGTGAGCAGACCGAAGCAAGATATGGTGTTAAGGTCGAGCAAGTTAAGCTGACCGATACCGCGACCGCTGTGACGCAGGTGATTTCGGAAAAGGCGGCGGGCAAGGATAGCGGCGGCTCGGTCGATATGATTTGGATCAACGGCCCGAATTTTCTGTCGATGAAAGAGCAGGGTTTGCTGCACGGGCCGTTTGCGGCCGATCTGCCGAACGCAAAATATCTCGATTTGGGGCCGGACGCGGCGGCGGCGGTTGATTTTACCGTACCGGTTGAGGGGTATGAGAGCGCGTGGCGTTTGGCGCGGTTTGTGTTCACCTATGACAGTGCCGTCGTCACTGATGTGCCGCGCGACATGGCCGGGTTTTTGGACTATGCCCAAACCTTTCCGGGCCGGGTAACGCACCCCGATGTCAGCAATTTCATGGGCGCTACGTTTTTAAAGCAAGCCTTGGTTGAATTTGCGCCCGATAAGGCGGCCTTGCAGCAGCCTGTCACCGATGCGGCCTTTGCGACGGCAACTGCGCCTTTGTGGGAGTGGTACGATGCGATGCGCCCCTTTATGTGGCGTGAGGGTAAAACATTCCCAGAAAACGAATCCGTGCAGCAACAGTTGTTGAATGACGGCGAGGTTGATTTTGGCGTCTCGTTCGACCCTGCCTCGGCGGCGGGTGCGATTGCCGAAGGTCTGTTGCCCGATACCGCGCGGGTGTTTGTACCGCAGGGTGGCAGCATCGGGAATATTTCCTTTGTGGCGATCCCGTATAATGCCGCAAACCGTGAAGGGGCCGAGGTTGTGGCGAACTTTTTGCTAGACCCCGCCACACAGGCGCATCAGCAAAACATCGATGTGCTTGGCAGTTTCTCGGTGCTTGATCCTGCCAAGTTAAGTGCGGATGAGGCGGCAGTCTTTGCGGCCTTGCCGTCTTCACCCGCTTTGCCAAAATTGCAGGATTTGGGGCCGACTTTGCTGGAACCACATGCAAGCTGGATGACCAAACTGGTCGCGGCTTGGGGCGAACGCTATACAAAATGAAGGGTGACGGCCGCGCGCTAAGGGCTGTCGTGGCCGTTATTCTATTGGGCGGCGTTGTGCTGCCCATTTTGGCGGGGTTCGCGCAAACAGCGCAGGCCGCCTTTGGGGTTTTGCCTGCGATTGGCGCGGTCGATTGGTCTTTTGCGCCATGGATGCAGTTGCTGCATTTGCCGGGGTTTAGCACCAGTTTGCGGCTTACCTTGGTGACGGGCTTGGGCTCGACCGTCTTGGCGCTGGTGCTGGCGGTTGGGTTTTGCGCCTTGATGCATGGGCGGTTGCAGCATGCGGCGATGGGGCGTTTGCTGATGCCATTTTTGGCAGCGCCGCATGCCGCGTTGGCGATTGGGCTGGCGTTTTTGCTGGCACCCTCGGGTTGGATTGCGCGAATGGTCTCGCCCATGCTGACCGGTTGGGTGCGGCCGCCGGATTTGGCGACGGTGAATGACGGTTGGGGCGTGGCCTTGATGATCGGTTTGCTGATCAAAGAGGTGCCGTTTTTGTTGTTAGTGATTGGTTCGGCGCTGGGGCAGTTGCCGGTGCGCCAGCATTTAGCGGCGGGGCGGGCGCTGGGCTATGGGCGAGGGGTGGTTTGGGTAAAGGTCATCATGCCGCAGGTTTACCCCTTGATAAAATTGCCTATTTTTATCGTTCTGGCCTTTGCTTTGTCGGTGGTGGATATGGCGATTATCCTTGGGCCATCGAACCCGCCGACCTTGGCTGTGGCAATTGTGCGGTGGTTTTCATCGCCCGATATTGCGTTGATCTTGCCTGCCTCGGCAGCGGCACTGTTGCAGGCCGGCATCGTGGCGGCGGCCATTGCTGCGTGGATCGGGGCCGAAGGTTTGGCCAAGCATTGGGGCCTTTGGTGGCTGCGGCGCGGTGGGCGCGGGCATCGGGCCGAACCTGGGCTGTGGGCGGCAAGCGGCGTGGTGATGGGGTTGATGCTGCTGGGGGCGCTGGCCTTGTTGGGGTTGGTTGTGTGGTCTTTTGCGTGGCGCTGGTCGTTTCCGCAAGCCTTGCCGCAAAGCTGGTCGTTAAAGGGCTGGATGGCCCCCAGTGGCGGTTGGGGGCGGGCGTTGCAAGCAAGCCTGATCATCGGGGTTTGCACGACCGCCGCGTCACTTTTGCTTGCAGTCGCATGGCTTGAGGGCGAGGACCGCGCGCGCAGGGCGCGGGCAGGCTGGGCGCAGGCATTGATTTATTTGCCGCTGTTGGTGCCGCAGATCGGGTTTCTGTATGGGTTGAACGTGCTGTTTTTGCACATCGGCATTAGCGGCGGGATGGTGGCGGTGATTTGGGCGCAAATGCTGTTTGTGTTTCCCTATGTAATGATTGCGTTGTCGGACCCGTGGCGTGCGCTGGATTGCCAACATGTGCGGGCGGCAGCCGCGCTTGGGGCGGGTCCATGGCGGCGGTTGTTTGCGGTGAAATTGCCGATGCTGGTGCGTCCGGTCATGGTGGCAGCGGCGATCGGGTTTTCGGTGTCGGTGGCGCAATATTTGCCGACGTTGTTTATGGGCGCCGGCCGCGTGGCTACTCTGACGACCGAGGCGGTGACGCTGGCGTCGGGTTCGGACAGGCGCGTTGTAGGGGTTTATGCGGTATTGCAGGCGGGCTTGCCATTTTTGGCCTATGGCGCGGCACTGTTGGTGCCCGCCTTTGTGTACCGTAACCGCCGCGGCTTATTAGGAGGGGCGGGATGAGCCTTGAGTTAAAAGATGTGACTGTCGGGCCAAAGGGCGGCAAGCCGTTGTTTAAAGCGATTACTTTGCAGGTCGCTGCGGGTGAGGTTGCCACGCTGATGGGGCCTTCGGGTATTGGCAAATCGACGCTGCTGGATGCGATTGGCGGGCATTTGGCGCATGGGTTTGTGGTATCGGGTGCCGTGCGGCTGGATGGGCGCGATGTGTTGGCGCAGCCTGCCGAGGCGCGGCGAATCGGGGTTTTGTTCCAAGATGCGCTGCTGTTTCCACATTTGTCGGTCGGCGATAATCTGGCCTTTGGGCTTGCGCGGTCGGTGCGCGGTGCGGCGCGGGCGCAGGCGGTTCTCGAAGCGTTAGGGCAAGCAGGGCTGGCAGGTTTTGCAGACCGCGACCCTGCTACGCTGTCAGGCGGGCAACGGGCGCGGGCAGCGTTGATGCGGGCGTTGTTGGCAGAGCCGCAGGCGTTGCTGTTGGATGAGCCGTTCTCAAGACTGGATGCCGAACTGCGGGCCGAGATCCGTGGCTTTGTGTTTGAGCATTTGCGCAGCCGCGCCATTCCGGGGCTGATGGTGACGCATGATGCCTCGGATGCCGAAGCCGCGGGCGGCGTGGTGGTGCAGCTTTAACTTGATTTGCAAATTTTCAAGGCTAGGCTGGTGCGCATGAGTGCAGAGCCGCCAATTCCGTTTCACCCACATATTACCGAGCAGGTCAGCTTTGATCGGCGCGAGTTGGGCGTGATTTTGTCGCTATATGGCCGGATGGTCGCCTGTGGCGAGTGGCGCGATTACGGCATTTCGGCGCTGCGTGAATTTGCCGTGTTTTCGGTGTTTCGGCGTACGGCGGAAACACCTTTGTACCGGATTGAAAAACGGCCCAAGCTGCGCAACCGGCAGGGCATGTATTCGGTTGTCGGTATGGACGGGAAAGTGTTGCGGCGCGGCCATGATCTGGCGATGGTGCTGCGGGTGTTAGAGCGCAAGCTGATCCGCCCCATTGATTAAGTTACCAACGTTTTAACGCTGCCTCATCCTCGGCACGGGCGGCGACCCAATCTGTGCCCGATTTGGTGATTTCTTTTTTCCAGAACGGCGCGCGGGATTTCAGGTAATCCATCAAGTATTCGGCGGCGGCAAAGGCATCGGCGCGATGGCGCGATGCTGTGGCCACCATCATGATCGGATCATTGGGGGCAAGCCTGCCGTAACGGTGGATGATCAGACAATCGGCCAACTGCCAGCGTTGCATGGCTTGCTCGGCAATGGTGGTTAGGGCGCGTTCGGTCATGCCGGGGTAATGCTCGATCTCCATCACGTCCAGATCGGCGTTTGCGCTGTCGCGTGTGATGCCGGTAAAAGTGACGATAGCGCCAGCCCCTTGCGCGGTTTTGGCGAAGGCGTTGGATTCGGCGCCCATATCGAACGGATCGGATTGAACGGTGATGCGCATGGGCTTAGCCCCCTGTCATCGGTGGGAAAATGGCGATTTCGCGCACGCCTGCAAGCGGGCTGTCAAAATCTGCGAGCTCCTGATCCAGCGCCACGCGCAGCGACGACAGGTCGGCAAAGGCAAGGGCGTAGCGATCTTCGCGCGCCGACAGTTCGGCAATTAGGTCGGCGACGGTGGCGGCATGCGTTTCAACTTTTTCGCGCGGCAGGCCGATACGTTCACGGACCCATGCGAAATAGAGCACGTCGATCATGTATCGTCTTTCAAATAGGGAAGTGCCTTGCGGAAATAATCCAAGCCGGTAACGGCGGTCAGAATTGCTGCGATCCAGATCAGGACCATGCCGGTATGGGTGGCCATAGTGGCAGGAGAGAGGATGGCCCTCAGCTCGCCTTCACCGGCGCGGGGTGGGCGCCCATCCTCCATAAAGGCAAGGCCGGTGCCGAGGAACAAGACCGCGATGGCGACCATTTGAGCCGTGGTTTTCCACTTGGCGAGTTTGGTGACCTTGAGCAGGCCTGCCTTGTCACCCAGAAATTCGCGCAGCCCCGAGACGAACACTTCGCGAAACAGGATCACGGCGGCAGGCAGGATAAGCCAAGGGTTCATGCCAGAATAACCGGTGATGACCATAATCGCGATCACTACCATTGCCTTGTCGGCAATCGGGTCGAGCATGGCCCCGAATTTGCTTTCTTGTTTCCAGAGCCTTGCGAGGTATCCGTCAAAAAAATCGGTGATTGCGGCTGTAATGAACAGCCCGAGCGCAAACCAATCGGCCCATGGGCGGTGGAAATACAGAAACATGACCGCAACACCGGGGGCGGCGAGCAGGCGCAGGACGGTAAGGGTGTTTGGCAACGTCCACTTCATGTGTTGATTGGTAGCCTAGGCGGCGCGCGGGGGGAAGGGGAAATTCAGATTTGTTGGGCGGATTGGATGCGTCAAAATAGGGAGGGGGCCTTCTGCCCCCAATCCGGCTATGCCGTTCCGGCACAGCCTTCCCCCCCGAGGATATTTGAGCCGAACAGAAAGTGGCTAAGGCACAGGGGCCCAGATGACATGGTCGATGCTGGGGGCGGCGGTGGCGAGCATGACGAGGCGGTCAAACCCCATCGCGATACCTGATGCATCAGGCATGTGGGCGAGGGCGTTCAGGAAATCTTCGTCCAGCGGGTAGCGGTGGCCGTAGACGCGCTGTTTTTCATCCATTTCAGCGGCAAAGCGTTTGCGTTGCTCGGTGGCGTTGGTCAGTTCGCCAAAGCCGTTGGCAAGCTCGACCCCGCAGGCGTAGACCTCAAACCGCTCGGCGCAGCGCGGGTCATCGGGGCAAGGGCGGGCGAGGGCGGCCTCGGGCACAGGATAGCGGTCGAGCATGGTGATGCGGGTATGGCCGAGGTGGGGCTCGACCCGTTCCGACAGGATGCGCGAGAGCATGTCGGACCATGTATCATCGGGGGCATGGCGCAGGTTTTGCGCGGTCATTTGCGCAGCAAGGGCGGGGGCATCGGTGGCGCCATCGGGGTGGATGGTGGATAGCAGGTCGATGCCCGCATGTTGGGTAAAGGCATCAGCGACCGAGAGGCGGTGGTAGGGCAGGTTTGGGTCGCATTCATGCGATTTGTAGCGCAGTTTGGTGCTGCCTGCGGCCTGTGTGGCCAGTTGCAGGAACGTCGCGCAATCATCCATCAATACGCTGTAATCTTGGCCGACGCGGTACCATTCGAGCATCGTAAATTCGGGCGAGTGCAAGGCCCCGCGTTCGCGGTTGCGCCAGACATGGGCAAAGGCATGGATGCGTTTCTCGCCCGCTGCCAGCAGCTTTTTCATCGCGAACTCGGGCGAGGTGTGAAGGTACATTTGCTGCGGCGTGCCGTCATTGCCGATCGCCGTTGTTTGGAACGCATGCAGATGCGCCTCATTTCCCGGGCTGACGGCGAGAGCGGCGGGGTCTACCTCAATGAAATCTTGGGTAGCAAGCCAGCCACGCAGCGCAGCTTGGATGCGGTTGCGGGCCAGAAGGGCGGGGCGGCGGCCTTCGTGTTGGGCTGGGTGCCACCAGTTTGCAGGATTTGCCATGTTTTGCGCCTTTCATCTGGAGATTTCGGCCAAGATAGGCTAATGCCTAGCGCCAACGGCCCGCGCATTAGGTGACGGGCGACTTAAGTACAAGGAAATTCGCGTGAAAGTCATCGCCTCCTCGCTGCGCAAGGGTAATGTCGTTGAGATGAACGACAAGCTCTATGTTGTTCTGACTGCTGAAAACTTCCACCCCGGCAAGGGCACGCCGACGACATCGGTGAACATGCGCGGGATCTTGGACGGCGTGAAGGTATCCGAGCGCTGGCGCACGACCGAGCAGGTAGAGCGCGCGCATGTGGACGAGCGCAAATACAACTTTTTGTACGCTGATACCGAAGGTTACCATTTTATGGAGCCTGTCAGCTTTGACCAGCTTTCGGTGCAAGACGATGTAATCGGCGACACAGCGGTGTTTTTGAAAGACGGGCTGGAAGTGTCTTTGAAGACGTTTAACGGCGTGTGCATCGCGATTGAATTGCCGCAGCGGTTGACCGTTGAAGTGACCGAGACCGAGCCTGTCGTGAAGGGGCAAACCGCGTCGTCTTCGTACAAGCCGGCGCTGTGTGACGAAAAAGTGCGCGTGATGGTGCCGCCGCATATCGGGGTTGGCACGCGGATCGTGATCAACACCGAAGACAACTCTTATGTTGAACGCGCCAAGGATTGATTTTTGTGCTAGCGTAATGGAAAGCCCCGCCCGTTGTGGTGGGGTTTTTTATGTTTGGAAATTGGGGGGTGGCATGAAGATTCTGGTAGAAACGACTGTGAACGCGCCAATCGAACGGGTTTGGGCCTGCTGGACCACACCTGCGGATATCGTGAAATGGAATACTGCATCTGACGATTGGCACACCACGGCGGCGACAGTGGACCTGATTGTTGGTGGGCAGTTTACCTCGCGGATGGAAGCCAAGGACGGCAGTATGGGCTTTGATTTTGCAGGAGAATATACACAGATCGAAGCGCCGCGCCTGATTGAGGCGGTTTTTGGCGGCCGCGCCCTGCGTGTGGAATTTGCACAGGTCGCGGGCGGTGTGTTGGTGCGCGAAGCGTTCGACGCCGAAGATACACATCCGGTTGAGATGCAAAAAGCCGGTTGGCAGGCGATTTTGGATCGCTTTAAGCGGTATGTTGAAAGTGCTGTGGGCTAAAGGTTTAGGCAGCGCTGGATGAAGGGCGCAAGAATCGCCGCAAAATCGGCTGGGCGTTCGGCGCAGGGCAAGTGGCCGGCACCCGCGATTTCAACATATTGCACGTTGGGAATCAGGACTGCCGTAGCCTTCACCAAGGCGGGTGGCGTTGCACCGTCATGCTCACCTGCGATCATCAGGGTTGGTACGGTGATCTGGGGCGCGTTGGCCGTGTAATCGGCGCGGGAAATGGCCTTGCTGGTGGCTATGTAGCCACTCGCTGGGGTACGTTCCAGCATATTGCGCCATTGCGCAAGCTGTGAATTTTGTTGGAAACTTGGTGCGAACCAGCGTTGCATCGTGCTGTCAGTGATCGCCTTCATGCCATGTTTTGCAACGGTATCGATGCGGGTTTGCCACATCTCATCCGTGCCGATTTTGGCTGCGGTATTTGACAGCACAAGGCCGTTAATCAGGCTGGGATGGCGGGCGGCAACGGCTTGTGCGATCAGGCCACCGACCGAAAGGCCGATGAACAGAACCGGTGTATTGCTATGGGCTTGTATCAAGGCTGCGGCATCATCGGCGAGGTCGTCGATGCTGTAATCGCCGGCCATATCCGACAATCCGTGGCCGGGTTTATCATAGCGCAGGGTGCGGATGCCCGCAGGCAGCAGCGGCAAAACATCATCCCACAGCCGGTAATCGGTGCCGAGCGAGTTGGAAAACACCACGGTCGGGGCATCTTTTGGCCCGTCAATGCGCGTGTGCATTTGGCCCCAAGGACGGGTGAGTACCTGCATAATCGCCTCCTATGGTTAGGACCGCAAAGTGCTGCGGCCCCCTAGTTCAGACATCAGTTTAGAAGTCCAGATGTTCGACGCTGAGTGCGTTTTGCTGGATGAACTCGCGGCGGGGTTCCACGACGTCACCCATCAGTTTGGTAAAGATATCGTCAGCCTCGGCCAAATCTTCGACTTTTACTTGCAACAACGTGCGTGCCTCGGGGTCCAAAGTGGTTTCCCACAGCTGTTCGGGGTTCATTTCGCCCAAGCCTTTATAGCGTTGCAGCGACAGGCCTTTTTCACCCTCGGCCAGAATCGCCTTTAGCAGGTCAATGGGGCCGTTGATGGTGGTGTTGCGGTCTTTGCGGACCAAGTTGCCATCGTTGCCTGCGTAAACATCGCGGTGCGGGGCGGACACTTGGGACAGGCGGCGCGCCTCACCCGAGCGCAAAACAGCACCATCCAGCGTGCGGATTTCCTCAACCCCGCGCAGCACGCGGGCAAGGCGGATACCGTGATCTTGGGTGATGCGGCCAGTCCAGCCGCGCTCATATTCGGTGGCAACGGCGTCGAGACGTTGGGCGACTTTGTCAGCCACGGCTTGAAGGTCGGAATCGGCCTTGCCCGCATCAAACGCGCCGGCAAGGGCGGCTTGTTCCAAAATGTTACGCGGGTAATGCGTTGGAAAGGCATCCAAAATCCGGCGGAACTGACGTGCGCCTTCAATCACGCGAACAAGGTCGCTGCCTGCGATTTCTTCACCCGAGGACATGCGGAGGATCGCACCGTCGATGCCCTGCTCGATCAGATAATCTTCAAGCCCGGCTTGGTCTTTCAGATAGACCTCGGATTTTCCACGCGCCACTTTGTACAGCGGCGGTTGCGCGATATACAGGTGCCCTGCCTCAATCAACTGCGGCATTTGCCGGAAGAAGAAGGTCAGCAGAAGGGTACGGATGTGTGCGCCGTCGACGTCAGCGTCTGTCATGATGATGATTTTATGGTAGCGCAGTTTTTTCAGATTGAATTCGTCGCGGCCAATGCCGGTGCCCATCGCGGTGATCAGCGTGCCGATTTCCTGAGACCCCAGCATCCGGTCAAAGCGCGCACGCTCAACGTTCAGGATTTTACCTTTCAGCGGCAAAACGGCTTGGTTCTGGCGGCTACGGCCTTGTTTAGCAGAGCCACCAGCCGAATCCCCCTCGACGAGGAACAGTTCGGCCTTGGAGGCGTCTTTTTCCTGACAATCGGCGAGTTTTCCGGGCAGGTTAGAAATATCCAACGGTGATTTGCGGCGGGTCAGATCGCGGGCTTTACGGGCGGCTTCACGGGCCAAAGCGGCCTCAACAATCTTGCCGACGATGATTTTTGCGTTGCTTGGGTTTTCCTCAAACCATTCGGCCAGCTTTTCGTTCACCATGCCTTCTACGGCGGCGCGGACCTCACTGGAAACCAGCTTATCTTTGGTTTGGCTGGAAAATTTCGGATCGGGCACTTTGACCGACAACACGCAGGTCAGACCTTCGCGGGCGTCATCGCCGGTGAAATCAATCTTTTCCCGTTTAGCAATGCCGCTGGATTGCGCGTAGTTGTTGATGGTGCGGGTCAGCGCGCCGCGCAGGCCAGCAAGGTGGGTGCCGCCATCGCGCTGAGGGATGTTGTTGGTAAAGGGCAGCACGTTTTCAAAGTAGCTGTCGTTCCACCACATCGCAATTTCCACCACGATACCGCCCTTTTCACCAATGATATAAATCGGCTCAGGCATGATCGAGGTTTTAGAGCGGTCGAGGTATTTGACATATTCGCGCACGCCGCCTTCATAAAACAGCTCGGTTTTCAACGTCTCTGCAGGGCGTTCATCAATCACGATGATACGCGCGCCAGAGTTGAGGAAGGCCAGTTCGCGCAGACGGTTTTCCAGCGTTTTAAAGCTGTAGTCGAGGTTGGAAAATGTACCATCTGGGCGATTGGTTTTGGCCGAGGCCATAAAGCGCACCTCGGTGCCCTTTTCGCCGGGGGCGGGGCCAACCTCACGCACATGCTCAACACAATCGCCGTTTTCAAAGCGGGCAAAGTATTCTTTGTCATTGCGCCAAACGCGCAGTTCCAGCCAATCGGACAGCGCGTTCACAACCGAAACACCCACGCCGTGCAGACCGCCGGAAACCTTGTAGGCGTTGCCATCCTCATCCGTGTTGTTGAATTTGCCGCCAGCGTGCAGCTGGGTCATAATAACCTCGGCCGCGGACACGCCTTCTTCCTTGTGGATATCAACCGGAATGCCGCGCCCGTTATCGCGCACCGAAACCGAGCTATCGGCGTGGATTTTGACCGTGACGGCGGTAGCGTGGCCGGCCAGTGCCTCATCAATACCGTTGTCGACCACCTCATACACCATGTGGTGCAGACCCGAGCCATCATCGGTATCGCCGATATACATGCCTGGGCGTTTGCGAACAGCCTCTAAGCCTTTGAGAACTTTGATAGAATCTGCGCCATACTCGGCCGGCTTTTTAGCTTCTTCGGTCATGCGGACTTTCCTTGAACTCTGGCCCAATTTATAGGCCTTTCGGACCGGATTGTCACGCCCAAGACACAAGATTTAGCGGTTTATGGCAGGGTTAGGCTGCCATCATCGTGCAGGGGCCAAAACGGGTTCATCGCCACCTCCCAGGCATGGCCATCCGGGTCGGACCAATAGCCGGAATAGCCGCCCCAAAACACCTTTTCAGGCGCTTTTACTTTGGCCCCACCTGCGGCAAGAGCTGCGGCAAAGGCTGTATCAACCTCGGCCTCGGTTGCAAAGTTCTGGGCCAGCGTTATGGCACCTGTGCCGAGCTTGGCATCAGGGCGGCCTTGGTCTTTGGCCAGTTCATCCAGTGGAAACAGACCCAAAACTGCACCATGCATTTGAAAGAAAGCAACGCCCTCTTGGCTTTGGCAATGTTCCTGCCAACCCAGGCGCGCATAAAACGCACGGGATGCTGCCAGATCGGCCACGCCGAGGGTAATCAGGGTCACGCGTTGTGGGGTCATAGCTGAATCTCCTCGGTCTGGGATTGGTTGGCGGATTCGGTTACTTGGAAACATTGAGCGCGGGGGCCTAGGCTGTCAAACAACGCGGCCTCAGTACCGGTCATTATGGCCTGCGCGCCCAAAGCGCAGATTTCATCGTATAATGCAGCGCGGCGCTGGGTATCTAGATGGGCGGCCACCTCATCCAGCAGTATAATCGGCGCAGCGCCGATATCTGCGGCCAATGCGCGGGCGTTGGCAAGGATAAGGCTGATCAGCAGGGCCTTTTGTTCGCCGGTTGAGCATTGATCAGCGGCAACACCTTTGTCGGCATAAACCCCCTGCAAATCGGCGCGATGCGGGCCGGTCAGTGTGCGGCCGGCTGCCATATCGCGGCGGCGGTTCTCGGCCAAGGCTTGGGCCAAATCTGCAATCGGCTCGGGGTTGGTGATGGTCAGCTCCGCGGTGGGAAAGCTGGTGTCGCAATCGTGCTGTGCGGTCCTAAGGCGCGCCAATGTATCGTTGCGGTTGCTGTCGATCTGGGTGGCTGTCTCGACCATCCGCACCTCAAGCGCACGGTACCAATGCGCATCATGAACCTGATCTTTCAGCAAACGGTTGCGGTCACGCATCGCCTTTTCATAGCCCAGCACGGCCTCGGCATGATCTGGAGCAAAGCTAAGCGTCATGCGATCCAAAAACCGACGACGGCCTTCCGCGGCCTCAATCCAAAGGCGGTCCATCGCGGGCACAAGCCAAAGAACGCGGGTGATGCGGGCAAGGCTGACTTGGGTTGCCAACTTACCATCGATACGCACATGGCGGGTCTGGCCAGCGTCGGCGCCGGTTTCCACCTCATGCGCTGCGTTTTTGCTGTTCAAATTGGCGGTAATCTTCCAACCAAGGCTTTCCGGCTTGCGCGACAGATCGTCAGCCCCCGCACGCCGCAAACCCCGGCCGGGCGACAGCAAAGACACGGCTTCAAGGATATTGGTCTTACCCGCGCCATTCGGACCGATCAGCGCAACAGGCCGCCCGTCAAACGACAGTCGCGCCAAGCGGTGGCTGCGAAAATGCGACAAGCCCAGATCGGTGATCGCAAAACCCGCCATTCCGGTCTTTCTTTTCGGTAAAAATATCCCACGGGGGGCCGGGGGTGTGAAACCCCCGGCGTTTGGTTCGGGTCCGGGAGTGTGACCCCCAGCGGTCGGGTTGTTCCTTACGCGCGTTAAACGCGCATCGGCATCACAACATAAATGGCGCTGGTATCATTGCCTTCGCGCATCAAGGTAGGATCGCCCGAGGAGTTGAACAAGAACACCGCGTTTTCACGATCAACCTGACTGGCAATTTCCAGCAGGTACTTTGCGTTAAAGCCGATTTCCAGACGTTCATCGCCGTAAGCCACAGCAAGCTCTTCCTCGGCGGCACCAGAATCGGGGGCGCTGACCGACAGCACCAAGCGGTCCTCATCGAGTGACAGCTTCACAGCGCGCGAGCGTTCTGACGACACAGTGGCCACACGGTCCACGGCCTTGGCAAACTCCGACGCGTCGACCTCTAGCCGCTTTGTGTTGCCCACAGGGATAACGCGGGTGTAATCGGGAAAGGTGCCGTCGATGACTTTGGAGGTCATCGAAATGGCGGGAGTCGCGAACCGGACTTTGGTTTCCGACACCGAGACTGAAATCATCGCCTCGTCATCATCCAACAGTTTGCGCAGCTCATTCACAGTTTTACGCGGCACGATCACGCCGGGCATACCGTTCGCGCCTTCGGGCAAGGGCGAGTCGATGCGGGCAAGGCGGTGGCCATCTGTGGCGACGCAGCGCAAAACGGGGCCGTTTTCGCCGGTTGCGACATGCATGTAAACGCCGTTCAGGTAGTAACGGGTTTCCTCGGTCGAGATGGCGAATTTCGCCTTATCGAACAGGCGGCGCAACTGCGGAGCAGGGGCCGAGAAAGTGCACGAGTATTCCGAGCTGGCCATAACCGGAAAATCTTCTTTCGGCAGGGTCGCAAGGTTAAAGTTAGACCGGCCAGCAGTCACTGTCAGACGGCCAGAGGCGGCATCTTCGGACAGGTTTACCAAGGCGCCATCGGGCAGTTTGCGCACGATTTCATGCAGCATAACGGCGGAAACGGTGGTGGCACCGGCGCGTTCAACCACGGCGGGGGCACTATCGACCACCTCAATGTCAAGGTCAGTGGCGCGGAAGGACACCTTGTCACCCTCGGCCTCGATCAACACGTTGGCGAGGATTGGAATCGTATTGCGCCGCTCTACCACGGATTGGGCTTGGCTAACGGCTTTCAAAAGCGTGCCGCGTTCAATGCTGATCTTCATGTTTCGTCCCTTTGCCCGTCTGGCCTTTGCCCGCCTTTTGCACTGGCGCGTCACTCTGCGTTTTCTACCGCAGGGAGGCCGAAGTTAGCGGGTTTTCGCCGTTCCACAAGGGATAAGCTGCCGTTAACCTCGGTTCAAGCTGCAAAACGATGCGATATTGTGACTCTGCTGCCCATTTAGCCTTGCAGCAGACGCTTTAGCATTTGCAAATCGTCTGAAAGCTGGCTGTCACCGGTCATCAGTTCTTCGATCTTGCGTACGCCATGCATGATGGTCGTGTGGTCGCGCCCACCGAAACGGCGGCCGATATCGGGCAGGCTGCGGCTGGTCAGTTGCTTGGACAGATACATCGCGATTTGTCGCGGACGTGCGATGGTACGCACGCGCTTGGGCCCGATCATATCCGACAGGCGAATGTTGTAATGCTCGGACACTTTGCGCTGAATTTCTTCAATCGTGACCTTGCGATCCGAGGCGCGCAGGATGTCGGCAAGGCAATCTTGGGTCAGGTCCAGCGTAATTTCGCGGCCAACAAGGCTGGCAAAGGCGAAAAGACGGGTCAACGCGCCTTCGAGAACACGGACGTTGGTGGAAATGCGATGGGCCAGAAATTCCAGCACGCCGGGCGCGATTTTCAGGTCGCGGTATTGAGTGTGATAAAACTCGACCTTTTGCTGAAGGATGCCAAGGCGAAGCTCGTAATCGGTTGGGTGCAGATCGACCACAAGGCCGCATTGCAGACGCGATTTAATACGCTCTTCAAGACCTTTGATTTCGCCGGGGGCGCAATCTGCCGATATAACGATTTGTTTGTTTTGATCGACCAGCGCGTTGAAGGTGTGGAAAAACTCTTCTTGGGTGCTGTCTTTGCCGGCGATGAATTGCACGTCATCGACCATAAGCACGTCAACGGAACGGAAGAGTTCCTTGAAATCCATGATCTGACGTTCACGCAGGGCCTGAACGAATCGATACATGAATTGTTCGGCTGACAGGTACAGCACGCGCAGTTCGGGCTGGCGGGTTTGCAATTCATGCGCAATCGCATGCATCAAGTGGGTTTTACCAAGACCAACGCCGCCATACAGGAAAAGCGGGTTAAAGGTGACAGGCCCACCTTCTGCCATGCGGCGTGCTGCGGCATGGGCCAGTTCGTTCGGTTTGCCCACGACAAAGCTGTCAAAGGTAAAGCGGCTGTCGAGCGGCGCACCGGGGACGTCTTTGTCCTCGATAGGTTTTTTGCGGGGTGCAGCAGTTGTTGCTGCGGGTTGGGGCGCCGCATTGCGTTCTGTCGCAAATTCAACGCGCTCTACCTCTTTGCCTGCGCGGTTCATATGGTTCAGAATATGCTCAGCGAAATTGCGCTTTACCCAATCACCAAAGAAACTTGTCGGAACCGCAAAGCTGGCAACGCCATTCGTCAGGCCCGAAAGCTTCAGGGGTTCGATCCATGTAACATAGTTGTCTTTGCCTACCCGCTTGCGCAGGTCTTCGCGAATTTCTACCCAGCCTTCGTTCGTCATACCACTACCTAGCTCATCGTCCCCACCCCACTCCTGCAACAGGATTAAGGCCTTTATGCGATGCACTGTGTCATGGAGCGAGGGTGCCAAAGGCACCGCAAGCGGTAGGACAAAAAACACGCAACCGGTACAGCGAGCCTGTATCGGTTGTTGCCAAATGATGAGAGCTGCAGGTGTGCAACTGCCAGTATCAGGCGAACCCGTTCAATAGAAATAGGCACCGCAAGCGCGGGGCAAAGTTACCTAACCCATGTAGAACGCGGTCACGTTTTGTCCCCCAGGACGAAGTGAATCGCTTGGGTAAGTTAGCAACCCGTCTGTGGGCAGAGCAACCGATCTTCGCTGTTGACAGAGTTTTGGTTGAATCGAATCTGAGGGGCTGTGTAATTTGGCCACGACTCGCGGTTTTTGCGAGGTGGTGAATGCAAAAAAGGCGCATGTAACATGCGCCTTTTTGTCAATTTTTATTGGGTTTTTAACAAGATATTTCGAAAAATACCTGCCCTTTGGCATTATGCCGCAGGGGTTGCCAAACCTTTTACGCGCGACGACAAGCGCGAGATTTTGCGCGAAACGGTGTTCTTGTGCAGAACGCCTTTGGTGACGCCACGTGCCAGTTCTGGCTGTGCTGCGCGCAGTGCTTCAATGGCGACAGCTTGGTCACCCGAAGCAATGGCTTCTTCAACTTTGCGCAAGAATGTGCGGATGCGCGAACGACGTGCTTTGTTTACATCGTGACGGGCATCTGCCTGACGAGCGCGTTTTTTGGATTGGGACGTATTAGCCATGGGACAGAATTCCTATTCGTCTGGATCGTTTATATTTCGCTATACGCAATAGACCCAAGACTTCCGCCCATATCAGCGAAAATGATTCTTGCCTTAAGCGGGCCCACGCGCATTTCAACGCGCCGTATATGCCAAAATGCCGCGTATGGAAAGGGTAAAACGGCTCAGGCGATTTGCAATCAATCTGAATTGGAGTGATTGCAAATCAATTTATGCGCAGGCGTGGCTGTGTTATGCCTTAGCGGTCGCGGAACTGCGGTGTGCGCTTTTCAAGAAAGGCGGCCATGCCTTCTTTTTGGTCCTCGGTCGCGAACAGCGAGTGGAATAGGCGGCGTTCAAACAGCAGGCCTTCGCGCAGCGTGGTTTCATAGCTGCGGTTCACGGCCTCTTTTGCGGCCATCGCGGTAATCTGCGATTTTTCAGCGATTTTGGTCGCGGCTTTTTTCGCCTCTTCCATTAATGATTTAACGGGCACAACGCGCGATACAAGGCCGCAGCGCTCGGCCTCGGCTGCGTCCATGTTGCGGCCGGTCAGGTGCATATCCATCGATTTAGACTTGCCAACGAAACGTGTCAGGCGCTGGCTGCCACCAAAACCGGCGATGACGCCGAGGTTAATTTCGGGCTGGCCGAATTTGGCAGTGTCCGAGGCGATGATGAAATCACACGCCATCGCCAGTTCACACCCGCCGCCCAATGCATAGCCGGATACCGCAGCTATGATGGGTTTGCGAATCTCTTGCATGGTGTCGCTGATGCCGCCGAACAGGTTGGCGCTATAGGCATCGACAAAGCTGAGCCCTGCCATTTCCTTAATATCGGCACCGGCGGCAAAGGCCTTTTCCGAACCGGTGATTATGATGCAGCGCACCTTATCATTGGCATCGGCCGCTTGCAGCACTGTTGCCAGCTCGGTCAGCATTTTCGCGTTCAACGCGTTCAACGCGTCGGGCCGGTTAAGGCGGATTTGGGCGATATAATCCTCGATCTCGACGATCAGTGTTTCATAGGCCATCTAGCACGTCCTTTTGGCTTTATCCTTGAGGCTGATCTCTAACAGGGCTGGGGGCAGGTTCAAGTCATCTCTGGCATTTGGGGCAGAAGAAGGTGGAACGGCCGGATTGTACGATGCGTTCGATTGTGGATGTGCAGCCTTTGGTTGTGCATTGCTCATTTTCACGTCCGTATGTGCGGAACTTGTGCTGGAAATAACCCAGCTCGCCATCGGCTTGGCGGTAGTCGCGCAAGGAAGAGCCGCCAGCCTCTATCGCCTCTGTCAGCACATCGCGGATAATGGGGACGAGGCCAGCGATGGATTTGGCGGGCAGTTCGTTTGCGGGGCGGGCAGGGTGCAAGCCTGCGCGGTAAAGTACCTCACACACGTAGATATTTCCCAAACCGGCGATGACATGCTGATCCAAAAGCGCGGTTTTGATCGGGGTTTTGCGGCTGCTTAGCGCCTTGGCCAAATAGGTTTCGTTGAACGCATTGCCAAAGGGTTCCGGCCCGATTTTTGCCAGCAAGGGGTGGGCATCGCCAAGCGCGGTTTCCAACAGATCCATCGCACCAAAGCGGCGGGCATCGTTAAAGGTGATCCGCGCGCCGTTACCCATGTTCAGGACAACATGGTCATGCTTGGCGGGCGCGGGGTGATCGTAGTGAAAATCACCCTGCATCGCACCCGAAATCAGAATACGACCCGACATCCCAAGATGAATCAGCAGTGATTCCCCAGTCGAAAGATCGGCAAGGATGTATTTACTGCGCCGCCGCAGGCCTGTGACCTGCACCCCCGTTAGGCGTTCGGCCATGCGCGGCGGAAAGGGCCAGCGCAGATCGGGGCGGTTTACCGCTGCATGCGTGATGGTCTGGCCTGTCATTACAGGCTCTAACCCACGGCGGACGGTTTCAACTTCGGGCAGTTCGGGCATGATACGCGGCCTTTCGGACAGATGGGCGCATTGCAGCGCCGTGCCATCACCCTATAAAGAGGGCAGAGAGACCAATCGCAAGGGTGCAAGGGCTGGCCATGACCGATAGCAACGATAAAACCACGCATTTCGGCTTTCAAACCGTTGACGAAGGCGCCAAGGCCGGAATGGTGCATGGCGTGTTCACAAAAGTGGCCAGCAAATACGATGTGATGAATGACGCGATGTCATTCGGTATCCACCGGATTTGGAAAGACGCCATGATGGATTGGCTGGCGCCGCGCCCAGGGCAAAAGCTGTTGGATGTGGCGGGCGGCACGGGCGATGTGTCATTCCGGTTTCTAAAACGCGCGCCGGGGGCGAGTGCGGTTGTGTGTGACATGACCGAAAGCATGTTGGTTGCAGGCCGTCAGCGGGCCGAGGCCGAGAGCATGGCCGAGGATTTGAACTGGGTGGTTGGCGATGCGATGGCGCTGCCGTTCGCCAGCAACAGCTTTGACGTTTACACGATTTCTTTTGGTATTCGGAACGTGACGCGCATTGCTGATGCTCTGCGTGAGGCGTACCGTGTGCTGCGCCCCGGCGGGCGGCTGATGGTACTGGAATTCAGCCAATTGCCGAATGAGGCGATGCAAAAGGCTTATGATCTGTATTCGTTCAATGTGATCCCTGTGATGGGGCAGGTGATTGCGAATGACCGTGATAGCTATCAATATCTTGTTGAAAGTATTCGTAAGTTTCCAGATCAGGAAACCTTTGCGGGTATGATCCGCGAGGCCGGTTTTGACCAAGTAAAATACCGCAACCTGACGATGGGTGTGGCCGCACTCCATTCGGGGTGGAAGCTGTAGATGCGCGGCCCGCATAACATTATCCGCTTGGTGCGCACGCTGGCCACCTTTGAACGGACGGGCGCGATTGGCGTGGTGCTCGAGGCGTTTGAAGCCCCGCCACGGCTGCGGTTTGTGGCGCGGATTTTGGGCTGGCCGTTTAAATGGCTGGGCCTGAAGGGCGACCCGACTTTGCCGCCTGCGACACGGGCGCTTACCGCGCTGGGGCCGGCCTATATTAAGTTTGGCCAAATCCTGAGCACCCGTCCCGATGTGGTGGGGGATGAGCTGGCGTTGCAGCTGAAATACCTGCAAGACAAGCTGCCGCCCTTTCCGGTATCAGTCGCAAAAGCGATGATTGAGGCGGAACTGGCAGAGCCGGTGGATCAAATTTTCTCGACGTTTTCCGACCCGGTTGCTGCGGCATCCATCGCGCAGGTGCATCGCGCAACGCTGGCCGAAACAGGCCAAGAGGTGGCGGTAAAGGTGCTGCGGCCAGGCATTGAACGGGCGTTTCGCAAAGATATCGACGCGTTTTACTTTGCCGCAGGTGTGATTGAGTTTTTGTCGCCCGCATCACGGCGTCTGCGGCCGCTTGATGTGGTGACGCATTTTGACGGCGTTGTTCAGGGCGAGCTGGATTTGCGGCTTGAATCGGCGGCGGCGGGCGAGTTTGTGGTGAATACCGCTAAGGACGAAGGCTTTCAGGTGCCCAAGCCGATTTGGAACCTGTCAGGGCGCACAGTTCTGACGATGGATTGGGCCGAGGGCATCAACATGGCCGACAATGCCGCGATTGATGCGGCAGGGATTGACCGCAAGGTTTTGGCGTCACGCGTGTTGCAGTTATTTTTGCAACATGCTCTGCGCGACGGATATTTTCATGCCGATATGCACCAAGGCAACCTAAAGGTGGCGGCGAATGGCGATATTATCGCCTATGATTTCGGAATTATGGGGCGGTTGGATGAATACACCCGCCGCGTTTATGCCGAGATTCTTTTTGGGTTTATCCGTCGTGATTATCGCCGCGTTGCCGAGGTGCATTTTGAGGCTGGCTATGTGCCTGCTGATCGCGACATTGATGAGTTCGCACGCGCGTTGCGGGTTGTGGGTGAGCCAATTTTCGGGATGGATGCAACGCGGATTTCGATGGCGCGGCTGTTGGCCTATCTGTTTGAGGTGACCGAACGCTTTGGCATGGAAACTCGTACCGAGTTGATTTTGCTGCAACGTACGATGGTTGTGGTCGAAGGCGTTGCACGCAGTTTGAATCCGCAGACCAATATTTGGAACGATGCGCAGCCGATCGTCGAAGGGTATATCAAAGACAATGTGGGGCCAAAGGCTTTGCTGCGGGATTTGCAAAAAACGGCAATGGTGCTGGCGCGATTCGGACCAAAGCTGCCGCGTTTGGTCGAGGCGCAGTTGGTGCGCCAATCACGACCAGAAATGCCTGCTCCGGAAAGCCGTGGACTGCATCCGGCAGCGTGGATGGTGCTTGGGGCCGCGCTTGCGTTAGCCGGTGTTTTACTCGGCCAAGCTTTGTAGCGCCGCCAGTTCCAGTTGTAGCGCTTGTGCATAGTCCGGCGCATCGTGCTCTGCCTTCCAAAGGCAGTGCGCGGCCATACGCCAATGGTATATCATCGCAAGTCGGTCATAACGTGCAAGGTTTTTTGCGGGCGTGGCATCCCGAAACGACTTTGTTTCTTGGGCCGTTAAGGGGGCACCACGATAAAGCCATTGCATCGCGGGTGACAAGAAAGTTGCAATATCTTCGGCAGGATCCCCGATTGCCGGGCACTGCCAGTCAATTAGGGTTGTGCGCCCTTGATCTAGGATAAAGTTGCCCGGAACGGCGTCGCCATGGATGAGGCAAACTGGGCCAGGTGCAAGGTCAGGATCAAGTGGCGCAGGCGGCAAGCGTGCGGCACAGAGGGCGGCAATGGCCTTGGCCTGCGCTAACAGTTGGGCGCTTCCGCTTGGCGCGGCCCGAAATATGCCTTGCGGAACAGGAATTTGATGCAGCCGTGCCAAGGTGTGGGCGGGGTATTCTGGGCCAAACTGCCATGCCGCACCATGGCAATAATGATAAACCAACCATCCCGACCCAAGCGCTACCAGTTTTGGGGCCGCATCAAACGGGGCTAAATAGGTTAAAGCATTGGCCTCGGCTTGCGGGTCATTGGGGAAAAGCGGGCTTGCGCCACCGTGCTGGTACTGCTTGATCACCATATCATTTGCGCGCCACAAAAGGTTAACGCGTCCGCCCTCAAGCTTATGCCAAGGTCCATCCAGCGATGGGACTGCCTGAATGACGGCATCGCGCAAATTGGGGGTGGGGCTGTGCAAGTTCATACATCAGCAGGTTACCCCGCCTGTATGGGCCTGAGCAAGTGGCCACGTTAATTGGCATTGCGCAAGGCCGTGATTTGATCGGCTGCCAGTGAAACTCCGCCGGTCAGAATCAGGCGCGGCCCGCTTGTACTGGATTGCACCTCTTGAATTTTTGCATAACTTTCAACGGTTTCATTGGCGATTTGCACGCCGTCGCTATAGCTTTCCAAGTTTAGGCTATAGATGCCCGTGGGCAGGTTTGCGCCAGTAATGCTTTGGCCTGTCCACGTGAACTCTGCGGATTGTAGGGGAACGGCCTCGCGGGCAACGGTTGTGCCGCTTTGATCCTTGACCACCAAAACCGCGCTATCCGCGCCGGTTTCGGGGCTGAGAGGCAAAGACACGGGCGTGCCATCCATGTAAACGGGCGCTGTGCTGCGCGCCTCTTGGCCAACCCATGGGGCCAGTTGTGTCATGCCTTGAACCCCCATAAGCCCCACCAATGTATCCAGCTTTTGGTTGGTTAGGGTCTGCTGCTCAACGCTAGAGAAAGTGGCGAGCTGAACTGCATAATCGGAAGAATCAATTGGGTTTAGCGGGTCTTGGTTCTGCAATTGCGTGGTCAACATTTTTAAAAATGTATTAAAATCGGAAGAAATTGTAGCGCTTGGACTGGATTGCGTGACCGAAGTGCTCTGCGTTGTGGCGGATGTGATTTCCATTCTATCTCTTTCTAAGTTGCGCGCGCCGTCTAAACCCGAAGGTTAAGGCCGCCAAGTTTGGGCTGACTTGCCTGAGGTTTTGGGGTGGCAGGGGAAGGCTGTGCATCATCAGCAGGCAAGTCGTAATTTGGGTTTGAACTGTGTTGGTTTTGGTGGTCCGTCTGGCGGCCGTTCCAGCCACTAAAGCTGAAAGATGCGTTGCTATAGCCTGCTTGGCGCAGGTCCGCCGAAAACGCATCGGTGTTCCGGCGAATCAAGTCCAGCGTTTCGGGGCGGTCCGTGTGGACGACGATCCGAATTTTATCACCTTCCGGAACCATCACGAGCCGGATTTTCCCTAGGTCTTCGGGGGTCAGAGTTAACTCGATTGTGGAGGGTTTTCCCGCGGTTGAATGTGCTTTTATTTGCTCTGCAATGGCGGAAACAGGTACGGCATTCGGCTGCACATTAAATGCTTGCGTAGTTGAGCTTGTGGTTGTTGTAGAGAATCCGGTTGAAGCAAAAACGCTTCCATACAGAGATTTTTTCTCGGAATATTGAGCCGGATCAGAGGGGTCACCAATCGGCGCAATTGCCATATCTGGGCTTTTAGTGCGGGCGATGCTTGTGCTGTTCACGGCAGTTTCAGGGCCGCGTTTATCTGGTCCATCTTGAACGACAGGCGGCGCGGTTTGAATAGCGCCAGTCTGTTGGGGGGGGGGCTGCAAGAGTGTGCGCACCTGTACGCCAAGGCCTTGCGCGAGCGGGACCGCAGAGTCTTGCGGCTCGGCCCGTGACGGTGTGAGGCTCACGTCAGTACCGTATCTGGCGAGCTGTGGCTTGAGAATCTCCGACTCTCTTGTCGGTGCAGATTGGGCAATCTGGGGCGCAATTTGGTTTATGTTTTGTTGGGCCTTCTCGAGGGATGATGGCAAGCTTGTTATCCGAGAAACGGTACCTTGCGTAAGCAGAGCTTGGTCTATGGCTGTAGCCTTTGTGTTTGTTACCGCATCAAATTCAGCGGGAACGTTTACGGGGGGCAGTTCACCACCAAGGCCAGTTTTCGGGCTGGCCAATGCCGCAGCAGGCCCAGCGTTTATTGGGCTATTGTCGCCTAGTCTTTGTAGTTTGGTCGTTTGTTGTGCCTTTGACTCGCCATTGTCACTTTGCGCCAGTTCCGAGGTTTGGAAGGCGTGTCGTTTGGCGAATGTTGATGACAAAGTGCTTGCTGGGGCCGATGTCGAATTGTCTGTGGACGAGGCATGAGGTTGGCTGGTTGTCGGTGACATTTGTTCCGAAGTTTTCGCGGCTGATCGTGATCCAGCTTCACTGTAAGACTGGCCTAGCATTACGTTTTCTAAGGTTTGTTCATCAAGAGTATCGGTCTGCTGAACACCGTTTCTGAAGGCTTTGGAAGGCTCTGCCATCGCCAACCCAGGGCCATGTGGCGGTGCCGTCGGTGGCTGGGCCGTGGCGATTCCGTCTTTAGGGGAATGGATTAAAGACTGCGCAGGCGTTTCGGCGCCAAGGCGAGCGGATATAGCGTTCAGCATCGCGTCGTCAATCTGAACGGCTGATTCGTCTGCGAGGTTGGTAAGGTCTGGGTCCGCGATCTGCGGATTTGCAGGACTTAAACCGTTAGCTGGCAGGTCAAAATTTAGCCTCCCCTCTGCCATAGGTAGCGGCTCAGCCCCCGATTGCTCGGTCTGCTTATTTGCCGTGCGAATCATGCCGTCCGCTGGGGCAAACGAAGGCTCTACCGATTGTGGATAGGTCGCATGCAGGGTGGAAAGCGGATCACGGGACTGCTTTTTTACGGTTTCCTGCCCCAAATAGGCCAAAAAAGCGCCGTCGCCATCCATGAGGCCACCAGTTCTGGCAGGGCCGCTCGTTTGCGATTTCGGCGCTGCAAGGACGGAAAAATCTGTCTTGGTCATAGGGTCATCGGCTTCTGCCGCCTCCACTTTGGTATTCCCTCACTATCCACGCAACTGGTTACTGGTTGTTTACCGAGATCCCCCACAATGCAGAAAATGCGTTTTATTCAGGAGAAGGTAATGACACCATCGATTCAAATGTCCGTAATAAGGGCTGCGCAATCCCCGCAACCAAACCCGTTACATGAAAAAGCGGCCGAGCTGGAGACAGCTTTTTTAGCCGAAATGCTGGGCTATGCCGGGCTGGGCGCGCCAATAGAAAGCTTTGGCGGTGGGATTGGCGAAGAGCAGTTTTCATCGTTTCTGCGCCAAGAGCAGGCGAAAGCGATGGTAGAGGCGGGTGGCATTGGCCTAACCGAAGTGTTGTTTCGGGCAATGTCTAATGGCGTGGTTAAGGGGGGTTATATCAATGAGTAATGGTGCTTTGGAACGGTTGGAAAAACTGGTCGGTGATACAGCGAAAGCCCTGAGACGTGGCGAACTGGCCGCTATTGGCGCGCTTGCCATGCAAACAAATGCCGCTTTGGAGGATCTGGACGGGGAAACGGAAGGCGCAAGGATAGAGGCTTTGCGGGATATGGCGAAGAAAAATGCACTCGCCTTAGAGGCGGCTGGGCGTGGCGTCCGGGCTGCACGCCGCCGGCTGGCAGAAATTGTGGCGGCACGTTCGGGCGTTCAAACCTATGACAATGCGGGCAAAACGCATAGAATTGGTGGACCTGTTGGTGGGATGAAAACCCGTTTGTAAGGAATTTTCGAAAGCTTTGGATAAAATTCAACCTATTGCTTTCGAACAATAATTGCGAGTTTAGGACTCCGTTAGCAGTTTCAAGCGATGAATGGTCTTGCATCCCAAATGGGGTGGCGCCTTGGGGATAAGACCCCTGGGTAATGGCAAAATGCCCCTCTCGCCATCTGTGGATGGCTTATCTGCCGTGCGCAAAGCGCCGGCCCTTTGAAGGGACCAAACATGTCTTCGATTCTTACTAACAACAGCGCAATGGTGGCCTTGCAGACGCTGAAAGGCATCAACAAGAATATGAACCAGATCCAAAATGAGATCTCGACCGGACAATCTGTTTCAAACGCCAAAGATAACGCTGCCGTTTGGGCGATTTCGAAAGTGATGGAAAGCGATGTAAAAGGGTTTTCGGGTATTTCCGATAGCTTGTCGCTTGGCTCGTCTACTATTTCGGTTGCACGCCAAGCGGCTGAAACAACGACCGACCTTTTGACCGAGATCAAGGGTAAGATTGTAGCCGCTCAAGAGGGCAACGTTGATCGTGAAAAGATTCAGGCCGATATTACCGCGTTGACCGAGCAGATCAAATCGGTGACCGGCGCTGCCCAGTTCAACGGTTTGAATATGGTCAGCGGCACCGATGATGTCAGTATTCTGTCTTCGTTGGACCGTTCCAGTGATGGTAGCGTCTCTGCCTCGCAGATCAGCGTTAGCCGGATGGACCTGACGACGAGTGCAGGTAAAACTGGTACTGTGGGGGCATCCACGATCAACTATGGTTCGATTGCTCCCCCGTCAGCGACGCCGACACCGGCGATCACAGGTACGACGACGGCAGCTGCTGGTAAATCTGCCGTCATTACTGTTGCGGCTGCAACGGCAACCGGTAACAACTACTCGTTGAATATTAACGGTACATCGATCAACTACACGACTGATGGTATCGTTACCAACACAGCGATGGCCGACAACTTTGCTGGCCAGATCAACGCCTTAGGGCTTGCAGGTATTACCGCATCTGCGACAACTGGCACGCTTACCATTTCCAATTCCAATGCTTTTGAAGGCATGGACGTGACGACTGGTGGCACGCAGCTGACCAACACCAACCGAAACGGCTTTGCCTATAACGCGACGACCAACAGCAAAGTAGAGCAGCGCGCCGAAACCATTGACTTTTCTGCGACGGCGGTACCGGTTAATGGAACTAGCTTTAAAGTTGCGATTGCGGGCAAAGACTACGCCTATACCGCCGGCAAGGGCGAAACCATGGAGGATGTGGCGCGTGGCCTAAAGACGGCCATTGATTCTGAGGCAAGTGCGGGCATTTCCACAAAAGTGCAGCAAAACTCGACTACGGGTGCTTGGTCGTTGGCAGTTGATGATACTACTGGCGGTCGCGCCATGAGCCTAACTGTGACAACGGGTGGTGAAGCCTCGGGCGGTTTGTATGGCCTTGATGCTATTGATGTTACGACCACTGATGGTGCAAAAGCAGCGCTTTCAAACATCGAAACCATGATCAGCACCTCGATTGATGCAGCGGCCTCGTTTGGTTCGGCGCAAAACCGGATTGATATCCAATCTGACTTTGTCAGCAGCCTGTCGGATTCTTTGAAGTCTGGTATTGGTTCGATGGTAGACGCCGATATGGAAGAAACCTCGGCGCGGTTGCAGGCTTTGCAGGTGCAACAACAGTTGGGTGTTCAGGCTTTGTCGATTGCGAACCAGTCGCCACAGTCGATCTTGTCACTGTTCCGGTAATAACAGTTCCGATCGGGGCGCGTATGCGTTCGCGCCCCAATCGTTTCACTGATTTCCCACATTCCCGGAAGGACCCACCGCCATGAATATGATGAATACCCTTGCACGCGATGCCTATGCGCGTCCTGATGCCCCAGCCCGAAATGCGCGCGCGGTTGAATATGAATTGTTTGTGCGTATGACCCGCGGCTTGTCGACTGCTTGGGCGCAACGCAAACAAAACCATTCGGCGCTCGTCTCTGCTTTGTATGAAAACGGAAAAATGTGGCGAACGCTGGCCGTTGATGTTGCTGATATTGGGAATGAGCTTCCCTCGCCTTTGCGGGCCCAGCTTTTCTATCTTTATGAGTTTACGACGGAACACAGCCGCAAGGTTTTAGATGGAACGGCAAACGCGGAAGTTTTGGTCGAAATCAACACGGCTGTTATGCGCGGCCTGCGTGGCGGCGGGGCAAGCGTATGACAGGGCTTGTCCTTAAGCTTGGGCCGCATGAGCGTGTGCTTATTAACGGTGCTGTCATTGAAAATGGCGATCGTCGGTCAAAATTGGCGATTATGACGCCAAACGCGAATATTCTGCGGCTGCGCGATGCGATCCACCCCGAGGAAGTGACGACGCCTGTGCGCAGGGTGTGCTATATCGCACAACTGGTGCTGTCTGGCGATGCCGAGCCAGAGCAGGCAAGGTTGCAGTTGTTACGGGGTATAGAGCAGTTAAGCCAGATTTTGACCGACCATGACAGTCGTCTACAGCTTAACCAAGCAACGGCGAGTGTTTTGGAAAACAACCATTATCAGGTCCTAAAGGCGTTGCGCAGCTTATTGCCCCGAGAGGAGCGGTTGTTCGCCGCCTGCCCATCATGAGCTTTACGCCCATTGTGCCGTTCAGTGGCTATTCTGGGTGGGCATTCCTGAAAAGGACTATGCCTGCCCAGGAAGAAACCTTTCAAAAATCAGCGGAATTGGTGCGGGATGAGGATTATTTCCGCGCCAATATTGGGACAATCAATACTGCGGAAGAGTTGGTTTCGGACCGGCGGCTTTTGACGGTGGCCCTTGGTGCCTATGGTTTGGACGACGATATCGACAATCGGTTCTTTATCAAGAAGGTTCTGGAAGAGGGCGCGTTAGACAGTACGTCGCTGGCGAACAAGCTGTCGGACAAACAATACCTCGCGTTTTCAAAGGCTTTTGGGTTTGGGGATTACACAGTTCCGCGAAACAAGCTTTCTGATTTTGCAGATAAAACATTAGAGGCCTATCGCACGCGGCAATTTGAAACGGCTGTTGGTGTTCAAGACGAAAATCTGCGCCTTGGCTTGAACGCAGAACGTGAGCTGACATCCTTATCAGCGCGAAGCATTAGCAATGATGCAAAATGGTATACGGTTATGGGAAGTGAGCCGCTGCGCACTGTTTTTGAGGGCGCCTTGGGGCTGCCGAGTAGTTTTTCCTCGCTCGATATTGATGTGCAACTGTCAACCTTCAAGGAAAAGGCCAGCAAAGTCTTTGGCAGCGATGAGGTCTCGCAGTTCAGCGACCCTGATAAGATAGAATCTCTTGTCCGCAAATTTTTATTGCGGACAGAGGCATTGGCAAGCTTTTCGGCGACGTCTTCAGCCTCCATCGCACTTACACTGCTGCAAAACGCTGGCTGAAATCCGTTTGGGGAACTTTATTTCCCCAACGCTAGGCAGGCCTCCAAGCGCTTAAAGCTATTTGCAATACCGGCTGCGCCATCCTCGGCGAGAAAACCGTCGAGGGCGGGCCAAACCTTGATGGCTGCATCAACAAGTGGGTCGGATCCGCTTGCATAGAGACCAGCTTGGATCATCATTTCAGCACGCTCATAGGCCCCTAGCAATCGGCGCGCCTCAGAAATCAGTGCATTTTCGGCCTCGGTCGCTGCGTCGGGTAGGCTGCGAGACACCGAACGCAGAAGATTGATCGCTGGAAACCTGCCGCGTTCGGCGATGGCGCGATCCATCACAACATGGCCGTCAAGCACACCACGCAGAATGTCAGCGACAGGTTCGTCCATGTCAGACCCCGCGACAAGCACGGTGAAAACCGCTGTAATATCGCCGTTACCCTCAGCGCCCGGCCCCGCACGCTCGGCCAATGACATGATGGTGTGCGAGGTGGAGGGAGGAAAGCCACGCAAATTGCCCTGCTCACCCGCAGCAAGCGCAACCTCGCGGTGTGCCTCGGCAAAGCGCGTGATGCTGTCGGCCAAAAGAAGAACGTGCAGGCCTTGATCTCGAAAGTGTTCGGCCACGGCCATGGCCGTCCACATGCAGCGACGGCGCACGAGTGGCGATTGGTCAGAGGTTGCCGTAACCACGACTGCCCGCGCCATGCCCTGCGGGCCCAGAACGCGCTCGGTAAATTCGCGCAGTTCCCGGCCACGTTCGCCAACAAGGGCGATAACGACAACATCAGCGTTGACGCCCCGTGCGAACTTTCCCAGTAAAGACGACTTGCCTACGCCAGAGCCGGCAAAGAGGCCGATTCTTTGGCCGCGGACCAACGGCAGAAGCGTGTTGAATGCGGCTGTCCCTGTTTCTAGCCGTTCACCAAGGGCGCGCCGTTCGGCGGGTGGGGGCGGCGCCGCGCGGAGCGTCCTTGCGTGCGGCCCCGGCAACAGAGGTCGCCCATCAATTGCCCTGCCCAGGGGATCAATGATTCGTCCAATCCAGCTATTGTCAGGCGAAATTTCAGCGCGACCGGCTATTTCAACGATGTCATTGATAGCCAAACCTTCGCTGGAGCCATCCGGTAAAACTGTAATCCCTTCTTTTGAGAGCCTTAGTACTTCGCCCCCGATTGTCGCCGTCTCGCCATGGATCGTGACACGATCTCCAAGGCTAATGCATTGAGAAAGGCCCGAAACACGGAGGGTTCCGTCTGTCAGTGCGGCGATGCGGCCAATATGTTTTGTCATTGGGATCTGTGAAATCCGGGCACGAAGGCTATCAAAAATTTCGGACATTTGGGTTCCTCTTCTGTTCACGCTTACCCTTTCTAAAGGAATCACCCTTAAGCCTTAGTGAACTGTCCTCGAGGGAGAAGCCCCGATGTTCGAAAAGCTAGAGATAATCAGAATGGCGCAAGCTTTAGCGACCCATGCCGGAACCCGTATGGGAACCATTGCCCAAAATGTGGCGCATGCAGACAACCCCGATTATAAAACGCGGGATCTGCCGGACTTTGCAAAAACATATGCAGATCAATATAGTGAAGGACTGCGGGCTACGCGGCCCCGCCATTTTGGCGCAGGTAGCGCTGCGCCTCTAGAGGCCGTGATCCAGCGTGGCGGCGATTCGCCGAATGGCAACTCGGTCTCGCTCGAGGCGGAAATGGTTAAGGCCGCCGAAGTGCGCCAACAGCATGATATGGCACTCGCAATTTATACCAGCTCATCTGACATGGTAAAATTGGCGCTTGGTCGGGGGCGGTAAATCATGGCTGACCTTATCAAAAGCCTTGCAGTAGCGGCCTCTGGAATGGAGGCGCAAGCACAGCGCTTGCAACATGTATCCGAGAATATCGCGAACGCTGATACTCCTGGGTATCACCGTAAAACCATCAGCTTTCGTGATGCGGTTGATGGTGACGGTGTGACGCCCGGTCCGGTGCGGCTTGACCGCAGCGAATTGACACAAATCTATGATCCCGGCCACCCGCTGGCAGATGAATCCGGTCACTATGACGGCTCGAATGTCGATTTGGTGATCGAAATTGCTGACGCGCGCGAAGCGCAGCGCAGCTACGAGGCGAACCTCAGACTATTTGATCAGGCACGTCAAATGACGCAGAGCCTGTTTGAAATTTTGCGCAGATAAAGGAGATCCAGAATGGATATTAGAACGTCTATTGCCGCCCAAACCTATGCGCAGGCCCGTCAGGCTGCGGCTCCAGAGCCACAGTCTGACGATGCTGCGGCGGGGTTTTCAAAACTCGCTGAAAGTTTTGCCAATACTTTGATGACGGGCGAAGCTACGGCCAAAGCGGCGATGGTGGGCGATGCCGACCCGCACGCATTGGTTCAGGCACTTTCCGCCACAGAAACCGCGATTGAGACGGTGGTCACCGTACGCGACAAGGTTGTCGAAGCCTATCAAGAAATACTGAGGATGCCAGTATGAGCGAGAGCCTCATCTTTGACACTCTGCGGCAGGCACTTTGGATTGCAGTGATGATTTCTGCACCATTGCTTGCAGTGGCCTTGATCGCAGGGGTGACTGTGGGCCTCTTTCAGGCCCTCACCTCGGTACAGGAAATGACTTTGACATTCGTTCCCAAGGTTGGGGCGATGCTGATCGTTTTCTGGGTCTCGATGAGCTATATGACATCAACACTCCTTAGCTTTTTTACGGATCGTATCATTCCGTTGATCGCAGGGGGGCAGTGATGGACGGTGGCATTTATACAGCCCTGACACGTCAATCCGGCCTTATGCGCGAAATGCAAGTTGTCGCACATAATATTGCAAATATATCGACCACAGGGTTTCGGCGCGAGGGCGTTATATTCTCGGAATATGTTCAGCGTGTTGAGGATGGGCCATCGCTTTCTATGGCAACAGGGAACACGCGGCACATGGATTTGCGCCAAGCGGGTTTGTCTGAAACAGGTGGTACGTTTGATTTCGCGATTCAGGGCGAGGGGTTTTTCCTCGTGGAAACGCCGCAAGGCCAATCGCTGACCCGTGCTGGAAGCTTTACGCCAAACGCAGAAGGCGAGCTTGTTAACTTGGATGGCAACCGTTTGCTAGATGCGGGGGGCGCCCCGATTTTCATTCCGCCAGACGTTAGTGGAATCGCGCTTTCAACTGACGGAACGCTGTCGGGGAATGGGCAGCCAATCGCTCAATTGGGCCTTTGGCAACCGGAGGATCCCCTTAAAATGACTCACGCTGGCGGGACTGTTTTCAACAGTGACGCAGTGGTGCCGACAGAGGGTGCGACAATACTCCAAGGGTATCTCGAGGAAAGCAACGTTAACCCAATTTCAGAAATCGCGCGGATGATTGAAGTGCAGCGCGCCTATGAGATGGGGCAGGGCTTTCTTGAAAAAGAGGATGAGCGCATGCGTGGCCTTATCCAAACGCTTGGCCGATAGGAGAATAAGATGAAAGCATTGCAAATCGCAGCGAGTGGTATGGCAGCCCAGCAAATGCGGGTAGACGTTGTGTCTAACAACCTCGCGAACATGTCGACGACTGGCTACAATACGCGCCGCGCCGAGTTCGCCGACCTTCATTATCAACAGCTTGCGCGACCGGGTACAATATCTGCCCAAAATGGGGCCATGCTGCCAACAGGGGTGCAGTTAGGTCTTGGTGTTCGGGCGTCTTCGGTTTCGATTGTTCTTGCCCAAGGATCACTGTCGGCAACCGGGGGGGATCTTGATGTCGCAATTGAAGGGAAGGGGTATCTTGAGGTGACGCTACCTTCGGGTGCAACAGCCTATACGCGGGATGGCGGGTTGAAACGTACAGGTGATGGGCTGATCGTTAACGCCGAAGGGTACCAAGTAAATCCAGGCATCACAATTCCCTCTGACGCGACCAGCGTATCGATCAATGCTGACGGCGAAGTTTACGCCTATTTCAATAATCAGGTGCAACCGCAATTGTTGGGGCAGTTTTCGCTGACGGGTTTCACAAATGACAAGGGTTTGGAGGCGATGGGCTCAAACCTTTTCTTAGAGTCTCCGGCTTCGGGGCCCCCTTTGCAGGGAACGGCAAGTCAAGATGGTTTAGGCACTCTACGCCAAGGGTATCTCGAGGAAAGCTCGGTTGATGCGGTAAGAGAAGTTACCGAGCTGATCAAGGCGCAGAGAGGTTATGAGTTGAACGCCAAGGTCATCACCGCGGCTGATCAAATGTTGTCAGCAACGACGCAGTTGCGCTGATGCTTAGGGTTATTGCAGCGTTAATGATTTGGGCAACTCCAATGGCGGCTGACAGTCTGACCGCGACGCGCGTCATTCGTGCAAAGACGCTGCTTTCGGTGGCTGATGTTACGGTGATTGCAGCCACTATTCCCGGCGCCTTGGTTGCCCCAGCCGATGCAATTGGATTGGAGGCGAGGGTGACGCTGTACCCAGGGCGCCCAATTCGGAGCGCGGATGTTGGCCCACCTGCAGTGGTGGAGAGAAACCAGATTGTAACTTTGATTTATAGCCTCGGCGGTTTGGGAATAACCACCGAAGGGCGGGCTCTTGGTCGCGGCAGCATGGGCGATGTGATCGGTGTTATGAATTTGTCATCTCGTAAAACAGTTGTGGGGCAGTTGGCTAAAGACGGCTCGGTATATGTAGGGCCCACCCCTTAGAGGATAGGAATTAATGCGAATTTTGATGTTAGCTTTGCTATGTGTACCGGGCTGTTCAAAGCTGAGCGAGGTAGGAAAAGAACCCTCTTTTTCGCCGGTCGAGGGCAGCTACCAACACCATGCGATGTATACGACAGCAATGCCTGAATTCGCGGAACCGTCAGGCCCTACAGAAGCGTCCTCGCTTTGGACTGCGAAAAGCGGCTCTTTGTTTGGCGACCGGCGCGCCGGACAAAGTGGGGATATATTAACTGTTGTAATTGAGATTGATGACAAGGCAGAAATTTCCAATTCATCCGGCAGAAGCCGGAGTGGATCACAGTCGATGGCAGTCCCGTCTTTGTTTGGTATTCCTCAACGGCTGAACGAAAAATTGCCTGACGGGGCTAGCATGGATGATGCTGTGTCTACGTCGTCTGATTCAGCGTTTGCAGGCCAAGGTTCTGTGAAACGAAACGAGAAGTTAACGCTGCGGGTTGCTGCAACCGTTGTCGAAGAGTTGCCGAATGGCGTTTTGCGTATTGAAGGACAACAGGAGGTTCGAGTGAATTTTGAGCTTAGAGAATTGATCGTAACGGGCTACGTTCGGCCGGCGGATATTTCGCGGCAGAATGAAATCACATATGATCGGATTGCGGGCGCGCGCATATCATACGGTGGCCGTGGTCAGATATCTGATGTGCAGCAGCCGCGATACGGCCAACAAATCGCCGAAACCATATTGCCGTTCTGATAGCCATGAAAGCAATATTTCTCCCGATTATACTTGTGGTTTTGGGCCTCGCAGTGGGCGTTGGCGGCGGCATATCCTTAAGGCCGACAGCTGAGCGCTCTGATGCGGAAGTTGCCGAAGCTGTTGAGGCGCCAATTCTCACGGAGTTTTTGAAGTTAAACAACCAGTTTGTCGTACCCGTTGTCGAACATGGGCGCGTGACATCTATGGTCATAATGTCCCTTAGCCTTGAGGTGACTATCGGCACCACCGAAAGCATTTATGCACGAGAACCGAAATTGCGCGACGCCATGCTGCAAGTGATGTTTGATCACGCGAATGCTGGTGGATTCAATGGTGTGTTTACAGAGGGTGCAAACTTGGTATTTTTGAGGAAAGCTCTTTTAGAAGTATCCCAAAAAATTATAGGGAACGACGTTAGGGATGTGCTAATCTCTGACATATCACGGCAAGATAGCTAAATGCATTGGGGTCGCATTCTTTGCCCGTTCCGTCATTCGCGGCAATTCTGATCTGCCTCCCAGACTAGGAGCAGTAACTTGCGGAGCATTGGGTTTGTCTGTCTTTCCTGCCCTATCATGCTGCTCATGATATCAGAAACAATCTATCCCGATGGGGGGCCACTTTAGTGGGGGCATTCAAAGCCGCGCCTTTGGGGCTTGGCCAGCACAGTTTTATCCCCAAAGAGTGAGGGCTGGATCGTGCTGGCCGACTGTATCAAGCATATTAGCGGGCCTGGCGTCTAGTCGCGCAGCAACTCGTTGATCGAGGTTTTGGAGAGTGTCTTGGCATCCACCTTTTTCACAATCACGGCGCAGTACAGGTTTATACCTTTTTTGGACGGCATCGACCCTGCGACGACAACCGACCCGGCGGGCACTTCGCCATACATCACTGCACCGGTTTCGCGGTCAACGATCTTGGTGGATTGGCCGATAAATACGCCCATCCCCAAAACCGAGCCTTCACGGACAATACAGCCTTCAACAACCTCGGACCGTGCGCCGATAAAGCAGTTATCTTCGATAATTGTCGGGCCGGCTTGCATCGGTTCCAAAACACCGCCAATGCCGACGCCGCCCGAAAGATGCACGTTTTTGCCGATTTGGGCGCAGGAGCCAACTGTGGCCCAGCCGTCAACCATCGAGCCTTCATCCACATACGCGCCGATATTCACGAAAGACGGCATCAAAACCACGCCCTTGCCGATAAACGCCGACCGCCGCACGATTGACCCCGGTACGGCACGAAAGCCAGCGATGCGCCAATCAGCCTCGGTCCAGCCTTGGAATTTCGATGGCACTTTGTCCCACCAATTCGTGCCACCGTTGGAGCCCGAAATCTCATACATATCGGTCAAACGGAATGACAGCAGCACGGCCTTTTTGGCCCATTGGTTCACATGCCAATCCGCCCCGCGTTTTTCGGCAACCCGCAACGTACCGCTATCCAGCGCGGTCAAAGTTGCTTCAATCGCATCACGGGCCTCGCCTTTGGTGGCGGGGGTGATGGTGTCGCGCGCTTCCCATGCGGCTTCGATCGCGGTCTCAAGGGCGGCATTGCTCATGTCATATTCCTTTGCGGTGGTCAGGCTTGCCCCAAGCCTATAGACGTTGGGAACACGTCACGCAATTGCAGACCACGGCCAGACCAAGGAAACACTATGAAAGACGACAGCCGCAAACACCCGTTTCGTGACAGCCAACAAGATGTGCAGGCTGCGCGTCACATTCCGGATACGCCGCAAACACGGGCACCCGCGTATCGGCTTGCGTTCAACGACAATGATTTCATGTGTCGTGAAGAGTTGCGGCCGGTTCGCTTGCAGCTTGAATTGCTAAAGCCGCAGCTGGTGATGGACGAACGTGGGATCGAAAGCACGATCGTGCTGTTTGGCGGTGCGCGCATCCCTGACCCGGCGCATAAAGACAAGGCGGGCACGAAAACGCTGGCCGATCTGTCAAAATATTACACCGAAGCGCAGAAATTTGCCTACATTATGACCGAACGGTCGATGGCCGCCTATGGCCGTGAGAATGTGATCGTGACGGGGGGCGGGCCTGGTGTGATGGAGGCGGGCAACCGTGGCGCGGATGAGGCAGGGGGCCAAAGCATCGGTCTGAACATCGTGCTGCCGCATGAACAGGCGCCGAATGAATATGTCACGCCGGATCTGAGCTTTAATTTCCACTATTTCGCGATCCGCAAAATGCATTTCCTGATGCGTGCGGCGGCGATCTGTGTGTTTCCGGGTGGTTTTGGTACGCTGGATGAGATGTTTGAGACCCTGACCTTAATTCAGACGGGGCGGATGAAAGCCGTGCCATTCCTGTTGTTTGGCAAGGAATTTTGGGAAAAGATCATCAATTGGGAGGCTCTGGCCGATGCTGGTACGATCTCGGCGAATGATTTAAAGCTGTTTCGGTTTGTTGAAACCGCCGAGGAGGCGGTTGCGGTTATTGACGGGTGGCCGACGTAATGGGGGCACTCAGGCTTGGACAATGCTGCGCTATGGCGGTAACACAGTTCCTATTATCAACTGAAAAGGCCATTCGCCGGTGACACATCCAACCCGTCCTGACATTCGCCGCCCGCTAACCCTTCGCGATGTTTCCGAAGCCTCTGGCGTATCGGAAATGACCGTCAGCCGTGTGCTGCGCAGCCGGGGTGATGTGTCGGCTGCCACGCGCGAACGGGTTTTGGCAGCGGCGCGGCAGTTGGGCTACGTACCCAATAAAATTGCGGGCGCATTGGCGAGCCAGCGCGTAAACCTTGTCGCGGTGATTATCCCATCTTTGTCGAACATGGTTTATCCCGAAGTGATGACTGGAATTAGTGCCGTTCTGGAAGATACTGGCCTGCAACCGGTTGTTGGCGTTACACATTATTTGCCCGAGCGCGAAGAATCGGTGTTGTATGAGATGCTGTCATGGCGGCCCTCTGGGGTTATTCTGGCGGGGCTAGAACATTCTGATGCGGCGCGTGCCATGTTGGGTAACGCGGGCATTCCGATTGTCGAAATTATGGATGTAGATGGCGAGCCTGTGGATTCGGTCGTCGGCATTTCGCACCGCCGCGCTGGGCGGAAGATGGCCGAGGCGATTTTGGCTGCGGGTTATAAAAAAATCGGGTTTTTGGGAACGATGATGCCTTATGATCACCGCGCGAAAAAGCGGTTGGAGGGGCTAGAGGAAGGCCTTGCGGATGCCGGTATCAGCCTTGTCGACCGCGAGTTTTATTCTGGTGGCTCGGCTTTGTTAAAAGGCCGCGAGATGACAGAAGCTATTTTGGCGCGCAGCCCTGATTTGGATTTCCTTTATTATTCCAATGACATGATTGGCGCGGGTGGGTTGCTCTATTGCCTTGAGAAAGGCATCGACGTGCCAAATGCGCTGGGCCTTGCAGGGTTTAACGGGGTAGAGCTGCTGGACGGTTTGCCGCGGCGTTTGGCCACGATGGATGCCTGCCGTTTGGAAATTGGCCGGACAGCAGCCGAGATTATTGCAGGGCTGCATCCCGGTGGTTTGGTGGGTGGTGAGAGGGTAGAGCTGTCACCGACCATAGATTTGGGTGATACAATTCGACGTTAAGATTTGGCCGACGTTAAGATTTGGCCGACGTTAAGGCCTGCCGCCGGCGCAAGCGGGGGGCTGTTTGCCCCCCGACACAGTTTTGGCAGGGCCAAAACCGTTCCCCCCCGAGGATATTTTGAAACAGATGGTGGGGCTCAAGCCAGAAGGGTTGTGGCTGAGGCGCCTGTGATCTGGGCCGTGATGATTTGGCCTTCGGGATAATCGGTGGCGAATTGAACCTCGGTGAACTGTTCGGTGCGGCCCATGCGGGGGCTTTCCATTAGAATGTGGTGCGTTTTGCCGATTTGGGCGGCAAGGTGGTGTTGTAGCGCCGCATCGCCCATAGCGCGCAGACGTGCAGCACGGGATTTAACCTCGGGGCCCTTTACGGCGGGCATGCGGGCAGCGGGCGTACCCTTACGGGCGCTGTAAGGGAAGACGTGCAGGAAAGTCAGATCGCAATCTGTGACCAATTTTAGCGAATTTGCGAACATTTCTTCGGTCTCGGTCGGGAAACCTGCGATGATATCAGCGCCAAAGATCATGTCAGGGCGAAGTTTGCGGGCTTCTTCGCAAAATGCAATCGCGTCGTCGCGCAGGTGGCGGCGTTTCATGCGTTTCAGAATCATGTCATCACCGGCCTGAAGGCTCAGGTGCAGATGCGGCATAAGGCGGGGTTCTGTGGCGATGGCCTGCATCAGGTTTTCATCGGCCTCGATCGAGTCGATCGAGCTGATGCGCAGCCGAGCGAGGTCGGGAATCAGACGCAAGATGCGCATAACCAGATCGCCAAGACGCGGGGTTGCGGGCAGGTCTGCGCCCCAAGAGGTAAGATCGACGCCGGTTAGGACGATCTCGGAAAAACCCTTATCTACCAGACGCTTGATCTGTTCAATCACGACGCCAGCGGGGACCGAGCGGGAATTTCCGCGCCCGTAGGGGATGATGCAAAACGTGCATCGGTGGTCGCAGCCGTTTTGTACCTGCACATAGGCGCGGTGGCGGCCAAAGCCGTCGATCAGGTGGCCCGCCGTTTCGCGTACTGACATGATGTCATCGACCATGACCTTTTCGGTATCTCCGATAAGGTCGGGCGCGCGCAGGGTGGCCCAGGTCTCGGGCTGCATCTTTTCGGTGTTGCCGATAACGCGCGTCACTTCGGGCATGGCGGCAAAGGTTTCGGGTTCGGTTTGAGCCGCGCATCCTGTGACGATGACTGCTGCGCCGGGGTTTTCGCGGGCAAGTTTGCGAATCTCTTGCTTGGCCTTGCGCACCGCCTCGGCCGTGACGGCACAGGTGTTGACCACAACTGCGCCAGACAGGCCCGCCGACGCGGCCAATTCTTTCATGGCTTCGGTTTCATAGGCGTTCAACCGGCAGCCGAGGGTAGAGAAAATGGGGGCTGTCATTTATTTGCCGCCAGAAATTCGGGTGACAGGACGCCGTCGAACACATAGGCCACCGGCCCCGTCATCCAGACGCCATCATCGCGCCAGTCGATTTCCAAGGTGCCGCCATCAACATCAAGCCGCACTTTGCGCCCCGTCAGGCCACGCAGATGCGCCGCCACGGCCACAGCACAGGCACCCGAGCCGCAGGCCAGTGTAACGCCTGCACCACGTTCCCACACGCGCATGCGCAGGTGGTCGGGGGCAACAATAGATGCAAATTCAACATTGGTTTTTTGCGGAAACAAGGTGTCGGTTTCAAACTGTGGGCCAAGCGTGGTGAGCGCCACCGCCTCTGCATCAGGCACAAAGAAGATGCAATGGGGATTGCCCATGCCAATTGCCGCCGGATCGCCGTCCAGTGGCAGGTGCAGCGGGTCAACCGCGTGTGACAGCGGAATATCGGCCCAGTCGCGTTGCGGATGCCCCATATTGACCGAGACCATGCCGTTCTGCCGCCGCGCCGACAGGCTGCCGCGCGTGGTGAACAGGCTAACGCCATCTTGTCCGGTTTGGCGCATCACCAAATCTGAAACGCAGCGTGTTGCATTGCCGCAAGCGCCCGCGCGGCTGCCATCGGAGTTCCAGAAATCCAAGGTAAAGTCAGCCCCGTCGGCATCGCGGATCTCGGCGAGCTGGTCAAAGCCCACGCCGCGATTGCGATCGCCAAGTGCGCGGGCAAGCGCAGGCGTGACGACCCCGCCGAGGCCAATGGGGCGCCCGCGCGAGTCGATTACGACGAAATCATTGCCCAGCCCGTGCATTTTTAGAAAGGCGAGGCCGCGAGAGGATGTGTTCTGTTTCATCCTGCGCATATACGCCCCCGCAAAAGTTTTTGCTAGAGAGTCGCAAATAATGCTTTTTAGCGCTTGACCCTCCGCGCTAGAGTTTCTAGTTAGCACCCAACGTGGGCCGGTAGCTCAGCTGGTAGAGCAACTGACTTTTAATCAGTAGGTCTCGGGTTCGGATCCCGACCGGCTCACCATTTTATCTTTGTGCTTCAATGGCGTAGCCAAGAAGGCAGAATAAAATGGTGCCCACCGTTACTTCTCTTTGCATCCTTGGTCATCTGTGCTTTTTGATGCAACTGTCGACTATGATAGAATCATTTTGTTCACGTCCAGAACAATGAAACTGATATCAGAGTTTCGACTTTGGCGGCGTTGTTGACGATACATCGCGCAAGGTGACTGTTGAACGCGTTGGGTGATTGCGACCGTCTTTGTGACACGCCCACCAACCTTATAGAGTGTTGAAAGAATTGGGGCGGTTGATCTCTATCAACTAAAAGATGACAGTATCGGTATACTGCTGGGCTAGGCAGGGTTTCATAATCCTGAAATGTTTAGAGGTGGAAATGACCGCGCAATCCCAGCCTGAGCAAGACATAGACACGGATGGCCGCATCGCTGCTATTCGTGGTGGTGTGGTTGACGTGGCGTTCGACGGCGTGGTGCCGCGCATTCATGATCTGCTGTATGTGGGAAAGGTCGCGCTTGAGGTGTCGGGCCTGATCGGGCATGGCATGGTGCGTGCGATGGCCTTGGCGCCGGTGCGCGGGCTGGGGCTGGGCATGGTCGTTACGGCTACGGGTGGGCCTATTAAGGTGCCCGTGGGTGACAGCGTTCTGGGCCGGATGCTGGATGTGTTCGGCGCGCCGATTGATGGCCGCCCTGCGCCGGTGGCAGTTGAACGGCGGTCCATTCACCGCGCACCGCCCAAGCTAAGCGACCGTGTGCTGCATTCGCAAATCCTTGAAACGGGGATCAAGGCCATTGACCTGCTGTCGCCCATTGAGCGCGGCGGCAAAACGGGCCTGTTTGGCGGCGCGGGTGTCGGTAAAACCGTGCTGATTACCGAGCTGATCAACAACACCGTGCAGCACCATAAAGGCGTCAGCCTGTTTTGCGGCATTGGCGAACGTTCGCGCGAGGCTGAGGAGCTGTACCGCGAGATGGGCGAGGCCGGTGTACGCGATAAAACCGTGATGCTGTTCGGCCAGATGAATGAGGCGCCCGGCGTGCGGTTTTTGGTGGGCAATACGGCGCTGACAATGGCCGAGTATTTTCGCGATGACAAAGGGCAGGATGTGTTGTTGCTGATCGACAATATTTTCCGCTTTGTGCAGGCGGGGTCTGAGGTGTCTGGCCTGATGGGGCGGATGCCCAGCCGCGTGGGGTATCAACCGACCTTGGCCACCGAACTGGCGGGGTTAGAAGAACGGATTACGTCAACCAAGCGTGGGGCGATTACGTCTATCCAAGCGGTCTATGTGCCAGCTGATGATTTCACCGACCCTGCGGCGGCGCATATCTTCTCGCATTTGTCGGCCTCGGTTGTGCTGTCGCGCAAACGCGCAAGCGAGGGGCTTTATCCGGCGGTGGACCCGCTTGCCTCGGCCTCGGTGATGTTGACGCCTTCAGTTGTCGGCCAGCGGCATTACGACATTGCCCGCGCCGTGCGCCGTACCTTGGCTGAATATGAAGAGCTGCGCGACATCATCGCCATGCTGGGGCTGGATGAGTTGTCATCCGCAGACCGTGCAACAGTGGCACGGGCGCGGCGGCTAGAGCGGTTTTTGACGCAACCCTTTGTGACCACAGGCTCTTTTAGCGGGGTAAAGGGTAAGATGGTGCCAATTGCCGACACATTGGACGGCTGCGAAACCATCCTTGCGCAGACGCAATTCGATTTGCCGGAAAGCGCCTATTATATGATCGGCGGGCTGTCTGACCTAAAGGCCGCGTCATGAGCATGGCATCGGAGATGACGGTCACCTTACGCCTGCCAACCAGCACTTTGTTTGACGGCAAGGCCACGCGGCTAACGGCCGTTGCGCCAAACGGGGCGTTCGGGATTTTGCCGAATCATGTGGATTTTGTCACCGCCCTTGTGCCGTCTGTGATGACCTTGCAGTTGGTCGACGGGGGCGAGGCATTTTTTGGCATCGATGAAGGGACGCTGGTTAAAAAGGGCCATTCGGTCAGCATTGCCGCGCTGCGCGGGGTGCGTGGCGATGACCTTGGCAGCCTAACGACCATGGTCGCGGCGCGGTTTATCCAGATGGATGAAGAGGAACGTCAGGCGCGGTCGGCCCTATCGCGGCTAGAGGCGGATATGGTCCGCCGCTTTGCCGAATTGAAAAGGCCGCAGTCGTGACGCCCAAACCTGATAAGCCAAGCGAAGACATTGGCCGCCACGCTGAGCGGATGCAGGCAAAGCGTGATAACCCCGGCCCAAGCCCGTTGCGCGGGATAGGGATGTTTGGCGCGGTTGGCTGGTCGATTGTCGTGCCAACTGTGGGCGGCGCGTTCTTGGGCCACTGGCTGGATCGCGTAGCCCCGCAAGGCTTTTCTTGGACCATAGCTTTGATCCTGGGCGGCGTAGTGGTGGGGGCAGTTTTAGCGGCGCAGTGGATAAATAAGGAAGGCGGCGGCAAATGATTGCGATAGATTGGACAGCCGTGATGATCGGCGCAGGAATTGGCGGCGTTGTCAGCGGGGCATTCTTTGCGGGCTTGGCGCTAGGTATGCGGTTGGCCTTGCGCAGCGCCGCAACGGTTAAGGTTCTGGCCATCAGTGCGGCATTACGGATTGCTGTGCTGCTGGCGGTTGGCTGGGCGGTGGTTGCGCTGGGCGGGCCGTGGGCGGGTCTGGGCTATGGCGTGGTCTTTGTGGCGGCACGGTTTGTCGCAACCACCTATATGCGCATTGGCCCAGCCGCAGGGGGTGCGCAATGACGCTCTCACCCGACACGATCATCATGTTCACCGTTTGGGGCATTCCCATCAACGCGACGATCTTTTTCACATGGGTTGTTATGGCGTTGCTGACCGTTTTGTCGATGCTGATCACCCGCAACCTGCGCCCCGATGTGCCGCCGAACCGCTGGCGCACGATGCTTGAGGTGATTGTCCAAGGTATTCAGGGCCAGATTGCGGAAATCACCGAAGGTCCGTCGCGCCACTTGCTCTATTACGCGGGCACGCTGTTTTTGTTCGTGGCCATTTCGAACCTGCTGCTGGTTATACCGGGGTTCGAGCCGCCAACCTCGTCGCTATCTACCACCACGGCGCTGGCGATTTCGGTGCTGATCGCGGTGCCCATGTTTGGCGTGGCCAGTCGCGGGGTGGGTGGCTATCTGAAAACCTATCTAGAGCCGTCGTTTATCATGCTGCCCTTCAACATCATTTCCGAATTTTCGCGCGGTATTTCGCTGGCGATCCGCCTTTATGGTAACATCATGAGCGGGGCCGTTATTGCCGCCATTTTGCTGGGGGTTGCGCCGTTTTTCTTTCCTGTGGTGATGGATGTACTGGGGCTGCTGACCGGCCTGATCCAAGCCTATATTTTCGCGATTTTGGCGACGGTTTACATTTCCAGCGCCATCGCCCCCAAACCTGAAAAGGACACGCTATGACCGACCTTGGCCTTATCGCCGCTATTTCCATTTTCACAGCCGGGCTAACGGTTGCCTTTGGTGCCATCGGGCCTGCCTTGGGCGAAGGGCGCGCGGCCTCGACCGCACTTACCGCGATCGCGCAGCAGCCGGATGCGGCATCAACCATTTCGCGCACCCTGTTCGTTAGCCTTGCGATGATCGAGTCTACGGCGATTTATTGCTTTGTGGTCGCGATGATCCTGATCTTTGCCAACCCGTTTTGGACTGCGGCACTTGAGGCGGCCACAACGACGGTTACGGCAACGGGCAACTAGGCCATGTCAATCGACTGGATCACCGTTGCGGCCCAAATCGCCAACTTTTTGGTGCTCGTCTGGCTGTTAAAGCGGTTTTTATACCGGCCTATTCTGGACGGCATCGATGCGCGTGAGGCCGAGATCGCCACCCGCATGGACAGCGCCGTGGCGGCCAAAGCCAAGGCCGAAGCCGTTGAGGCCGCGTTTGAGGAAAAGATGCGGGCGCTGAACGCGGCTCAATCCGAGATGGAAGAAACCGTGCGCAAGGCTGCCGAGGCGCAGCGCGATGCCTTGCTGGCCGATGCGCAGTTGCGGATGGAGCAAGAGCATACGAATTGGCAAGCCCATCAGGCCGATGAGGCGCGTAAATTTGCCGCCAGCCTGCATAGTGCAGGAGCCTCGGCCGTGTTGCAGGTGACGCGCAAGGCGCTGACCGACCTTGCAGATCAGACGCTAGAGGCGCGTATGGCGCAGCATTTGATGCAGCAGATACAGCCGATGATTGCCGATTTGGGGCGGGCTGTCGGGCAGGCGAAAACTGCAGTTTTGACCAGCCATGACCCGATGCTACCCGCCGCACAATCTGCTGTGATGACGGCTTTGCAGGCGCAATTTCCTGATGTCCAGTTGCGGTTTGAAACCGATGCGGCACAGGCCCCCGGTTTGATGTTGCGCATGGGCGGCGCGCAGGTCGCGTGGACTGTTGACAGCTATATCGACGGGCTTGACGCCTTGGTTGCCGATCAACTTGCCACCACTCAATCTGTCAGTGGCATGGACCAGAAAGCGCAACCCAAATGAGCGGTGAAACAGATCAAAGGGTTGACGGAATGCTAAGGGTGCTGATGGACAGCCCCGCCCCTGCACCAAGCCTGAGCGAGATCGGGCAAGTGGCCGAGATCGCCGATGGGATCGCCATTATAACCGGCCTTGAGCGCGCGCTATCGGATGAGCTGCTGAGCTTTGAAAGCGGCGTGCAGGGCATTGTGTTGGACCTAGAGCCGGGGCGGTTGGGGGTTGTGCTGCTGGGCGCGTCCGACCGTGTGGCCGTGGGCGAGTCCGTGATGCGGACGCAAAAGGTGGTCAGTACCAAGGTGGGTGCGGCGCTGCTTGGGCGGGTTGTTGACGCGCTGGGCGACCCGCTGGATGGCCTGGGCGTGATCAATCCCGAAGCGATGCGACCGGTTGAGGCCGAAGCGCCGAAAATCCTTGACCGCAAAGCGATTACGCGGCCCTTGGCCACAGGGATCAAGACGGTTGACGCAGCTGTGCCAGTGGGTTTGGGCCAGCGGCAACTGGTGATTGGCGACAGGCAAACGGGTAAAACCTCACTCGTCGTGGATGCGATTTTGAACCAGAAATCTACCGATGTCATTTGTATCTATTGCGCCATCGGCCAGCGCGGCGATGCGGTCGCCAAGGTGATTGGTGCGGTGCACGATGGCGGCATGACAGCCCGCACGATCATCATGTCGGCGGGGGATGAGGGGGCGGCTGGGCTGGCCTATGTGGCACCCTATGCCGCGCTGACGATGGCCGAGCATTTTGCGGCACAAGGGCGCGATGTGTTGGTGGTGCTGGATGACCTGACCCACCACGCGCGGTCCTACCGAGAGCTGTCGCTGCTGCTGCGCCGCCCACCGGGGCGCGAGGCGTTTCCCGGCGATATTTTCTATATCCACGCGCGTCTGCTGGAACGTGCGGGCCAGTTTGCCGATACGGTGGGGGGCGGCTCTATTACCGTTTTGCCGATAGTAGAGACGCAGGCCGAAAACCTGTCGGCCTATATTCCGACCAACCTGATTTCTATTACAGATGGGCAGATTTACCTGTCACCGCGACTTGTGCGCAAGAACCAGTTTCCGGCGGTTGATTTGGGGGTCTCGGTGTCGCGGGTGGGCGGCAAGGCGCAGCACCGCGCGTTCCGGTCGGTGGCGGGTAACCTGCGGGTAACCCTGTCACAGTTCGAAGAACTAGAGGATTTTGCCCGTTTCGGCACAAGGCTGGATGATGCTACACGTGCGCGGCTAACACGGGGGGCAGCGGTGCGCGCATCCCTGCGCCAAGCCGAGCGCGACCCGATTTCAGCGATTGAACAGCTGACCGTTTTGATCGCCGCGATGGAGGGCCAGTTTGACGGGCTAAGCGAGGCTGATACCTTTGCCGTGATGGCTGGCATTAGGGCCGCCGCCCGCGATCTGGCCGATATCGCCAAACAGATTGCGCAAAATGAACCGCTTGCCGATGCCGCCCGCGCGCAGATGGCTGCGATCGGGGAAAAGGCCCGCAAAGCGCTGGAGGCAGGCAATGGCGCAAACGCTTGAAACGCTGGCGCGGCGCAGCACTAGCATGAAGGGCATCCGCAGCGTTGTTCACACGATGAAAACGCTGTCGGTCATTAATGCCGCACCTTACGATCATGCTGCCCGCGCGATAGAGGCCTATCACGCCACAGTGCTGGACGGGCTGCACGCGTTTTTATCGCAGTCGGGGCCAATCCCGGTGCGTGCCAAAGACGCGCAGCGGGTGATGGTTGTGTTTGGTTCAGACCATGGTCTGTGCGGCAATTATAATGAGGCGTTGGCCGCGCATGTGGCCCAAGACATCAAGGCGGCGCATGCTGTCACCGTTCTATGTGTTGGTGCGCAGATGGAAGATGCGCTGTCCGATCAAAGGCTTGACGTCAGTAAGGCGTTCTTTCCGCCCGCGTCCGTTGATGGGATTGGTCGGCTTGCCAACCTGTTAACGCGCAAGTTGGACGTGATGCGGCGCGACAGTCAGCCGCAAGATCTGTCTGTGTCGCTTGCTTATTTCGCGCGGGATGAGGGCGGGATGCAGGCGCCGAAAACCGTGGCGCTGTTACCGCTTGATCCAGCCCTCATTGCCGATCTTCAGGCCAAACCTTGGGCCTCGCGCAGTTTGCCGCAGGTTTTTATGCCGCCGGATGATCTGTTTATGGCGCTGATCCGTGGTCATTTGTTTGCAAGCCTGTTTCGCGCCGCAGCCGAGGCTTTGGTGACGGAAAACGCGGCGCGCCTTGCGCTGATGCAGCAGGCCGAGCAATCGGTAGATGACAGGCTGGACACGCTGCAATCCGATACCCGCGCCTTACGGCAAGCCGAGATCACGACCGAGTTATTGGACGTGATTATCGGGTTTGAGGCGCTGAAAAAGGATAAGCGGCGGCAGAAAGCTGATGTGCCTGCCGCCCAAGATTGACGCCTTAGGTTTTGGAAAAAACGTATTGCGTGTGCTGGCGATAGGTCTCATTGGGGTTCAGCACCGGTTGCGCCCAATCGGGGTTATTGATGGCGTTGGGCCAAAGCTGCGGCTCTAGCGCAAAGCCGCAATAGGGGCCGTAGGTTCTGCCGCCAAGCCCCGCAACAGGCACATCAACCCGTGCAGTATCATAGATTTGTAGGCCCGGTTGATCCGTGTTGACCTGAAGCGCAAGCGCATCTGTTGCCAAAACAGCAACTTTGCGCAGCGGCTGCGGCGCGTGTGACAAGCAGACGTTTGTATCAATCGCCACCACGCTGCAAACCTCGGCCAAAGGTTTGGCACTGTGCAGATCGAACGGGGTGCCAGCGGTCTTGGCGACCTCGCCGGTCGAGGTAAGGTCAGCATCGGTCGGCAGGTAGTGGTCGGCGTCAATTTGCAAGGAATGTGTGCGAATATCGCCGCCGTTAAGGTTAAAGTAACTGTGATGCGCAAGACTGCAGAGCGTAGGCGCGTCGGTGGTGGCCTGCATTTCGAAATCCATCACGCCACCGTCTAGGAGGGACAGTGTAAGGCTAATCGTCAGTGTGCCGGGGTAGCCGGTGTCTTTGGCATGGGAGGCAAGGGTAAACGTGGCGCTGCTATCCGTATGTTCGGCTATCGTCCAGATTTGGCGCGAAATGCCGTTGCTGCCACCGTGCAGGTGGTTCGGGGCATTGTTGACTTCCAACTGATAGGTTTGACCATTCAGCATAAAGCGACCTTGGCCGATGCGATTGGCGCAGGGCCCAACGGTGGCGCCGAAATAGCCAGGATGGTCAATATATGGCGCAAATGTTTCAAACCCGAGGACCAGCGGTGTGGTGTGCCCCTCAAGCCGTAAATCACGCACCACCGTGCCATAGGTCAGCACTTGGGCGGTCAAGCCACCGCCCTGCAACGTGATTTGATGAACCGTGCGGCCATCGGCAAGCTGACCGAAGGGAATAATTTGCGCCATGTGACTGCCTTTGTGACCTAAGTGAACTTGGCCGCGATGGTGACGCTGTGGCGGCGAATTGGCAAGATGGATTGCATTTTTCGGGTCGGCTTTCGCTAACGGTTGGGGTATGGCTGCCGCATCAGGTAGGGGCGCGGGATCGTGGAACAGCAAACACCAAAAGCGCGGATTTTATGGCTGGATGTGGCGCGGGCAATCGCTGTGATCGGGATGGTGATTTACCATTTTACCTTTGATTTAGGCATGTTCGGGTTTGTCGACGCAAACACACCTGTCACCGGATTTTGGGCCATTTTTGCCCGCAGCATTGCGGGCAGCTTTCTGGCGCTGGCAGGGTTTAGCCTGTATTTATCGCATCATCGCGGCGTGAATTGGCGCGCTTTCGGCCGGCGTTTTGGCGTTTTGGTCGGTTGCGCGGCGCTGATCACTGTGGCCACCTATTATGCGATGCCCCAGCAGTTTATTTTCTTTGGCATTCTGCATTCGATCGCGCTGGCCTCATTGCTAGGGCTGGCGTTTTTGCGCCTGCCTTGGGCCGTTACGCTGCTGGTGGCGGTGGTGATTTTGGCGGTTCCGCAGCTGTACCGCGACATGGCCTTTCAGGCGCCGTGGTTGCTGTGGGTTGGTCTGGCGCCCGGCTTTCCGCAAACCATGGATTATGAACCGATGTTCCCATGGTTTGGCGCGTTTTTGCTTGGTATGGCAGCGGCGCAGTTTATGCTGCTGCGCGGCCCGTTGGCGCGCGGGCAGGCCTCACCGCTGATGGCGCGAGTTACTTGGCCGGGGCGGCATTCATTGGTAATTTACCTTGCGCATCAACCGGTTATTATCGGGCTGTTCAACGTCTATTTTTGGCTGCGTTAAACCGGCAGGTCGCGCGCATCGGCGATGGCTTCCATCGTGATGTAGGAGGTAACGGTTTCCAACTCGACCTTGGCAGTCAGGCGCTGATAGATTTGGTCAAAAGCGTTCATATCCTCGGCCACGATTTTCAGCATATAATCGTAGTCGCCTGCGATGCGGTAAAAATCAATGACATGCGGGATGTTCATCACCTCGCGGCGAAACACGGCCAGCCAGTCGCGGCTGTGATGGCGGGTGCGCACCATGACAAACACGGTCAGCCCCAGCCCGATTTGCGGCGCGTTCAGCCGCAAGGTTTGGCCCGCAATCAGCCCGCTATCTTGCAGAATTTTCAGCCGCCGCCAGCAGGCATTTTGCGACAAGCCCACCGTTTCGGCCAATTCGCGTTGCGATTGCGCGGCATCACGCTGAAGCGCGCGGAGGATGGTGCGGTCAATTTGATCTAAGGAATTAGGTTTCATGCGATCATTTGACCCAGTATTATACCTAAATTCAATATAAAAAGGTGAAGTTTACCCCGTTTGATTGACGGTATGATCGGGGATGCCTGATTTAGGAGACAGCCGATGCCCTCTGCGCTAGAAGATTTTGCCGCCAGCCTTGCCACCCCCGATGTGATTGCCCAATTGCGCGGCGGTGTTATTGGCGAAGGTGCCGAGTTTGACAGCCCGTTCGGGGTGCAAACGCTGCTCTATGCCGATTATGTTGCCTCGGGGCGCGCGCTGCGGCAGGTTGAGACTTTTGTGATGGAAAAGGTGCTGCCGTTCTATGCCAATAGCCACACCGAGGCCTCCTATTGCGGGGGGATGATGACGCGGATGCGGCGCGAGGCGCGGGCGATCATCGCGGCAGAATGCGGCGCGGATGATGGGTTTGCCATGGTCTTTGCAGGGGCAGGCGCGACTGCGGGGTTGAACCGTTTGGTGCATCTGCTGGGCGTGTCTGAGGCCGTGACGCTTGGTGAAAGCCCGCTGGTTTTACTGGGCCCGTATGAGCATCATTCCAACATCCTGCCATGGCGCGAAAGCGGTGCCGAGGTGATCGAGATTGCCGAGGCGGCAACCGGTGGCCCCGATATGGACGCGCTGGAGGCGGCACTGGTTGCCGCGCGCGGTCGGCGCATTGTGGGGGCTTTTTCGGCGGCGTCGAACGTGACGGGCATCGTGACCGACGCTGATGCCGTGACGCAGATGCTGAAAAGCCACGGCGCGTTGGCGGTATGGGACTATGCCGGTGCAGGACCCTATTTGCCGATTGATATGCGGGCCGGGACCGATGCCGAAAAGGATGCGGTCGTGGTCTCGGCGCATAAGTTTGTCGGTGGGCCGGGGACTTCGGGTGTGATGATCGTGCGCAAAGCGGCGGTGTGTTCGCGCCGGATGTTTCAGCCGGGCGGCGGGACGGTCAAGTTTGTCTCGCCTACCGCGCATGATTATAGCAGCGATATTACAACGCGCGAAGAGGCGGGTACGCCGAATGTGATAGGTGATATTCGGGCCGCATTGGTGTTTATGGTCAAGGCCGCGATTGGGCAGGCGCGAATGGATGCGCGGCACGGCGCCTTGCGCGCGCGGGCCTTGCGGGTTTGGCGCGACAACCCGAATATTGTGCTGATGGGCAATACAGATGCGCAGGCCTTGCCGATCTTTTCCTTTCGTGTGCGCGATGCGGCAAAAGGTGGCTATTTGCATCATCAACTTTTTACCCGTTTGCTGTCAGATGTTTACGGTATTCAGGCGCGGGGTGGCTGTGCCTGCGCGGGGCCTTATGCACATCGCTTGCTGGGAATAAGTGCCGCCGAATCCGACGCTATCCGTGCAGCGATTTTGCGCGGTGAAGAGATGGAAAAACCGGGATGGACGCGGTTGAACCTGTCCGTGCTGATGGATGATGCCAAGGCGGATCGGGTGATCGCGGCGGTCGATGCCTTGGCCCGCAATCCCTATCCGATGGCCGACGCCTATTGTTGCGAAGCGGCGACAGCACGGTTTCGGCCAGCGGCCTAAGGACGTATGATTAGCCGAGCCTTGGGTCTGCGATGCTGTGCAGCAGGGCGACATTGCATTCCATGGCATCGCCTGATTTTTGGATAATACCCGCATCGCGCAAGGATTGTAGTGCGCGGTTTACCTTTGGCCGACTGGCTCCCAACACCGCCGCGATGTCGGACTGGTTGATTTCCAGCAGCAAAAGCGGATTTGGTGGCAAGTCATCGCCATGAATTTGGCGCAGGGTAAACAGCAAAAACCGCGCCACCCGCGCCTCAAGTGTATAGAGCGCGAGGCTTTCAAGTTGTCCGGTGGTGTCGCGCAACATCCGGCACAGGTAATGGGTGACAGCACTGCAAAGCGAAGGTTCTTGCAGCGTGATTGCGTCGTAATCACTTTTGGGCAGCACAAATCCGGCACTGTCAATCACAGCAACGGCCTCGGCCGAGCGGGGGGCGCCGTCAAAAAGCGACAGCTCGCCAAAGATATCACCGGCCTCGGCGTGGCGCAGGACAAGTTCTTTGCCTTGCGCCGACCCAACCGCTAAACGAATTCTCCCCGAGGCCAGCGCGACCAGATAATCACCGGTGTCGCCACGTTGAAACAGCGTTGTGCCGCTGGGCCAGTGGCGGCGTTGGGCCGCATTGGCAATCTTTGTCAGAACAGGGTCATCCAGCGCTTCAAACAACCGGAATGAACGCCAAAATGGTTGGTTGGTTGGTTGGTTTGCCATGGCTGCGTTAAGGTTCCCTTACCTTGGGGCAATCTAGCTTGGCCGCCCGGTTGGGGAAAGTGGTTTGTGACGATTTCAACCGATCGAGTGGTTTGTGAAAATCAAAGTGGATAGTTGCCCGCATTTGCCTATGTGTTCCCAGCCCAAGTTGATCGGGCCAAGTTGATTAGGAAAGAACAGCTTTTGTCAGACAGCGCGCCGAAACACCAACTGCGGGTTAGGCCATAACCTCGGTCTTTTCGACCCTAACCGCCGAGAATTTGAACTCGGGGATTTTACCGTAGGGGTCTATGGCTGGGTTGGTCAGAATATTCGCCGCCGCCTCGACATAGGCAAAGGGCAAAAAGACCATATCCTCGGCCACGGCACGGTCGGCGCGGGCCATGATGACAATGCTGCCGCGCCGCGTTGACAGGCGAATATTGCCCCCCGGTTCAACGCCCAACGCACGCAGGGTTTTGGGGTGCAGAGAGCAATTTGCCTCAGGCTCTACCGCGTCCAACACCTTTGACCGGCGCGTCATTGATCCGGTGTGCCAATGTTCCAATTGCCGGCCCGTTGTCAGGATCATCGGGTATTCGGTATCGGGCACCTCGTCCGGTGCGACGACGCTGGCGGGGGTGAATTTGGCGCGGCCATTCGCACGGGGAAAGCCATCGGCAAACACGATCGATTGGCCGGGGTCGGTTTCCGACAGGCTCGGGTAGGTGACGCAGTTCTCGGCCTCTAACCTGTCCCAGCTGATGTTGTTCAGCGACGCCATGTTCAGCTTCATCTCGGCAAAGATTTGGGATGGGTGGGTATAGGTCCAGCACAATCCCAGCCGGTTTGCCAGCTCGGTTGTGATCGCCCAATCTTCACGCGCCTCTCCCGGAGGCTTTACCGCAGGGCGGCCCATTTGCACCTGACGGTTGGTGTTGGTGACGGTGCCGGATTTTTCATAAAAAGCGGCGGCGGGCAGGATGACATCGGCGTAATTGGCTGTTTCGGTTAGGAAAATATCCTGCACCACAAGGTGTTCCAGTTTTGCCAGCGCCTCACGCGCGTGGGTCACATCGGGGTCTGACATCGCCGGGTTTTCGCCGAGGATATACATGCTTTTGACCTGGCCTTCGTGGACCGCATCCAAAATTTCCGTAACCGTCATACCTGCTTCAGCGCTGAAATCATCCGAGCCCCAAACCTCGGTAAAGGCGTTGCGGATATTGTCGCTGGTCACCGTCTGGTAATCGGGCAGGAACATCGGGATCAGCCCCGCATCGGATGCGCCCTGCACGTTGTTTTGGCCGCGCAGCGGGTGAAGGCCGGCACCGGGCCGGCCAATCTGGCCCGTCATCAGCGCAAGCGAGATCAGGCAGCGGGAATTGTCGGTGCCGTGAATGTGTTGCGACACGCCCATGCCCCAGAAAATCATCGCGGCTTTGGCGGTGGCAAAGGTGCGGGCCACCTCACGCAGGGTCTGCGCGGGGATGCCACAGATGCCTTCCATCTTTTCGGGCGAAAAGTCTGCGAGATGGGCTTTTTCCGCCTCCCAGTTTTCAGTGTAGGCCGCGATATACTGTTGGTCGTAAAGTTTTTCTTCAACAATCACATGCATGATTGCATTCAGCATCGACACATCTGTGCCGGGGCGAAATTGCAGCATATGGGCGGCGTGGCGCTTCATCGCTGTACCGCGCGGGTCCATAATAATCAGCTTGCCGCCGCGTTTGGTGAACTGCTTGAAAAAGGTCGCCGCAACGGGGTGGTTCTCGGTCGGGTTGGCCCCGATCACGATCGCCACGTCGGCATTTTCAATCTCGTTAAATGTGGCCGTCACAGCACCCGAGCCAACGTTTTCCATCAGCGCTGCAACCGAGGATGCGTGGCACAAGCGCGTGCAGTGATCGACGTTATTGTGCCGGAAGGCTTGGCGGATCAGCTTTTGAAATAGATAGGCTTCCTCATTGGAACATTTGGCCGAGCCAAAACCCGCTATCGCGCGGCCACCATCGGAATCACGCAAGCGTGCCATGCCGCCTGCCGCGAAATCCAGCGCCTCATCCCATGAGGCCTCACGGAAATGGGTCATCAGATTGCCGGGGTCGACGTTCAGGCCCTTTGCCATGTTCGGCTGGCGGATCAGCGGCTTGGTCAGGCGGTGGGGGTGGTGGATGTAGTCATAGCCAAAGCGGCCCTTTACGCACAAACGCCCCTCATTCGCGGGGCCGTTGATGCCTTCGACAAACTTTACCTTGCCATCTTTGACCTTGAGGGAAACTTGGCAACCAACGCCGCAGAACGGACAGATGGATTTCACTTCCGTGTCAAAATCCTTGCTATCACCGCGTTGCTGATCGTCCAGCACGGTTGCGGGCATCAGCGCACCGGTGGGGCAGGCCTGCACGCATTCACCGCAGGCCACACAGGTACTGTCGCCCATCGGGTCGGCCATATCGAATGTGGGATAGCTGCCTTGGCCGCGCCCCGACATCCCGATCACGTCATTCACCTGCACCTCACGGCAGGCGCGGACGCACAGGCCGCAGGAAATACAAGCATCCAGGTTGACGCGCATCGCGACATGGCTGTCATCGAGCAGCGGGATGCGAGGCTTTTCCAGCTTTGGCAAGCGGCCTGCGGTTGCACCCGTGGCAGCCACCATATCGGCCATGTGGGATGAGGCGTCATGCGTCACCTCGGGCAAATCTGTCGCCAGCATTTCCACAACCATTTTGCGGGCCGCTAATGCGCGCGCAGATTGGGTATGCACAACCATGCCTGCCACAGGTTCACGGATGCAGGACGCGGCAAGCACGCGCTCGCCCTCAACCTCAACCACGCAGGCGCGGCAGTTGCCGTCGGGGCGATAGCCGGGGGCCGGTTTGTGGCACAGATGCGGGATGATCAGGCCGCGCCCGTTGGCGACGTCCCAAATTGTTTGGCCTGCATCGGCGGTGACTTCGCGGCCGTCGAGGGTGAATGTAACCGACATCAGATTTCCTCCGCGAAATGTTTCATCACCAGCTTGATCGGATTGGGCGCAGCTTGCCCGAGGCCGCAGATCGAGGCATCAAGCATTACGGCTGACAGCTCGGTCAGCAGCGCTTGGTCCCAGTGGTCGGCCTGCATCAGCTTCACGGCCTTTTCACAGCCAACACGGCAAGGCGTACATTGGCCGCAGGACTCTGATTCAAAGAATTTTAACATATTCAGCGCAGCATCCCGCGCGCGGTCTTTATGGCCCAGCACCACCACGGCAGCAGAGCCGATAAAGGTGCCATGTGCTTGCAGCGTGTCAAAATCCAGCGGGACATCGTGCATCGAGGCAGGCAAAAGCCCCGAAGACGGCCCGCCCGGCTGGAACGCTTTGAACGTATGACCCGCAGTCATGCCACCCGCGGCCTTGATGACATCGGTGATCGTCGACCCTGCGGGCAGCAAGTAAACACCCGGTTTTGCCACACGCCCAGACACGGAATAAGAGCGCAGGCCGGTGCGGCCATTATGGGTGGTGTCGCTTAAAACCTCGGGGCCTTCGCGCACGATCCGCGCCACCCATTTCAGGGTTTCGACGTTATGCACAAGGGTCGGGCGGCCAAAAATACCGACTTGGGCCACGAAAGGCGGGCGGTGGCGCGGGATGCCGCGCTTGCCCTCAATGCTTTCGATCATCGCGGATTCTTCGCCGCAGATATAAGCACCGGCACCACGCCGCAAATCGATATACCCCGGCTTTACAAGGCCCGCCTGTTCCAAAGCGGCGATTTCATGCGCCAAAATATGCAGCACGGCGGGGTATTCGTCGCGCATGTAGATAAAGCATTTTTCCGCCTCAACCGCCCAAGCGGCGATCAGCATGCCTTCCAAAAACAGATGCGGCGTGCGTTCAAGGTAGTGGCGGTCTTTGAACGTGCCGGGCTCGCCCTCATCCCCGTTCACCGCCAGATAGCGCGGGCCAGCATTGGCGCGCACAAAGCCCCATTTCTTGCCCGAGGGAAAGCCCGCACCTCCGAGGCCCCGCAGCCCCGAGGCCATGACGAGATCTTGGACAGCTTCCCAACTGCCGCCGTCGCGCAGGGCGGCCAGTTTTTTGTAACCGCCTGCGTGTTGATAGGCCGCGAGGGGTTCATAGAGCGGAATTTTGGGGTGAAAATCGCCCGCGCTGATGGCGGCTTCGATTTTTTCCGGTGTGGCGTGGTCAACGTGGTTGTGACCAATTTCCACCGTCGGCGCGGTATCACAGCGGCCCATACAAGGCGCGCGTAACACGCGCACGCGGGCAGGATCGTGGCCTTTGGTCAGCGCCTCAAACAACGCCTCGGACCCTGCCAATTCGCACGACAGGCTGTCACAGACGCGGATGGTCAGGTCGGGCGGCGACGCCTCGCCTTCGCGCACGGGGTCGAAATGGGCGTAGAACGTGGCGACTTCCCACACTTCGGCCATGGAAAGGCGCATTTCTTCGGCCAAGGCGCGTAGGTGAGCGGCAGAAAGCTGGCCATATTCATCTTGGATCAAGTGCAGGAATTCAATCAGCAAATCCCTGCGGCGCGGCCGGTCAGCCAGCAGGGCTTTGACCTGATCCCACGCTGCATCGTCCAGCTGGCGGCCCTTGGTGGCATGGCGGCCTTTGCCTTTACCCGATTTCCAAATGCCGTCTTGCGGGGCCGGTGCCATTGCCATGTCCTTTGTGTCTAGGTCTATACGCGGCGGCTCTTGCCGCGGTGGGATTGGTCGATCAGTTAGGTCAGTCTTGCAGCAGGGTGTCGCGCAGCCTGCGCCGTGCCAAAGGCTATGTTCTGTCACCTTGGCCTGTAATGCAATGGACAGACTGCGGCATTTAACCTAAGGAAAACGGCATGAACTGGGATGATGAACTTGATGCGCAGGGGCTGCTTTGCCCGCTGCCAGTGCTAAAGGCGCGCAAGCGTCTTAAGGCCATGCAGGCCGGAACAATCTTGCGCGTTTTGGCGACAGATCCGGCAGCCGTGATTGATATTCCGCATTTTTGCGCCGAATCGGGCCATGTGTTGGTGGAAGCGGGCGAAATCGGGACGGCGCAATTTTACTTGATCCGCCGCACTTAGGCGTTTGTGTGGGGCACCAAACAGGCGGGGCCTTTGCGGTGCTGTTGTTTTGCATGTGGTAGGACACGCGACGGAATTTGAATGTAGCGGCGTAGTATGTCTCACGAGCATTCTAACATCGGAGATCGAAAATGTTTCGAAAATCATTGACTGCATTGGCCACTATTGCCGCACTTTCGGCGCCATTAGCTGCACAAGCCCAACCAATGCCCGTCCCAAACCAGCCCGTCGCTGTTTCTCCGCAAGGGCCGCAGGCAGGCGCGCCGCGCGGACCGGGAGTTGAAATCTTGGTTGCAGTGGCGGCCGTCGCAGTCCTCGGCGTTGTGTTGTCGCACGGTCACTGACGCCATCACCACTAAGGTGACGTGAAAAAAGGCCACCGCGCGGTTAACGGCGCGCAGTGGCCACATCCGGCGCTACGTGTGTGCCGAACGGTTTGCGGTCATTTTATGCCTGAGCAAGCTTTGTTGCACAATTTGAAGTACATGGATGACTAGGCCCTTCACTGGACGACCTTGCGAACCGCGCCATTTGAGTGATCATCTGCCCGGACAGTCCTTGTCGGCGCTTTACCGCGTGAAATCCGTAGCCTTGATCTTGCACCGCTGATCCAGCATGCGCCCCGAGTTTTCTGGAAGGGTATTTGTTCAAATGTTACGCAGCTTTTTTGCCTGCGTTTAATGTTTCATAGAATGCCTCTCCCTTCTTCAGGCCTCTCGGTTTGCAAACACCTCTTTGGCCGCGAACAGGCCGTTCAGCGCTGCCGGAAAACCCGCATAAACGGCCATCTGCATCAGGATTTCAGTGATTTCCTCTTGTGACAGCCCGACATTCAGGCCCGCCTCTATGTGGACCTTCAGCTGCGGCGCAGCTGTGCCCATGGCAGTCAAGGCCGCAATGGTTGCAATCTCGCGATCCCGAAGCGAAAGCCCCGGTCGCGAATAGATATCCCCGAACGGAAACTCGAACAGGTAGGTTGCGAAATCCGGGGCAATTCCGGCCAAGGCATCGATCACATTTTGACCGGCTTGGCCGTCGATTTCAGCCAGTGCACGTTTTCCGCGTTCCAGCCGTGTCTCGGTGCTGGCTGTCAGGTATTCTGTCGTCATGGTGCGTCCTTTTCTCTGCTTCGACGTAGCTGTCGATTTTGGTGTCAAGGACGAGAAGGCAGGTTTGCAATGCAGCGACTTTGTTGCGGACCGTTTCACGATGCGCCTCAAGCAATGTGCGGCGCTCGGGCCCGGTCTGCGCGCCATTATCGCGCAATCGTGCATAGCGCAGCATTTCCCTGAGAGTTATTGTCAAATCTGGTGTTTGAGGCTTGTCGGTCATGCGGCGATCTGGTCTGGGGTTGTGGCTTCAATTCCGT